>JAYVZG010000120.1:0-52558 GCA_043783565.1 Flavobacterium sp. | reverse complement strand
AGGAGCGGTAGCTGGTGTAACACCATCCCACTGATTTAACTGCACAGAGTTCATTGTACTTGCTCCTAAATAATAACCTTCTACAAATAAAGTAAGGTCTACTATTGAGTTCGTAGGGCAAGGATTCGTTGGATTCAATAATGCATTGGTATCATCACAGTCTAAGTTGTTCGTTACATATCCAACAGGTTGAGAAATAGCCAGTTGTGAAACCAATGGATTACCATACGTATCACCATCACTATCTTGGTAATAAGTAACATTCTCATTATAAAAATAAACGTTGTCAAGATAAAATCTAAGGGGAGATGGTTGATTTTGCTCAAATTTAAATCCGTAAACATTAGATAAATTAGCTCCTGCAAATTCAGATAAATTTATGATGACTGTGTTCCAACCAGCTTGAAGGTTTGTAATATCTCTTCTTTGATCACCATCAGTTAATAGCCAGAAAAACAAGTTAGCAAATGGTGCATCAACATATACATTCAAATGCAAAGTAGTCATTGTTGAAACATTCAAACGTCTTTCACTAGAATCAATTAAACCTATGTAGCCCAGGTTATCAGCTCTTAAGGCTGTATCAGTACCGTTAGGTACTGTAGTCAAAGTTGCTCCAGCGGTCCAATAAGCTCTCACCATATCAAAACCCGGATCAGTGGTATAGGCCGCACTATATACAGACTGCACTTTTAAAGGATCTCTTGCTGGTTGAGTAGGGGATGGGCCAGGAGCAGGAAAGCTAACTACAAAAGTAGCTGTTCTAAGTGTTGGTCCATAAGTACCATCAGTAACTTGTGTAGCTGTAATTGTACATGTACCACCTGTACCAACTTGTATTTGATCTCCACTTACAATTGTTGCAATAGCACTATTACTGCTTGTATAAACCCATGGACTTGTATTATTAGATGTTGGAGGAGTTATTGTAAAATTAGGGTCACCAACATTTTTAGCAGGAACAGAAAATGATCCTACTGTTGCAGGAGGAAGTGTTGCTGGTCTGTAGAAATAAACGTTATCCACATAAACCGTTTTTCCTGAGCCTGTTAAACTTTCAAATTTAACTTGTATTAATCCACTTAAATTTAAACCAGCATTTGAATAGGTCGACAAAGGAATATCTATACTTCTCCATCCATTAACTGCTGGGGAAATTTGTGCATTTCTATCACCATTATTTAATAACCAAATATTTAATGCAGGACAATCAGGTGTATAAATGTCCATGTGTAACATAGTCATTTCTGAAACATCTGTTGGAGCGAAATTTAAAAGCTCTATAAGGAAGTTACTCATTTTTTTAGTGTCATTTCCTTGAATTACTTCGTCTGTTATTGAAGAAATTCCAATCCAAACAGTAGAGGGTATATTGGTATAAGCATTACTATATAGAGATACAACATCCCATGCATTTCTTGCTGGAGGAGTATCGGCAGCAATTGCCAATGGTGGAGCTGCTACCACTAATGAGGCAGAAATAGAACCACCATCATAAATACCATCTGGAGCTTGGTTTGCGGTAATTGTCGCTGTACCAAAACCTACAAGGTGTATTTCATTACCATTTACAATAGTGGCAACACTTGTATTACCGCTTGAGTACGTAAACGCACCTCCACTATTTGACGTAGGTGGAGTAATTGCAAAATCGGGATCTCCAAAAACCTTTGCTGGAATTGTAAAATTAGTTAAACCGGGGTCTGTACCAGTAGGAGTATAGAAATAAATATTATCTAAATAAATTTGTCTTGTAGGACCTTGGTTGTGTTCAAACTTGAAACCGTAAATATCAGCCAAATTTGCTCCAGGATATGAAGTAGACAAAGTAATTTCTATAGGATTCCAACCGGCTACAAGTGGACCTGTATTGTATAGTTGATCCCCATTAGATAAAAGGAAGATAAACATATTAGCAATTGGCGTATTCAAATAGATATCTACGTGAAGTTTTGTCTTACCAGTTACGTTGTAGTTTGCACCAGGGGTAATATATCCGAGATATCCTAAGTTATCTACTTGTAAACAAGTATTTGCTCCGTTCGGTATTGTACTTAAAGATGTTCCAGCTGTCCAAAATGCTCGCACCATTGCAGGTATTGGATCGGCATAGTCACCACCAGTGAAACAAGAAAAAACGTCCCCAGGAGGTCTAGTTGGTGGTACTGGAGATGGTCCAGGAGCTGGATAACTTACAGTCAAGGTAATAATAGTACTTCCTGTTCCATAAGGTCCAGCGGCTGCTTGGTTTGCAGTAATAACTGTAGTTCCACCACTAATTATTTGAATTTCATTTCCATTCACAATGGTTGCTACAGTAGTATTACTACTAGAATATGAAAAAGCACCAGCACTATTAGAGGTAGGTGGCGTTATTATAACATTTGGTGCACCAACTAATTGAGCTGGAACAGTAAAAGTTCCGAAAGTTGGAGGTTGAACAGTAGCAGGTCTGTAGAAATATACATTGGTAATGTAAAGTGTAGCATTTTGACCAAAAGTAACTGGAACTAACCATCTTAAATTGAATAAGTCTACACTTGTAAAGGAACTTAAAGGAATATCATACGAATTCCAAGTATTTTGAACTGTTCCACCAGGAACATTTAATTCAAAATTAGAGCCATTAGCCGCTTCAAGTTTCATTCTCATAGACGTAAAATTGGGAGAATAAACATCAAAATGCACGTGAGTCATTGCTGATACATTTAAGCTTCCAACTCCATTCGCTCTAATTCCTGAGTAATTGTGTCCAGTGTATAGTTTTGCGATATTTCCGCCAGATAAAGCTATATCTCCAACAATACTCGTGCCCCCAAAAGTGTCAAAAATCACACCTGCTTCATTGGTGTAAGCACTACTATATTGTGATAATACGTCCCAAGAATTTCTTGCAGGAGGCGTTGGATCTGCTGGTGGAGAAACGTTTAAAGTAGCAGAAGTGGATCCTGATCCGTAACCTCCGTTTGCAGCTTGAGTAGCTGTAACGGTAGAAGTACCCACTCCTACAACAGTTACGGTATTTCCAATAATTGTAGCAACTCCAGTATTGCTACTTGTGTAAGTAAAAGCACCTGCACTATTGGATGTTGGATCTGTCAATGAAAATGGACTAGCTCCAACCGCTTGAGATGGTATTGTTAATGGTCCAAGAGTTGGAGGCTGAGTAGTAGCTGGTCGAAAGAAATACATGTTATCGAAATAAAGAGTTTTTCCGCCAGTACCTACAACTTTGAACTGAAATAAAGCATTTACATTGAAACCTCCTTGACTTGTCCAATCTGTTAATGGTATATCATAGCTATTCCATGAATTTTGATTTAACGGAGTGAGGGTAATTGATCTCTCACCACCTCCGTTATTAATTTGAAAGAACTGCAATGAAGTTTCATCTGCAGTCCATACGTCTACGTGAAAAGTTGTCATTGCTGAAACGTTAACGTTAGCTCCAAAATCTAAACCTTGATAATTAAGATTTGAAGCACGCCAGACATTGTCGCCCGTACCTAAATCGATAACGGCACCGGAACCAGCTTGGCCCCATCCTGGGTTGTAGTTCCTAGTACCTGGCACAGCAGTATAGGTAGCATCGCTGAAGACCGAAAATACATCCCAAGAATTTCTTGCTGGCGGCGCAGTCGGTCCTGCAACGGGTTGTGAGAATCCTAATGCACTACACATTAGGAAGAGTAATAAGAGAATTTTTTTCATGAGTTTAAAATGTTTTTGTTGAATCTCAAATTTAAGTCGATGAGTGACTATAATTTATAAATTCAAACTGCAAAAAAACTATACGGTTTTTTATTTTATAGGAAGAGTCAAAGAAATAGATGTTTTACTCACTTTTTTATGTAAACTCTATACAGAATTGTCGAAATAAACATGTAATTCAGTACTTTATAACTAAGAATGTTGTGTTAATGTTAGGGTGATTCATTAATGTATTTATAATAATACCCCTACATTTTTCTTGATTTATCATTCGCAAAACGTATTAATAGCAAATTCATATTTTATTATCTTATAAAACTTACTACTAATAAATAAAGAATTCTTAAAATAATTCAAAAATTATTATAGGATAATCAACTGAGTAAAGAATCAGTTATTGTATTATAAAAATCACGTCATTCAAAGTAATGATTTTTATCTTTTTAAAAATTCTAATGGGATTTTAAACTATACTAGGGTTGGATAGTTTATCGAATTTGTTTTACTTCAAAGTATGTTATTCCTGAATACGAATCGATAGAAACACTCGATTGATAGTTCTCGGCAAAAATTTCAACATATTCGCCAATTGTTAAATAAACAATACAATTAATATTTCTTGAAACAACACCTAAATTAGAATGGTTCCCTGAAGTTAGTTGGTATAATGAACCGTTTTTATAAACACCGATTGAGTAGAGTTGAGTATTGGTTTGATTGTCTGTATGGTAACCAGCATTTACTTCATAGTAGCCTGATTTTGTGGCAACGAAACGATTGGCGCCTGTATTAAATTCAGAATTAATATCAAAAACCACGGTATTAAAATTGACAATCTGCCAACCAGCATTGGTTAAAGCTTGGTTTCCACTTAAATTGGTTCGAACTACAGAAAGAGAAGTTGGAGCCACCCAACTAGCATTTCCAGTAGCATCACTTTGTAATACCGCATTGTTTGCAGCACCAGTTGTCATTTGAAAATTAGTAGTTTTGGTTTTGCCATTTACTTCTAGTTTGTTTCCTGCACTTGGTGTAATTCCAATTCCGAAATTGGTTCCATCATCAATAGCGACACCATCTACTAAAGTAGTTCCATTCCATTTTGGAATCGAATTGTTTGTAGTAGAAGAAACTTGAGGATCGGTTTCAGTAATAGCTAAAGTCGATGGGTTTACCCATGAAGTTGCTCCAGCACCATTGGTTTGTAATATTTGTAAATTGGATCCTCTTGTTGTTGGTAAAGCATAACCACTTACGGTTGGGTTTCCCACTTGAATTTCACCATTTACACGAACGATATTGGTGTTGAATTCACCATAGATCAATGCACTATTAGCATCTGCATTGGAATTTTCGATATACAATTTATCGCTTCCAGTTTCTAACCTTCCTGCTTGAAAACCGATTCCAATGTTTCCGTTTCCAGTTACATTTCGCAAAGCATCGTATCCTATTGCAACATTATTTGTTCCTATTAATGAGTTTCTTAAAGCAGCAAAACCGATGGCAGTGTTTCCAGTATTGGCTAAAAAAGGCGCGTTATACGTAGTCATTGCTTGGCGACCAATAGCAACATTAAAATTTGAAGTAGTGTTTGAGAACATAGCACCTGAACCATAGACGGTATTTTCAGAGCCAGTAGTGTTGGAGAAAAGTGCAAAATCTCCCATAGCAGTATTTCTTTGTCCAGTGGTTATAGCTGTTAATACATTCGCACCAAAAGCTGAATTTCGTACTCCAAATTGGGAGGCAAAGTTAATTGTAGGATTTAAGAGCGAATTCGCTCCAAAAGCGGTGTTTCCGTTATTATAGTTAAAACTACCATCATAAGTTGGATCACCGATATAGCCGGCTCGTATTCCATTTCTTTTAAAAACGATATCTTGGTTGTCAGTAGTTCCTATAAAGTTTGAAGCTGTAGTTGTACCACTATTTCCTGTTGTTTGCCAAGCTGAACTGTTGAGACTTTGCCAAGTAACATTTCCTGTGCCGTCTGTTTGTAAAATTTGCCCATTCGTACCGCGAGAAGGAGGAAATAAATAGGTGTTTGCTAAGGTAGTTCCTATGGCAACATTTCCTAAAAAGTAGCCCGCATAATTGGTACCCGCTTTTAAAACTTCAGAATAAACACCAAAGTGCGTTCCACCTGCTGCTGAATTAATAAGATTGAATGACCCGTATTTGTTTCCAGTTCCAGTTCCAGTTAATGAATTGTATACTCCGTAATGAGTAGCATTTCCTGAATTCGTTATAGCGTTTGAAATGCCATATTGTTGACCCGATCCTATACCTGATAAAAGATTGAAATTACCATAATGAATACCACTTCCTGTATTGTTGATATCGTTGCTGATGCCATATTGATCTCCACTTCCAGCACCATTTAAATCAGAATAAAAGCCATAATGAATGCCGCTTCCCGTATTACTGATGGTTGCGTTGTTACCAATTTGTTGTCCAGTTCCTGCTCCTGTTAAATCAGTATAACTCCCAAAATGATTGGCATTACCCGAATTGCTAATCGTATTGTAAATCCCATACATTAGTCCAGAACCTGTATTGCTAAGATTATTGACAATTCCATAATGATTCCCAGTTCCAGTTCCGCTTAAGTCATTGTAAGAACCATAATGTAAATTATTTCCCGTATTCGAAAGGGTATTGTAAATGCCATATTGTCTTCCAGTTCCAGCTCCTGAGAGTGTCGAGTTGAAGGCGTAATGAGCTCCCGTTCCCGTTCCAGTCATAACATTATTGGTTCCGAAGTGAAGGTTATTTCCAGTATTGCTTACCAAATTATCACTGCCATGTTGTTCGCCAGTTCCAGCACCACTTAAATCAGTAAGATTTCCATAATGATCACCAGTTCCCGCGCCACTTATTGAACTGCTAATTCCGTAATGCGTTCCATTTCCTGAATTACTAATTGTTTGTCGACTGCCAACTTGTAGCCCTGAACCGGAACCTGAAATAGTAGTGTAATTTCCATAATGTGTAGCGGTACCAGTTCCAGTCAAGGTATTACTTGTTCCGAAGTGAGTTCCGTTTCCTGTCCCACTTAAAACATTACTAGTACCATAAGATGGGTCATTTGTATTTCCAGAAATGGTATTCAATACACCGATTTTATCCAATGTGTTTGAAGTGGAGCTTGTAAGGGTATTATTGATATTTCTATCTAAAGTGGTATTCTGAATTTCTAATGGATAGGATGTTGTGTTTTTACCAATGGCAACATTTCCTGTATGAAACATAGCATCGGTTATAGCTGTAGGAGCGGTTGTCGTCCCAACTTTAAACCAATCCGCATCTGAATTTACTGTAGAATTGATGCCAATCCAACTTGTGGTAGCATTATTCCAGTAATAAAAACCAGGTTGATTCAAGCCAGAAACAGTAGTTAGAAAAACCAACATTCCGTTTTGAGAAACCGTTGGATTTGTTACTGGAAAAGCATCCACTCTTGGAATTAATATTCCATCTGTATTGGTTGGAGTAACTGGATTTGAAGATCGAATATCTAAGGTCGCATTTGGGGTGGTGGTTCCTATACCAATTTGTGAATGAACAAATTGCATCAAAAAGCAGCATGCTACAGGTAAGTAGACTTTTAACTTCATTTTTAAGATCTATTTGTAAATTAAGGGTAGAACAAAAGTAATTTTATTTTTCATAAAAAAGCTTTTTATGTAGTAAAATCGACCACTTTAGATAAAAAATCGTTGATTTACAGGTTCTCTTTTTAAAGCTATTTTTTATTTCAATGTAAAATGTTCAATTTTGTGCTTCATTCGAAATTATGCTACAAGTAAAAAATATTTCTTTTTCGTATTCTGACAAGACAATAATTCAAGAGGTTTCTTTTATAATAGAAAAAGGAAAAAACCTTGCTGTTATTGGGGAAAGTGGATGTGGTAAAAGCACTTTACTGAAACTTATCTATGGATTGTATGACTTAAATGAAGGTCAAATTTTTTGGAATCAAAAAGAAGTATTGGGTCCGAAGTTTCATTTAATTCCAGGAGTGGAAAATATGAAATATTTAGCGCAAGATTTCGATTTAATGCCTTTTATTACTGTAGCTGAAAATGTGGGAAAATTTCTATCTAATTTCTATCCAAATCAAAAGAAAAAAAGAATAGCAGAATTATTAGAACTTGTAGAAATGACAGAATTTAGTTCAGTACAAACACAATACTTAAGTGGAGGTCAGATGCAACGTGTTGCAATAGCTAGAATTTTAGCCTTAGAACCTGAAATAGTTTTATTGGATGAACCTTTTAGTCATATTGATAATTTTAGAAAAAACAGTTTGCGTCGAAAAGTGTTTCATTATCTAAAAACGAAAGGAATTACATGTGTTATCGCTACGCATGATAGTAAAGATATTTTAGCTTTTACCGATGAAACTTTAGTTTTAAAAAACGGAAGAAGCATCGCTAATTTAGATACTAAAAGCTGTTATGAGCACCCTAATGATCCATACATTGCGTCACTTTATGATGATGTAAATGAGTTGCCGTCAAAATTATTAGGTATCGATTCAATAGAAAAAACAACTACTTTAGTTTACCCTTTTCAATTAAAACCAGTGAAAAGTTCCACTATAAAAGTTCAAGTTGTGAATTCTTATTTTAAAGGGAATGGGTATTTGATTGAAGCTTTTTTTGAATCTCAACCTGTTTTTTTTGAAAGCAAAATAGCATTCAAAGAAAAAGAAATTGTTTTTCTAGAATATGAAAAATAATTCAATAATTGCTGAAAGATATCTACCTATAAATTGCCTAATTTATTTAAATTTGTAAAAAAACAATGAAAAAGCTATTCTTACTAACAGTCTTGTTTTCTATTTCTCTTCAAGCTCAATTGCAATGGCGACCTTTGCCTTCAGCAGTTACCAATATCGACAATCAACGATTTGATGATGTTTTTTTTATCAATGAAAATATTGGTTGGGCAGCGAATGGTGCTTATGCAGCGGTCTATAAAACTACGGATGGCGGTGCAACTTGGTCAACACAAGTCACAGAACAATCCTTAGGAGGCAATTATTATTTTAGAAATATTGAATTTTTAAATGAAAATATAGGTTTTCTCGGAACGTTAAATAGTTTGTTTTTAAAAACTATTGACGGAGGAACCAACTGGTTACCAGTGACTAATCTTCCTATTAATCCGGGCGCAATTTGTGGATTGGATACTGTAGGAACTTCTACAGTTTATGGTTGTGGTGCTTATTTTTCACCTGCATTAATTATCAAGTCAACCGATAGTGGCGCTACTTGGACCTCTATAGATATGAGTTCGTACGCTACTGCTTTAGTTGAAATTCAATTCTTAGATGAAAATATTGGGTATGCCTCTGGAGCTACAGCAAGTGGAGGTGTTATTTTGAAAACTACAGACGGAGGAACCACTTGGACACCTATTTATAACTCAAATATTCCAGGAGAATATGTATGGAAATTGCAAATCTTATCTTCTAATAGTGAAGTGATTTTTGGTTCCGTGGAAGCCAATGCACCTAATAATGGAAAAATGATACGTTCATTAGATAGTGGTGTAAATTGGATTAGTAAAGAAGTGCCATTTACGAGTGTTCAAGCTGTTGGGTTTTTAACTGAAAATTATGGTTGGATGGGTGGATATACTTCTTCACTAGGGACAAACTTTCCATTTATGGAAACACAAGATGGAGGAGATACCTGGACAGACATTGGAGTAGGTAGTAACTTGAATAGAATTTTCTTTCTATCGAACACTTTAGCCTACGCATCAGGCGCAACCATTTATAAATTTAGTGAAAATAATTTATCGAACCCGAATTTTATTGAGACTAATCGAATTCCTTTAAAAGTAGCGATTCTTCCAAATCCAGTTAAAGATAAATTGAATATATCCATAGAGTTTACGCAAAGCGATCACGTCGTTATTGAAATTTATGATGTGTCAGGTAAATTCATCAAATCACTAAAGATAGACACCATCGACAAAGCTTCCACGAAGAATTATTCATTCGATTTTCCATATCCATCGGGAACGTATTTGCTTAATCTTCATAATGATACTGGAAGACAGTCTTTAAAGTTTATAAAGTAAATACTTGTGATTTACTATCAATAGAAAGTGTATTTATAATTTAAAGACATTTTTTGTAGCATACAATTGTCAATTGTTTAAATTTGACTTCCTTTTTTTATTTAAAAACACTACAAAATGTATCACTCCAAAATAACTGGACTTGGTTACTATGTTCCAGAAAATATTGTCACCAATGATGATTTGTCCAAAATCATTGATACGAACGACGAATGGATTCAAGAAAGAACCGGTATCAAAGAGCGACGTCATGTAATTAAAGGTAGTGGTGAAACGACAACTACAATGGGAGTGAAAGCTGCTCAAATTGCTATTGAAAGATCAGGTGTTTCTATGGAAGAAATCGATTTTATTGTATTTGCCACTATTTCCCCTGACTATTATTTCCCAGGTCCTGGAGTGATGTTGCAGAAGGAATTGGGATTGCGAACGGTAGGTGCTTTAGATATTCGTAATCAATGTTCTGGATTTGTGTATGCTTTATCGATAGCAGATCAATACATTAAAACAGGAATGTATAAAAATATATTAATTGTAGGATCTGAATTGCAATCTATTGGTTTAGATATGTCTAATAGAGGACGTGGAGTTTCTGTCATTTTTGGAGACGGTGCTGGTGCGGCGGTGATTTCGAGAGAAGTAGATACTACAAAAGGAGTTCTATCAACCCATTTACATTCTGAAGGTGAGCATGCCAAAGAATTATCCGTTTTAGCTCCAGGGATGGGTGGAAGATGGGTGACAGATATCCTTAAAGATAATGACCCAGATGATGAAAGTTATTTTCCGTATATGAATGGCCAATTTGTTTTTAAAAATGCGGTCGTACGTTTTAGTGAGGTAATTTATGAAGGATTAGAAGCCAACAATTTGAATGTAAGTGACATTAATATGCTTATTCCTCATCAAGCCAATCTTCGAATTTCCCAATTTATTCAAAAGAAATTTGGGTTGAATGACGATCAAGTGTTTAACAACATTCAAAAATATGGAAATACAACCGCAGCTTCAATTCCGATTGCTTTGACTGAAGCTTGGGAATTGGGTAAAATTAAATCAGGGGATGTTGTAGTTTTAGCTGCATTTGGTAGTGGATTTACATGGGCAAGTGCAATACTGAAATGGTAATTTATTTTCTTACTTACTAAAAACAAAAAACCAGAGTGCACACTCTGGTTTTTTTCTCTCTAACTAAAACTCAATTTATATAAAACTCATTTATAAAATTTATAACTAATTCTATTTTTGATTGATGTACTAAGTAGACTATAAAAATCATTACTTGTTACAAAAAAATCGAAAATATAAAATTCCTACCTTTTAATATTATCTTTTCATGGCAAAGTGAGATTTAAATTCTTTCTCAACATTATCTTCTTTGTAGGTGATTGTGAACCAATAATCATCTGAAGGCACAGGTTGACCACTCAATGTTCCGTCCCAACCACTTCCGTTTGGTTGGATTTGTTTCATTATTTTACCATATCGGTCATAAATATAAATAACTGAATTGGTTTGATTTTTCAAATCTTTGATATTCCAAGTGTCATTAAAACCATCTCCGTTAGGAGTGAAAAATTTAGGATAGTTGACTACTAATGCTTGAGAAGTAGTGTTTCCACAACCATTTTTATCTCTCACAGTAATGGTATGAGTTCCTGAAGAAACGTTTTCAAAAGTTGGACTGTCTTGGAATGGACCAAAATCTAATTGGTATTCATAATCTCCTCCAACACCAACAGCTTCAATAGTTATCACTTGATTATCTTCAAAATTTTGTGACAAAGCATAGCTTACAATTGCTGGTTCTGAAGAAAGTACAGTTGCTGGCGCAGGTTCTGAAGAACAACCCGTAAGAATATCAGTAGCAACTACAGAATAAACTCCAGGAAGTAGTGCTGTATAATTGCTTCCAGATCCTACTACAACACCCTCTTCGTTTACCCATTCAAAAGAATAATTACTAGGACTTAAACCACTTAAGATGGTATACGGATTTAACAATACATTATTCTTAGTATCGTAACACATTATGCCACTTTGTGGTTTTGGTTCAGGTAATTTATTTACTTTTATTTGGAAACTTTTTATATCAAAACAATTCGTAGTAAGCATATTCGAAACACGAACAAATATTGTTTTTATATCTGTTGTAGTTACCGAATTTGTTCCTGATACTGCATGATCAAAAGAGGTGAAGTAGGTAACTGTAAATTCAGATCCTGTTTGATTTCCTAAAATTGTTGCACTTAATGAAGTAAGATCAAAATTAGTTAATCCATCATTTGTTCCATCAGTATCACACAATTTAAGCATGTTTGATGGTATTGAATTAGCAACTGGAGCATCAACAATAGTAACATCAAAACTACTTTCATCATAACTAATTGAATCAAAAGGAGCAATACTATAAACATAAATCGTTTGTGAATTAGTGATAGCTTGTCCAACTAGTAAATGTGTTCCTGTTCCTAATGGACCTGTATAATAGGCACCAACATTCAAAGCTGGTAAAGTATAACTTTCACAAGTTGTTACATTTACTAATTCATCCACATTAAATATAGTTGTGGAAAAACTTTTTTCATCCGAACAATTCGGTGTTGTTCCAGTTTCTGCATATACATAGATTGTTTGATCTGAAGAAATAGTATCACCAGCATTTAATAAAGTTCCAGTTTTGTTTGGGCCAGTATAATAGTTACCTACTGTTAATGCAGGTAATGTATATAAATTCGCAGCATTAACATGTGCAATTGGAGCAACTACTGGGGATGTGTTGATTGTTATAGTAAAACTATTTTCATCAGTACAATTGATTCTTTCTCCTGATTCTGTATATACATACATCGTTTGAGATGTTGTAATTACATCACCAGCAAACCGTATATTTCCTTCACCACTACTTGGTCCTCCAGGAAGAATAAAATAATTTCCTATAGTTAAAGGTGCTAAAGTAAAACTGTCACAAGCCACAACATTTGCAGGCGAATCCGCTTCGATTGAATACACTGTGATATTAAAGCTGTTTTCATTGCTACAAAAAGGAGCTACCGTAGAAACAGCATAAATATAAATGGTTTGAGAAGTTGTAATAACTGTTCCGCCAGGCAATTGTGTTCCAGTCCCGTTTGGTCCAGTAAAATAATTTCCAACAGTTAAATCCGTTAAAACATAAGAATTGCAAATATCAATATCAGATCTTGAATCAATAATTGGTAAAGCATTGATAGTGACTACAAAACTTGACTGATTATTACAGGTAGCACTAGAAGTTGATTGTTTAAAGATGTATATATTTTGACTACTATTTATTATATCACCCGTATGAAGATTTGTTCCAGTAGCATTTGTTCCAGTATAATATTCTCCACTTGTTAGAGTAGGTAAAATATAACTTTCACAAGCTGAGACATTAGGTAATACATCAATTATTGGTTGCGCAATAGAAACTGTGAAATGAATATTATCAGTACAATTGTTTCCGCTAGTAGTTGGAACATAAGCATAAATTGTTTGGGTTAAATTAATAACAGTGCCCGCTAAAATTTCCGTTCCTGATCCTTGAGGTCCTGTATAATATTTTCCAATGGTTAAAGATGGTAAAGCATAAGGTTCACATTGTGATACATCAACTGGAGTATCAAAACCAATTATTACATCAAATGAAGCATATGCAGCACAATTATCTGGAGTAACAGCATAAACATAAACTGTTTGAGAAGTAGTCAAAACTGTTCCAGCGGGTAATAAAGTTCCTCCACCACTTGTTTCTGTAAAATAATTTCCTAGAGTTAATGTCGGTAAAGTATAAGATGTACAGTCAAAAACGTTATCAAAAGTAATTAAACTTATCGTTGGTAAAATTGTAATTGTAAAATCTTCATCTATAATACAAAAGGGAGCAATGGTCGACTCGTAATAAAAGTTCATAGTTTGAGTAGCAGTAATGGTTGTACCTCCAGGAATTAAAGTTCCAGTCCCACCATGACTTGTATAGAAATGACCCACAGCAGGATTTGGTAGTGTATAACTTCCACAGTAACTATCACTAGGAGGAACTAGAGATATTGGGTCTAGTATTGTTACCGCAAAATTACTGCTATTAGAACATCCTGTTGGTCCATTCGGTTGATTAAAAATATATACCGTTGAAGTTGTAGTAATATTGTCTCCAGCAAACATTGGGATACCATTTCCGTTTGGTTCCGTAAAATAATTTCCATTAATCAATGTCGGTAATGTATAATGATCACACACAAATACTGGTGTAAGTACATCTACCGGAGGAAGTGGACTAATAAACAATGAAAAGCTAGAAATTGCATTGCAAAAACTATCGGTTATACTCTGAACACGAACGTACATTGGAGTGTTATTCGTCGCGAAAATAAAATTGTTACTAATAGGATTTGTACCACTAGTTGCATTAGACATAGAACTATAGTAAGAAACAGAATACTCTAATACAGATTGAGTTCCTAATGCATTTGCGTTTTGTTGGTTTAAATCAAAACCAGCATTATTAAACGCAGAACCTGAACATTTTGTCAAATTAGGTAATGTATTGACAACAGGTGGTGCAGAAGTTAATAATAGAAATGATTTTACTACATAACAAGAATTTAGATGATTTTTAACTCTTACAAATATTGTAGTGCCAGGAGCACTTGTATATGTTGTCGGAAGTGCATTGATTCCAGCATTTGCATTTGCTAAAGTAGCATAATAAGTTACTTGAGTTAAAGGATTCAAACCTGTTTTAACAATTGGAGTATTCAACGATAAATCAAAAGAATAGGTTGTGCTTCCTGTATTGCAACGATATAAATTGATTGGGTTTTGAGCTAAGATTTCTGGTAAATATTCAACAGTAATAAAATCTGTAACTGGTTGACATCCATTGATCATTTTTTGATAAGTAATGCCATATACACCTGGGAGTGTAACCGTCATATCCGGACCACTTTCTCCTGGAATTGCAACGCCATCTTTTGTCCAACTAAATGTATATAAAGTAGGGTCTAAATTCGATACCAAAGTTTGACTTGTACCAAAACATAAAGCCGTATTACTAGCAGTAGTCATATCCATTCCTAGAACGTCTTGACCAATATTAAATGTATCGGAGGAGATAAAAATAGCAGAATCAGAACTTTCGTCAGAACGATCTGCAATCACCAATTTAATATGATACATCACATTCGGAGTCAATACTGCAGAAGCATTCATCAATTTTGTTTGACCATTATAGTTTATAGCAGCAGTTGCAGCAGATGAACCTCCATTGTAACTTCCAAAGTATTGAGCATTGGCAGAAGGACAAGATGAGTTGTATAAGAAATCTCGAATCGTAACTACCGATATTGGTATGTTTGTACTCGGTACCACTGCTAAATTTTTAGTAACACCAGTTGCGGTATTTGTCAACAAAAATGCAAAAGCATCAGAGAATTGACATTGAAAATTGCCATACTCCTCGGAAGCAAATAAAAATTCGAAACTAAATGTTGGTGAAATTGGTGTAAAATCAAATTCTAATATGGAAGCATTGACAGAATTCATAAAAATTCCAGATTGTAACAAAGTACTTTCTAAACTTAAATCTCCTGGCCAACTTGCAGCACCATCATTCAGCATAGAAGTATTAGGTCCAGCGGAGTGGGTTACATCTCCTGTACTTAATATGACTCCAGCTTGCATTGGAAAGTTTGGATTGGTATTTTGGAAATATCCTATACCATTCGATGAGGCGAAGTTTGTTCCGGTCTTCCACGTAATGTTAGTTGCCGAAACGCAGGGCGAATTGATCAACACTGTATTTACTAATTGAGGTACAGTGTACGAATTTGTGCTAACTGTAATTGATTGCGAGAAACAATTCACAGTTATAGCAATAGCTATAGTGAGTAGTAATTTTTTCATAGTAGATTTGGGATTTACTATTAATATATTTTATTTGACTCTCCAAAGATTGAACAATATGTCGTTAAAACGCAAATAAAATCGATGAAATGCATTAAATTGATTTTATTTAATGTAATAATCTTACAAAAAATAAATTCAAATAGAAATGTTTGTCGTTTAATAAATGAGTCTTTTAGGAATTGAGGGTCAAATTTGAAATTATAAAAAGGGTATTTCTATTTCCTTTTTATATTTGAAAGAGTTATCCCTATCTTTGGCATCTTAATCAGAATAACCATGTCGCATTCTCATTTTCTAACTCTTCCTATTCAAAAAGCATTAGCTGAACTTTTCGATATTTCTTCCGATACAATAGAATTTCAAGCTACTCGTAAAGAATTCGAAGGAGATATCACTTTGGTCTTATTTCCCTTTTTAAAACAAATTAAAAGTAGTCCGTTAGAAATTGGAAATCAATTGGGAAATTATTTGATACAGAATACTCATGAAGTGTCTAGCTTTAATGTAGTTTCAGGATTTTTAAATATTGTGATTTCTAACGCTTATTATTTACAGTTTTTTGAAGCAATAAAAGAAAATCAACAATTTGGTTTTGTAGCTCCGAGTCATGATGAAAAAGCAATTATGGTTGAATATTCTTCTCCAAACACTAATAAACCATTGCATTTAGGGCATGTCCGTAACAATCTTTTGGGATATTCCGTTGCTGAAATTTGTAAAGCTGCAGGTAAAAAAGTGTATAAAACTCAAATCATCAACGATCGTGGAATTCATATTTGCAAATCAATGTTAGCATGGCAAAAATTTGGAAATGGAGAAACACCCGAAAATACAAGTTTAAAAGGGGATAAGTTAGTTGGAAAATATTATGTTGCCTTCGATAAAACCTACAAAGAAGAAATTAATGCATTGATTGCTGAGGGACAAACTGAAGAAGCAGCCAAGAAAAATGCTCCAATTCTGATCGAAGCTCAAAATATGCTTCTCGATTGGGAAGCCGGGAAACCCGAAATTGTTACGCTCTGGAAGACAATGAATCAATGGGTTTATGAAGGTTTCGCCCAAACCTATAAGCATCTAGGTGTTGATTTTGATTCGTATTATTATGAAAGCAATACGTATTTATTAGGAAAAGAAGTGGTGCAAATTGGACTTGAAAAAGGTGTTTTTGAAAAAGATCCTGATGGTTCTGTTTGGATTGATTTGACCTCAGATGGATTAGATCGTAAAATTGTGTTGCGTTCCGATGGAACTGCAGTCTATATGACACAAGATATTGGAACAGCAATTCAACGTGTAAAAGATTTTCCTGATGTTGGAGGAATGGTATACACAGTAGGGAATGAACAAGATTATCATTTTAAAGTGTTGTTTCTAATCTTAAAAAAATTAGGATTTGATTGGTCGGATAATTTATTTCACTTATCCTATGGAATGGTGGATTTGCCTTCTGGTAAAATGAAGTCTCGTGAAGGAACGGTTGTAGATGCTGATGATTTAATGGAAGACATGACGCAAACAGCAAAAGAACTTGCCGAATCTTTAGGGAAATTAGAAGGGTATTCAGAAACTGAAAAAGCCAAATTATATTCTACCATAGGGTTAGGAGCTTTGAAATATTACATTTTAAAAGTAGACCCTAAAAAACGAATTCTTTTTAATCCAGAAGAATCTGTAGATTTTGCAGGAAATACTGGTCCTTTTATCCAATATACCTATGCAAGAATTCAATCTATTTTGCGAAAAGCTGACTTTGATATAAAGCAATCCTTATCGCTTATAGAATTACATCCCAAAGAAAAAGAATTGATCAAACAACTGGAATTATACCCCGAAGTTATTCAAAATGCGGCCAACAATCACAGTCCTGCTTTAATTGCTAATTACACTTATGATTTGGTAAAAGAATACAATTCGTTCTATCAAACTGTTTCAATTTTGGGTGAAGAAGATACTACAAAAAAGGTGTTTCGAGTGCAGCTTTCTAAAAAAGTCGCCGACACCATTCAATCGTCTTTTCGTTTGTTAGGTATCGATGTGCCTGAGAGAATGTAGTCTATAAGTTAAACTAAATGACAGTGTTTTAAAATTCCTGAAATTGAATTGTTGTGAAAACAACATGAAAAAATTTTATCTTTGAATTTAGTAATTAAAATCGCTCTAAATAAAAATACATAAAACATGAAAAATTATCTGAAATTTTTAACAATGGTATTATTTGTAATTACATCAACTGTGAGTTGTTCTAAAGATGATAAAACAATTGCTCAAGGTATTACAGCCGCTCAAGTGAATAACATAATAACTGTCGGAACTTGGAACGTAACTCTTTATGAAGAAGCAGGAACTGTAGAAACAACTGATTTTACTGGATATTCTTTCGTGTTTGATGAAAAAGGCCCGCTAGTGGCTACGAACACTCCAACAATTAAAGAAGGAACTTGGAATTCTACAACAGATAGTGGTTTTGTGAAAATACCAATTGATTTCCCTTTAGAAAAATCAGGTTCTTTTAAATCTATTAGTGAAGATTGGATCGTGTTAACGGTAATTGACTCAAAAATTGAATTAAAACATACGAGTTCCGAAGATGGAAGTATTGATTTTCTAACTTTTGAGAAGATTTAATAATAAAACAAATAGGACTCTTATTTTTAACCAACTCTTAGCTAGTTTTTTTTCAACTTAAAATTGCAATCTTCAGCAAATTAAATGCGTATTTTTTTATAAATTGTCAATAAGTACATTTAGGATAATTAACTTTTTTTATGAAACAAATCCTGTACTTTATTTCTTTTGAATTACTTCTGAAAAACTATATTTTTAAAAGCGTTTTTTTATAACATAATCCTTAAAACTTCAAAAGCAAATGCTTAATTTTGCCTGCATTTTGAAATGAATTTCAATTCCTAAAGACCTATAAAACCATGTTTGATAATTTAAGTGATAAACTAGACAAAGCCTTTCATATCCTAAAAGGACACGGAAAAATCACCGAAGTAAATGTTGCAGAAACGTTGAAGGAAGTTCGTAGAGCTTTATTGGATGCGGATGTTAACTTTAAAATTGCTAAAGATTTTACTACCAATGTTAAAGAAAAAGCGATTGGTCAAAATGTATTGACGACTTTGCAACCAGGGCAACTTTTAGTCAAATTGGTTAAAGATGAATTGACTGAATTGATGGGAGGTGATGTTGCTGGAATTAACCTTTCTGGAAATCCAACTGTAATTTTAATGTCGGGCTTACAAGGTTCAGGTAAAACGACTTTCTCAGGGAAGTTAGCTAATTTTTTAAAAACTAAAAAGAATAAAAAACCTCTTTTAGTCGCTTGTGATGTCTATCGACCAGCAGCAATCAACCAATTGCATGTTGTTGGAGATCAGATAGGAGTTGAAGTGTATTCTGAATTAGGCAATAATAATCCAGTAGAAATTTCTTTAAACGCCATCAAATACGCCAAAGAAAAAGGGTATAATGTTGTGATTGTCGATACTGCGGGTCGTTTGGCAGTGGATGAAGAAATGATGAACGAAATTTCGAATGTGCATCAAGCGATACAACCACATGAAACCTTATTTGTTGTAGATGCAATGACGGGTCAAGATGCGGTAAATACGGCTAAAGCTTTTAATGATCGTTTGAATTTTGATGGAGTTATCTTAACAAAATTAGATGGTGATACTCGAGGTGGAGCTGCTATTACGATTAAATCGGTGGTCAACAAACCGATTAAGTTTGTTGGGACTGGGGAAAAAATGGATGCGATTGATGTATTCTATCCATCTCGTATGGCAGAACGAATCCTCGGAATGGGGGATGTGGTTTCTTTAGTAGAAAAAGCACAAGAGCAATATGATGAGGAAGAAGCTAGAAAATTACAAAAGAAAATTGCTAAAAACGAATTTGGGTTTGATGATTTTTTAACTCAAATCCAGCAAGTAAAGAAAATGGGGAATATGAAAGATTTAGTTGGCATGATTCCAGGTGCTTCTAAAGCAATGAAGGACGTGGAAATTGAAGACGATGCTTTCAAACATATAGAAGCCATAATCTATTCGATGACGCCTAAAGAACGAAGTAAACCGGCTCTCATCGATATGAAAAGAAAAACCCGAATTGCTAAAGGATCTGGTAGAAAAATTGAAGAAGTCAATCAGTTGATGAAGCAATTCGACCAAATGAGTAAAATGATGAAAATGATGCAAGGCCCAGGCGGAAAACAAATGATGAAGATGATGGGCGGAATGAAAGGAATGCAGTAAGAAATTGTCGGTTGACAGTTGTCGGTTGTCAGTTCGATACTCTTAAATAGAATATATTTTACATAAGAATCCCTAGTTGCCAAATGCAGTCAAGGGATTTCTTTTTAACCGACAACTGACAACTCACAACCAATAACTCACAACACCATGCAACTACTAGACGGAAAAAAAATAGCGGAAGATATCAAAATTGAAATCACTGCAGAAGTTGATTTGATGAAGAAAAACAACGAGAAAGTACCGCATTTAGCAGCAGTTATTGTTGGAAATGATGGAGCAAGTTTGACGTATGTTGGTAGTAAAGTAAAAGCATGCGAACGTGTTGGTTTTGAATCAACCTTGATAAAAATGCCTAGTACCACTTCGGAAACGGAGTTATTGAATAAAATTAAACAACTCAATCAAGACGATAATATTGACGGTTTTATTGTGCAATTGCCATTGCCGGATCAGATTGATACTCAAAAGGTAATTATGGCGATTGATCCCAGAAAAGATGTCGATGGATTTCATCCTGAAAATTTTGGTAAAATGGCGTTGGATATGACTACTTTTATTCCAGCAACTCCTTTTGGAATTCTGGAATTGTTAGAACGGTATGGAGTTGAAACCAAAGGAAAACATACCGTTGTTATTGGAAGAAGTCATATCGTTGGAAGACCCATGAGTATTTTGATGGGACGCAAAGGTTTTCCTGGAAATTCAACCGTAACTTTAACCCACAGTTACACCAAAAATATTGCTCAAATCACTACTCAGGCAGACATTATTATAACAGCTTTAGGCGTGCCGAATTATCTAAAAGCTGAAATGGTCAAAGATGGCGCTGTGGTTATCGATGTCGGAATCACTCGTGTTGAAGATAAAACTACTGAAAAAGGGTATCGAATCACTGGTGATGTCGATTTTGAATTGGTCAGTAAAAAGGCTTCCCATATCACTCCAGTTCCCGGTGGTGTTGGTCCAATGACGATCGCAATGTTGTTGAAGAATACGCTTTTGGCGAGAGAACAACGTAGACTGTTAAACAAATAAAACTTTGTAATTTATGCTCTTTGTGTTATTTATTTTTTACTCGCAAAGATGCAAAGAGCAAATCAATAATCTCCTTTTTTCTTAAATCTAGGATCATCTCGTTGGATGAATTCCGTTCTCCGTTTTGTAGTTTCTATTTTAGCTTCGCTCAGTTCGGCTTTGCCTCGTGTTGGAATACTTGCTTCTTCCGTTTTGCTAGATGGTTCGATGAGTTGGTTGAGTTCTTTGATTTCAGCCTCCGTCAATTCGCGATATCTACCAACAGGAATATCCAAAGAAATATTGATGATACGAATACGCTTTAAAGCCGTTACTTCATAGCCTAAAAATTCACACATTCTACGAATTTGACGATTCAATCCTTGTGTTAGAATTATTTTGAAATTGTATTTGCTGATTTGTTCCACTTTACATTTTCTAGTAACCGTATCTAGAATCGGAACACCATTGCACATTTTTTCTATGAATCGATCCGTAATGGGTTTCTCGACAGTAACAGTGTATTCTTTTTCGTGGTTGTTTCGAGCTCGTAGAATTTTATTGACAATATCGCCATCATTGGTCATAAATATCAACCCTTCGCTGGCTTTGTCCAGCCTACCGATGGGGAAAATACGTTTGGGATAATTGATATAATCTACGATGTTGTCGCGAACGTCAAGATTGGTAGTGCATTCGATTCCGACGGGTTTGTTGAAGGCTAGATAGATTAACTTTTCGTTATTATCACGGATGATTTTCCCGTCAATACGGACTTCGTCGTTGGGTGATACTTTGGTTCCCATTTCAGGAACAATACCATTAATGGTAACACGACCGTCTTCGATGAGTTTGTCGGCTTCACGTCGCGAACAGAAACCAGTTTCGCCGATGAATTTGTTGAGTCGTTTTAGGGAATCTTCCATGGTGTAAATTTACTTTTTTCTTTGCTTCTTTGCTTCTTTGCAAGAGAAAAATTTTGAGTCTCGCAAAGACGCAGAGGCGCAAAGTTTAGTGAATAGTTGTGAGAGAATGAATTGCCCTAGCCCAGATTGGAGGGAAAATCCTTTTTTTGTAAAAAAAAGATTTGGAAGGAAAGCTGGATTAAGCTCCTAAAAAAATTGATATTTTTTGATTTAATTCGACATCATGCAGGCTGTGTCCCAATCCGGTTGTGGAAATGAAGGTCGCGTTTTTCCAACTCGAGGCTAGTTTTTCTGCTTCTGAATACAGCACGATTTTGTCGTGAATGTCGTGTGCAATGATGCCTTGAAGTTTGGTGTTTTGAATGAAATTCTTTCCTGAGAATTCGGAAATATTGATTTGAAATCGTTCTAAAATATACTTGTGAAAGGCTACTCTGATTTTATGATTCAGACTTAATAGTTTTAGATAATTTTCGAAGATAATACTAAAATCCGATGGCGAACCTAGTAAGACCATTTTTTCTAAATTGTGATTGGTGTAGATATGTTGATAATAAATTGCAGCAATGCCACCCATAGAATGTCCGATGATATGTTTAGGTTGGAATTTTTGTATGACAACTTCAATAAATGAGGCGTATAAAGGCACGTTGAACTCTTTTCCGCTAGACAAGCCGTGAGCCGGAGCATCTAAGGCAACTATGGTATGTCCGGTTTGGATAAGATTGGGCAAGAGATTTTCCCAACGTGCGGTATTGCTTTCCCAACCGTGAGCTAATAGAATCACGGTTGCATCACCTTTCCATAAGTAGGTTTGAATTGTATGTTCCTTATCTTGTAGAATTTCGAGTTGGGAATCTTGAAGAAATTCAGGTAAATTTTCTGGAATTAATTTTCCTATTCTTGGATTACTAAAGAACTTATAGGCTAATTCAAATGCCATTTCTGGAGCTACATAACTTAAGATGTTGATGTAACTACCAATGATTTTTGTCAATAGAAATTTATATATTTTTTCCATAAAAAAGCCCCGATAAACGAGGCTTGTTATTTTAGATCAAGGAGAATAATTTCTCCATTTTTTCTCTTTCTTCTTCAGCCAATGAAGAGTCGACTAAGATTCTTCCTGAATGTTCGTCGGTAATGATTTTCTTTCTACCGGCGATTTCCACTTGAGTTTGTGGAGGAATGGTAAAGAAAGAACCAGCAGATGCACCTCTTTCGATAGATACTACTGCTAAACCGTTGCGAACGCTAGAGCGAATTCTTTTGTATGCTTTTAATAAACGCTCTTCGATTAATTCTTCAAATTCAGTAGATTTCTGAGATAAGAAAGCTTCTTCTTTTTGAGTTTCTGCCATGATATCACTTAATTCTGATTTTTTGTGTTTTAAGTGAGACATTTTAGCTTCCAATTTTTCTTTCGAACCATTGATGGATTCTTTTTTGTGCTCCATGGTAGCTTTCAATTCTTTCATTTGCTTTTCAGCCAATTGAATTTCTAATTCTTGAAATTCTACTTCTTTCGTTAATGAATTGAATTCACGGTTATTACGAACACTATCTTGTTGTTTGGTATATTTTTTAATCGCCAATTGGTGATCTTCAACTGCTCCCTTTTTTACTTTGATTTGCTCTTCAATTTGCTCTAAATCTTTTTTCAATTTATCTTGACGCGCTAATAAGCCAGCTACTTCGTCTTCTAAGTCTTCCACTTCTAAAGGCAATTCACCTCGTACATTTCTGATTTCATCAATACGAGTGTCAATTAATTGCAAGTCGTATAACGCTCTTAATTTCTCTTCTACAGTCAATTCTTTTGTATTCGCCATAATCTTTATAAGTACTTAACAGGATTTGTATTTTCTTCTGATAAAATGATTCCGCCAAACGGCGAGATGGGTGCAAAATTAGGTATTTTTTTCTGAAGAAAATCAACAATATAATTTTTTGTGTAACGTTCGCTTTCAAAATGCCCAATATCTGCCAAAAATAATTGATTTTCAGACTCATAGAAGTTGTGATACTTTAAATCTGCCGTAACAAAAGCATCGGCACCCGCTTGTATTGCATTTTTAATGGCAAAACTACCAGAACCGCCTAATACTGCCACTTTTTGTATCTTTTTATTTAAAAATTCGGTATGTCGAATAGCTGTAACTTGCATTTTATCTTTTACCATTTTCAGAAATTCGGTTTCGGATAATGGCTTTTCTAATGTGCCAATAGCTCCTAAGCCAATATTTTGATGTTGATTTTGGAGTTCATAGATTTCATAGGCCACTTCTTCGTAAGCATGACTTTTAAAAAGTGCTTTTAGAATTATTGATTCTAGATGTTTTTCAAATGTTACTTCGATTTTGATTTCATTGGTTTCTACAAATTCGAATCGTTCACCTATTTCTGGGTTACTATTTTCATTGCCCATATAGGTTCCGATGCCTTGTGAATTGAAACTGCAATTTTCGTAATTCCCAATCGTTCCTGCTCCAGCATCAAAAAGAGCATTGCGAACTTCTTCTGCATTTTCTGGAATTGTATAGGTAATCAGTTTACGAATATAATTGGGTTTTGGAATTAGGATTTTGATGTTTTTCAACCCTAAAGCGCTAGCAAAAATATGATTAACCCCTTTTGGATGATTGTCTAAAGCCGTATGGACAGCATAAATGGCAATATCATTTTTGATGGCTTTTATTATAACTCTTTCTACATAATTTGCTCCGGTAATTTTCTTTAATCCTGAAAATAAAATAGGGTGAAAACAAACAATAAGATTACATTTCTTAGCAATAGCTTCAGAAATTACAGTTTCTAAGGCATCATGACACACTAATATTCCAGTAGTTTCATCTTCTATATTTCCAGTCAATAATCCTACATTATCGAAATCTTCAGCATAGGCTAATGGAGCCATTTGTTCCAAAATTGTAATACAATCTTTAATTTTCATAGTAGTTATTTTAGGTTGACCAGACATTTAAATACTCTTTGATGGTCCATATATCATTGATTTTTTCAAACAAAAGATAACTTCCGCTATTGTGTTCGATGTTGCGATAGAAGGCAACTTTTACTAGCGCAAAATTATTTTTCGAGAAATAAATAGGCTTGCTAACAATCATTAATCGTTGATTATTTTCACCATATTGATCCGATACTTTTTGATACTCTTCAAAAGATAGGCAACTATTGACTTTCTTTTTGAGATACTGGTTTTGATTGTTGAATACGATATCATACGCTCCAGACCAATCTTCATCGATAGAGTTGATGATTTGCTTTTTGATTTCATCGCTATTTTTTTTGAGTAAATCGCTTTTAGAAATGACTTCTAATACTTCCTCATTATTAGGTGCTTTTTTACAATAAAAACTCAACAATTGCAATCGATTTTTAGCAATGACCTTTTCATTGGCATAATACTTTGTAAAAATAACTTTTAAAAGGGCAGCATTGTCACTCTCTTGAGCGAAAACAACTTTCGATAACAATAAAAAAAAGATCAGAAATGTTGAAAAATGAAGCTTCATAAAGTAGTTGTTTCGATAATTATTTTCTTTCAAAGATAAAAAAACGCTACTTTCGTGCTATGATTTTTTTGAGAAAAATACTATTTCCTTTTGCCTTACTTTATGGCTGGATAACTCAATTTCGTAATTTCCTTTTTGATAGAGGAATTTTAAAATCCTATTCTTTTGATATTCCTATTATTGCTGTTGGGAATTTAACGGTTGGAGGCACAGGAAAAACACCACAAATAGAATATTTAATTCGATTGTTATCGGAACATTATTCGGTTGCGACATTAAGTCGAGGCTATAAACGTAAATCTAAGGGATTCCTTTTAGCAGGAGATAAAGACGATGCCACAACTCTTGGTGATGAACCTTTTCAAATGCATTTAAAATTTCCTACTATTCAAGTTGCAGTGGATGCTGATCGAAAAAACGGAATTGAGCAGTTGCTTTCTTTAAAAGATAAACCTGAAATAATAGTTTTAGATGATGCTTTTCAACATCGGAAAGTAAAAGCGGGTTTATACATATTGTTGACTACTTACGATGATTTGTATTGTGATGATTGGATGCTTCCTACTGGAAATTTAAGAGAAAATAGGAGTGGAGCAAAAAGAGCAGATGTAATAATAGTTACGAAATGTCCCGAATCGATTTCAGAATCGGATACGATAAGAGTTCGAAAAAAACTAGGAATTGATAAGCCAATATTTTTTAGTACAATTTCATATGATGATGTTGTTTATTCTTTAGATGCAGTCAAATCTGTTTCAGAAATAAAATTGATACCAAAATTGTTATTAGCAGGCATCGCAAAGCCAGAACCTTTTTTTAAATATCTGAAAAATGAAAAAGATGACATCATGGAGTTTCCTGACCATCATCATTTTACTGATAAAGATATTGATACTATTAAAAATCGAGCTGGAAATAAATGCATGATTACAACAGAAAAAGATTTTGTAAGATTGAAAGATTTTATTCAAAAAGAATCACTTTTTTATCTGCCTATAAAAACTAAATTCTTAATAAATAGTGTTGATTTTGATACAGTTATATTAGATTTTGTGAAAAAAAATCCTGCAAAATAACTATTCGTTACACTAAGATTATGGAATTTAATACTTTTTAAAATGTTAAGTCACCAAATACTCATAAAGTATCATAATAAAATGTGTAAATATTCGGAGAGGTAAATAATGTTAAAGAAAAATCAATTTTTCTGTTTTAAAATTAGGGATTTAATTTTTTATTTGGTTTATTTCTCTACTTTTGAAGCATTAAAAAACCAAAATAAATAAGATATGGTCAATAATAAGTTTGTTGAGGAATTGTTTGAAAAACAAATAGTTCAAGATGAAGCATTAAATGAAATCCCTTTGCATTCAGGTGTTTCACAAAGAGATGGAGAGTTTTTGCAAAAAATAGTCTTAGACAATAAATTCAAAAATACTCTTGAAATAGGATGTGCTTATGGAGTTTCTTCTCTCTACATTTGTGCTGCTAGTTCACAAAATGAGGATTATCACCATACTATAATTGATGCATTTCATAGAGATTGGAAAAACATCGGAATTTTAAACTTGAAAAGAGCTGGTTTCAATTCTTTTGAACTGATAGAGAAATTATCGGAGCTTGCCTTGCCTCAATTACTTGAGAAAAATAAGAAATATGACTTTGCTTTTATCGATGGTTGGCACACCTTTGACCATGTAATGGTTGATTTTTTCTATGTCAATAGAATGTTAGAAGTTGGTGGCGTGATTGCTTTTCATGATATGGATATGCCAAGTCAAAATAAATTATTCCGTTATATATTAAATTATCCTTGTTATGAGTTTTTGGACTCAGTAAAATATGCTTCTACTAGTAAAACATTAAATGTTAGAATTAAAGAAGCCTTATTTGTTCTTCCATTAAAATTACTTAGTAAAATTGTTCCGAGTAGAAGTCGTTATGAACTGATTTCAGGTAAAGTATTAAAAAGTGATGTAGAGCTTGGTTTAAACGGAACTGTACTTGCAATTAGAAAGACTAAAGAAGATGTCAGAGATTGGACATGGTATGAAAATTTTTAATTAAATATTTCAATAAATAATTTTTTATGTGGGAACAAGTACAAGAAACAGTAAGTTATATACAATCAGTTACTAATTTCACTCCAGAATATGGGGTTATTTTAGGTTCTGGTTTAGGAAGTTTTACAGACGATATTCAAATTGAATTTACTTTGCCATATTCTTCTATCCCAAATTTCCCTATTTCCACAGTACAAGGGCATAAAGGAGCTTTGGTATTTGGAACTGTAGGTTCAAAGAAAGTAGTTGCGATGCAAGGTCGTTTTCATTATTATGAAGGTTATTCGATGAAGGAAGTAACGTTTCCAGTACGAGTAATGAAATATCTTGGCGTTGATAAATTAATAGTTTCAAACGCTTCAGGAGGTGTCAATGATGCCTATGAAGTTGGCTCTATTGTATTGATAAAAGATCATATTAATATGTTTCCTGAACATCCATTGAACGGAAAAAATGAAGATCGATTCGGACCTCGTTTCTTAAATATGAGTGAACCGTATAGTTTGAATATGATTAAAAAAGCCAAGGAAATTGCAAAATCTAAAGATATTGTAGTGCATGATGGTGTTTATTTAGGATTACAAGGACCTACTTTTGAAACGATTTCTGAATACCGTATGGTAAAAATATTAGGAGCAGATTGTGTCGGGATGTCTACAGTTCCAGAAGTAATAGTTGCACGTCATATGGACATAGAAATTTTCGGAATGTCTGTCATTACTGATATGGGGAATGAGGAGAATATAGAAACAGTGAGTCACGATGAGGTTTTAGAAGCAGCAAAAAAAGCAGAACCTTACGTGCGTATTTTGATTAAAGAATTAATAAAAAGCTATTAAATAGTTTGTGCTAAATTAGTAGCTATAATTTTATAAAATTCATTCGGATCAAACGGTTTTGTGATCACATCATTCATTCCATACGACAAGAGCATTTCTCTATTTTCATTCAAAGAAATAGCTGTCAAAGCAATAATTTTAGTCTTTTTGTCAAAAGTTCGTATCGATTGAGTTGCAATAGTACCATTGATTCCAGGTAAATGTACATCCATTAATACCAAGTCATAGACATTGTTTTTTACTGCTTCAATCGCATCTTCTCCATTATCAATAACTTCGCAAATCATTCCTTTATTTTCAACCATTCTTTTGGTAATCATTTGATTGATTTTGTTGTCTTCAATCAAAAGCACTTTTTTATCTTTTAGAATTGACTCGTTTTGCTCATTTAATTGTTCCACTAAAACTTGTTCATCGTTACCAATTTTGAAACTCAAATCAAAAGAAAATGATGAACCTTTACCCACTTCACTTTCAAGTTTAATTTTTCCTCCAAGAATGTCTACTAACTTTTTCACAATGGTTAAACCTAAGCCAGTACCACCGTATTTTCTATTGATTTCTATGGATCCTTGAGAAAAACTATCAAAAACAGATTCGATTTTATCTTTTGGAATTCCAATACCAGTGTCTAATATTTTGAAATGAATTGAGGTAAACTCTTCGTTTATTTCATTCACAATTAATATCACTTTTACTTCTCCATTTTTAGTGAATTTCAAAGCATTATTGATTAAGTTAAGAAATATCTGAGATAGCTTTGTAGGATCTCCTATTAAAAAGTCCGGAATGCTTTCATCGATTTCTAATGTAAAAGCATTGTTATTAATGGAAGCCAATTCTTTCAATGAATTTTGAATATTAGACAAGAGTAATTTTAAATTAAAATTTAGATTTTCTGTCTCAATAGCATTCGATTCAATTCGATTGATTTCTAAAATTTCATTGATAAATGTGAGTAAATAATTTCCGGAAAACTTTAAGGAGGTCAGATAATTCATCTGACTGGCTTTTGGATTTTCTTCTAACAATAAATGAGTAATCCCATTAATAGCGTTCAATGGGGTACGAAGTTCGTGACTTACAGTAGATAAAAATTCTGCTCTAGCTTTCGACGCTTTTTCTGCTTTTTCTTTGGCTAATTGCAATTCGTTATTTTTCTCTTTTAATAACAAATTCGATTGGTTTCGAATGATGTTATTTTTATACAAAGACAAACTCAATAACGATAATATCGAAATTAAAGCAATCGCTAGAATACTAATAAGTTTCGCCACTTTATTCGCTTTCTGTTGTTCTTTATTTTCCTTGTCAAGTTGTTCAATTCTTTTTAATCGCTCACTATCTTTAAAATCCGCGTAATCTTCTGTTCCTAATTTTTTTGTATTTAAGGCAGCAATACTGTCTTTCAATTCGATATGTCTTTTTAAATACTCATGCGCTTTATTAATATTTAGTAATTTTTCATAGACTAAACTTAAAGACATTAATATATCAGACTTTTGTTCAATATTTTTGTCTTTAGCATTTAAAACTAAGGCTCTAGAAAGGTAGTTTAAAGCTAAATTGCTTCGGTCATTCTCTAATTCAATTGTTCCAATTTGATACAAAGCTTCTGCTTTAGTTTTAGACAAGTCATTGATGTCTGGTTTGGCAATAATTTGGTTGAAAATAGGAATTGCCTGTTGATATTGACCTTTCGCTTTGTATACGATGCCTTTTTGAAGGTTCAATAATTCAATGGCATCAGGAATTTTGATGGTTAAAAATATGGTTTTGGCTTTCTCGAAATTATTTTCAGCGACTAAATAATTTCCTTTTTCCATAAAACATAATCCCAATTGATAATAACAATAGGCTTGTTGGCTTGAAGGTTTTAGAGTATTGTATAAGGAGACACTTTTATAATACGATTCAATAGCATCGTCGTATTTTTTTAATTCAAAATAAATCCCACCTATTAATGAATTCGAATAGGCCTCTGATTTTATATCCTTTTGCTCATGTGCAAAATCAATCGCTTTTTGTGCAAAATTGAGAGAAAATTTATAATTATTAGTTTTAATATTAAAGTTTGACAACTCTAGGTAATAGTTTATGCTATCCACTTTTGTAGATTTCTTCGATTGTTTTTGAGCAACAACGAAAGAGCTAATAAAAATTATCAATATAAATATTTTCCTCATCTATGTTGTGGATTGTTTTTCAAGGGTTTAAATGTAAGAAATTATTTGGAAGTAGTGAAAAGTATCAAGTCAATTATTCTAGAAGAATACCCAATTTCATTATCATACCAACCTACAACTTTCACCATTTTGTCAATAACAGACGTTAATTGCGAATCAAACAAACACGAATTTCGATTGCCGATGATGTCAACAGAAACAATCGGATCTTCTGTATAGGCTAAAATTCCTTTCAATTCATTTTCAGAAGCTCGTTTAAATGCAGCATTAATTTCGTCAATACTAACTTCTCTTTTTACGTAACAAGTTATGTCAGTTAAAGAGCCATCGGGTACTGGAACACGAATCCCGCTTCCACCAATTTTGCCTTCAAACTCAGGAAAAATTTTAGTCAATGCTTTGGCAGCACCTGTTGTAGTAGGAACTATCGATTGACTTGCTCCACGAGCTCGACGTAAATCTTTATGGGGTTGGTCATGCAAACTCTGATCGGTTGTGTAGGAGTGAACTGTTGTGATATACGCTTGTTCAATTCCACACAATTCACGGATGATTTTAAGCATCGGAGCGGCATTATTCGTAGTACAACTAGCGTTAGAAATGATTTTTTCTGTTCCGTCAAGAATGGATTGATTGACCCCTAAAACGACCGTTTTGATTCCATCTACTTCAGAAGGTGCTGATAAAATTACTTTTTTAGCACCTACAAGAATATGCGCATTGATCTCTTCAAAAGTTTTGTATTTACCCGTTGATTCAATGACCACATCTATACCTATCGAACCCCATTTTAAGTTCGAAATATCTTTTTCATGAAAAAATAAATAATGTTTTCCATCTACAAGAATCGAAGTTTCATCAAACGAACATTCATAAGGTAAAACCCCATGAATACTGTCGTACTTAATCAAATGCGACATCGTTCTATTGTCGGCAATGTCATTGATAGCAACAACTTCAATCAAAGGATGATTCAAAAGCAAACGGAACAGACTTCTACCGATTCTTCCAAAACCATTAATCGCGATCCTTGTTTTCATATGGTATTATGGTGTAGGGTTTAAGGTGCAAGGTCTAAGGTTTAAGATTCATGGTGCCTTATACCTTTCACCCTGAACCCTCAATAACAATTATAAAATATGCTTTGCCGCTTTATAGGAAGAACGCACCAAAGCACCACTTTCTACATGACGGAATCCCATTTCCAATCCTAATTTTTGATATTTTTCAAATTGTTCTGGATGGATAAACTCTTTTACAGGCAAGTGTTTTTTACTGGGTTGCAAATATTGACCGATTGTAACTATATCCACATTGGCATTTCGAAGATCTTGCATCGTTTGAATGACTTCTTCTTCTGTTTCGCCCAATCCAAGCATGATTCCAGATTTGGTTCTGTTGATTCCTTTTTCTTTCAAATACCGCAACACTTCCAAACTACGATCGTATTTCGCCTGAATTCGAACTTCACGAGTTAATCGTCGTACCGTTTCTACATTGTGTGAAACCACTTCAGGATTGGCTTCTACGATGCGGTCTAAATGTCTTTCATTGCCTTGAAAATCGGGTATCAATGTTTCTAAGGTGGTTTCTGGATTCATTCTTCGTATCGCTTTTACGGTCTCAATCCATATTATCGAACCGCCATCTTTCAAATCATCACGATCAACACTCGTAATAACTGCGTGCTTAATGTTCATGATTTTAATAGAACGTGCTACTTTTTCTGGTTCATCCCAATCTACAGTTTCTGGGCGACCAGTCTTCACGCCACAAAATCCACAAGAACGGGTACAAATATTCCCTAAAATCATAAACGTTGCCGTTCCTTCACCCCAACATTCACCCATATTCGGACAACTACCAGAAGTACAAATTGTGTTGAGTTGATACTTATCTACTAATCCTCGAAGTTCGGTATATTTTTGACCAATTGGCAGTTTAACTTTAAGCCACTTAGGCTTTCCAATGGGTAAGGTATTGTCTAAAACACTTTCCATAACGACATTTTTGAAGCACAAAGATAGGAAATAGGATTTAGGAAATACGAATTGTTATGTAGGATTTATAGGAGCTTTATCCTGCTGTTCGCTATATCTTTTGTTGCTTAAAGAAAGCAACAAAAGGATGCCGCTACCATCAGGGCTAGGACACTGGATTATTGGATAGTTAGATTTTTAGAAAATAGTTTTTTCCTATAATCTAACAATCCAATAATCTAACAATCTAACAATCTAACAATCTTTTTTGAATTATTCCACAAAATCCATATCGGTATTGTGAGTCTCTGTAATTGTAAAAATGGCATAGAAACCAATTCCAAAAACTACTAAACCAACAACAGCTGCGGAAATTATAACGCTGTTATTTTTTTTCAAAGCATCAAAACCTAACAACATCACTGGCAACATACCACGCACCATATTTGGAATTGTAGTTGCAGCGGTACTTCTAATATTTGTTCCGAATTGTTCGGCGGCTACCGTTACAAACATGGCCCAAAAACCAGTTCCTAATCCAATCCAAGCACAATAAAAATAATACATGTTTTCAGATTTAGGCCCACTAAAAAGCAAAAGGATTACCCCTAAAAGTGTAAAGCTCATCATAAGAAACATGGTTTTTTTTCGAGATGCTAAGCGATGCGAAATAAATCCACTCGAAAAATCTCCAATGGAAGCAAAGAGATAGGACCAAAGAATGGCTTTTCCAGGAACCAATGTTTTGATTCCCATTTCTGGGGCAAATTGATTGGCCATCAAAACCAAAATTCCTATGCAAAACCAAATCGGTAAACCGATGGCAATACATTTTAGATATTTAATCAATCGAATTTTGTTGTTAAAAAAAGAAAAGAAATTCCCTTTTTGAATTAATTTATTGTGTTTCACTTCTTTAAAAATCCCACTCTCAGCAACACTAACTCGAAGCAATAATAATAGTAAACCCAAACCGCCACCAATAAAATAAGCGGTTGTCCAACTTCCCGCTAATTCTACCGTAAGTTGAGCGACTACGGCTCCTAAAATTCCAAAGCCAGCCACTAATGAAGTTCCAATAGCGCGTAATTCTTTGGGTAAACTTTCAGAAACTAGAGTAATACCTGCACCCAATTCACCCGCTAAACCAACTCCAGCTATAAAACGTAAAATGGCATATGTTAAGACAGGATCTGCAAAATGCATTTGAGGTAAAAATCCACACGCAATATTTGCTAAGGAATATACTAAAATAGATCCGAATAATACAGACAATCGACCTTTTTTATCGCCTAGAATCCCCCAAAGAATACCACCAATTATTAACCCAGTCATCTGAAAACTAAGAATGTAGGTTCCAGCAACATCCACATCTAAACCCATCGATTTTAAACTTGGAACGCGAACTATTCCAAAAAGTAGTAAATCATAAATATCAACGAAATAGCCTAAAGCGGCTACAATTACAGGAAATCCTAGAAGGTATTTTAATTTTTCTTGCGTACTAAAGTGTTTCATATGTTGATATTTATTGTTTTTTATATGTCATATGTAATTCGCAAATCATAATTGGAGTTTGTCACTAATTTTGGATGATGCTCATTTCATAGAGAAGTTTAGGTTGAAATCAAATGTATTAAAAAACCTTTAAAAATAGTTAGATTATTCTGTAGATTTCTAATCCAATTCTATTGAAGTTGTTATATTTGTATTCTTAAAACAGTAAAAAAAATAAAATGAAAAATGCGTTTCTAACATACAGTTTTGTAATACTACTTTCGGGATTCAATACAGCAACGGCTCAAATTAATTTAGGTGAAAGAGCACTAGGTGCCCTTCAAAAAGGTATGGCTAGTTTTACATTTAGCGATGAAGATGCTGCAGCATTATCAAAACAAGCAGTCGATAAGATGGACAAAGACAATACTGTTGCTGGACCAAAAGATCCGTATACGATTCGATTAAATAAGGTATTTGGTAAACATTCCAATGAAAATGGATTAATTTTAAATTATAAAGTCTATTCAATAAAAGAAGTCAATGCCTTCGCAACAGCAGACGGAAGTGTACGCGTATTTTCAGGTTTGATGGATATTATGGATGACAACGAATTATTAGCAGTAATTGGGCATGAAATAGGACACGTTGCCAATCATGATTCTAGAGATGCATTGAAAGCAGCCTATAGAAAAGAAGCTTTGATTGATGCTGCCGCTTCTCAATCCGATAAAGTTGCTGCAGTAACAGATGGTCAAATCGGTAAAATTGCTAACGCACTTTTAGACAGTAAACACAGTCGTACCCAAGAATCAGATGCGGATACGTTTTCCTATGACTTTATGAAACGCAATGGATATAACGTAAATGCGGTAGAATCGGCGTTTAATATTTTAGCGAAAATGAGCGAAGGACAAAATGCTTCGTTTATTGATAAAATGATGAGTTCTCACCCAGATTCTAAAGAAAGAGCTGAAAAAGCAAAGAAAAGGGCAGAAGAAGATGGTTTGTATAAAGAGTATGTAAAACAGACTTCTAAAATTTCTACTAAGAAAACACCTACTAAGAAAAAAACTCTAAAAAAGAAAAAATAAATTATGGAAGTAAAAGACAGTAATGGAAATCTTTTGAATGATGGTGATTCAGTAACGGTAATCAAAGATTTGAAAGTGCGAGGTTCCTCTGATGTGATTAAAAGAGGTACGATGGTTAAAAACATTCGACTTACAGACGACCCAGCAGAAATTGATTGCCGTGTCAATAAAACAGCGATGGTTTTACTAACTGAGTTTGTCAAGAAATCTTAATCAAAATTCAACATGAATTGCACTAATTTGCACGAATTATTCCGTGTGATTTAGTGCAATTCGTCTTGAATAAAACAATTACTTCTTTACTTTTATAGGTATTTTATATAAAGTACGGACATTTTGCCCATTTTTAATTCCTGGTTTCCACTTCGTACGAATCGATTTTAAAACACGTATCGCTTCTCTATCAACACTTGGAGTAGCACTTCGCAATACATTGATATCCGTCATGCTTCCGTCTTTTTCAACTACGAAAGAAAGATGAACGGTAACCGTTTCTTCCACTTCAAGGCTTTCAAATTTATCTCCGATAACAGTATATAAAGCATTCAATCCACCGGGAAATTCCGGGAGTTTATCCACTGTAGCCGTTGTGTTTAAAGCATCCTCAACTTCGGCTGTATTCAGAATTGCTTTTCCTTTTCCAAAATCAGAATTGAAATTTGTAGCAGTCGAAGTATTTATTGAATTGTTGTCTGTATTGGATTTCGTAACCTTTTCATAGTTTGTTGCAATATCCTGATTCGCATCAATAGGTTGGACAATTTCAGGATTACTTAAGGCTTGTTTTTTCTTAATTTCTGTTGGTTCTTTTTTGGTAATTGGCAAAACTGATTGCTTTGGAGTTTTTGGTGGGATCCTCTTAAAGTTCGAAACCTGTAGTATTGGATATTCTATAGTAGGAACTGTGAGAAGAGGTTCTGGATTTGAATTAAAACTACTAAGAAACATCGGAATAGTAAGGAGGGTAGCTACAAAAGTCAATCCTAAACAAAAAGCGAGTAATGTGGTCTCATCACTTTTTTGACGTAATTGAAAAGCACCGTAGTCTTGGTTTCTGTCTTCAAATACGAGGTCAATCCATGCTTTGGAATAAATACTAAATTTTGACATGATTCAAAAGTTTATTGGTTACGTATTTATTCTGTCATAGCGGTGGTGTTTTTATTTAACAACGCATTGTGGTTGGAAAAATTGTGTAATCGTTTAATCGTGGATTTGTGTAATCGTGTATTTGGTTAATTGTATAGTAGTTTTTAGGAGCTATTTCCCGCTATCCGTTACAATCTTTTTTGCTAGTCATCCCAAGCGAAGTCGAGGGATTTTCTTATAGCAAAAAAGGATTTCCGCTACTATCGGGGCTAGGGCAATCATCCACAAAAGCACTTTCGATTCAACGATTCCCCAAATCCACGATTCAACGATTTATCGTTTTTTCTCAATGATTTCAGCCAATAATTTTTTAGCTCGAAGTAGTTTAATCTTGATATTGTTTAAAGGCTCGCCTAAGTCATCGGCAATTTCTTGATAGCTCATTTCCTGAAAATAACGCAATTGTATCACTTCTTGATAATGAGGTTTCAGTTCTTTAATGTAACGAAGCAATTGCGATAAATTTTGCTCCGTGATAATCTTGTCTTCAGCGGAAGGTGCAGTGTCTGCAATATTATAGGCTTGGTAATCATTGGCATCGGAGTAATCTACAAAAAGAGACGATTTTCTTTTGCGAAGCATGTCGATATGAACATTTTTAGCAATAGCAATCAACCAAGTATTGAATTGGAATTCAGGGTTGTACGTGGCGATTTTATCAAATGCTTTGGAGAAAGTTTCAATGGTAATGTCTTCGGCATCTGTCTCGTTTTCGGTGCGTTTGAGCATAAAGCCATAGACTTCATTCCAATAATGATCTAAAAGAAACGTAAAGGCAACTTGATCGCCTTTTTTTGCCAATGCTATATTTTTAGTTATTTCCAATGTACAGGTTTGGACACAATATTAGTAATAAAAATATTCAATTGCGTAAAAAGAACTACTATTTCAAGAATTGGAAACCAATACATTACATCTTTTTCTTTCAATTTTCCTGCAGAAAAACCAAGTACAATCCAAGCAAACAAGTATCGGAAAGCTATCAAGCTTAGGACAATAATCCATTGAAATTGAAAAGCTAATAGCAGTATTGGAATTATAAAAAACAACACTTGTGACAAGTGAAAACAACCCAATTGCATTTTATCAAAAGATTTGTAAAAATGAGCTGTAGAAAGATGTCTTCTTTTCTGAATAAACCATTCTTTATAAGAAGTTTTTGGTTGCGAATAGGTGAAGCTCTCTGGGGTATCACAAATGGTTGTGTTTTTTCCTTTTGCCGCTTCATTGATAAATAAATCATCATCACCAGAACGAATTTTCATATGTTCAATAAACCCATTCACGTTGAAAAACTCTTCTTTTTTATAGGCCAAATTTCGTCCAACACCCATGTAAGGACGTCCCATCTTAGCCCAAGAAAAATAAGTAACTGCGGTAACAAGTGTTTCAAATCGAATCAATTTATTTAAAAAAGAACCCGCAATTTTTTCATAAGCACCATATCCGAGAACAATCGTTTTTTGAGTCGTAAAATTGGAGCTCATTTCCATAATCCAATTTTTAGAAGTTGGATAACAATCGGCATCAGTAAACAATAAATAGTCTTTTTTAGCGGCTTTAATTCCAAGCGTTAAAGCAAATTTTTTATTGCCCCAAAAAGCTTCATTATTCACTACTTTTACCAAGCGGACATTCGAATATTTTTTTTCAAAATCTTCAAAAATATCTAAAGTGGTATCACTGGAGGCATCATCAATTAATATGATTTCAAAATCTGGATAGTCTTGTTCAGCAAGTAACGGAACAAATTTGACAACGTTATCTTCTTCGTTTTTAGCACAAACAATTACAGAAATAGGAATTTTTTTAGGCGTATTTTTTGGAGAATGAGTAAAAGCAAATTTCCCAAAAACCACTACGTAATAAAACAATTGAATTGCAATAATGCCAATAAATAGATAAAATAAAAAAGTCAACATACTTCTATTTGAGTTTTAAAAACGTGTGCAAAGGTATGAATTCCATCCTGAAAATTGATTTATTAAAGGAACCAATTTTTATTTTTTTTAACACTTTTTTCAGGAGCTTATTCCAGCTGTCCATTACACCCGAGCGAAGCGAATCGACCGAACACAAAATCTAACACTACTATTTTGTGAGGTAATCTTTTGTGCCACACAAATTAAGTTCTGATAAAGTATACTCAGGCACAAAAGGATGTCATTTCCATCTGGGCTAGGGCATTAGGTTTGCTAAGTGATTTTTGATTTGGAGAAGAATGTAGTTGCTTGATTAGTTGGAACTAATTCGTGTGAATTCGTGCAATTCGAGTTGGTTTTTTGAAGGATTACTTCGTGATTCTGAGTTAGGGGAGCCGTTACAACAAATCCAAACGGTTTTTTCAAAACCTAAGATTTTTTTTGTTAAAGCCAAATTTCAAGTAAACAAAAAGGATTACTTCGTGATCCTGAGTTAGGGGAACCGTTACAACAAATCCAAACGGTTTTTTCAAAACCTAAGATTTTTTTTGTTAAAGCCAAATTTCAAGTAAACTTGATTTGGCTTTAACAAAAAAATCCTTTTTACATAAGTAAAAAGGATTTGTTGTCGGGGTGGCAGGATTCGAACCTGCGGCCTCCTGCTCCCAAAGCAGGCGCGATAACCGAGCTACGCTACACCCCGAAGCGAGGCCAAAGATAAGGTTTAATTTTACGTAGCAAAAGATTTGACTTAAATAAATAAAATTTATTTTCATATCAATTTTTAGGATTTTATAAAGTGTAATTTTTTATAATAAAGTTTACATTTGCCACTCAATAAATAAAATTTTCTACACATTATGTCAGCTACTATCGAAAAAATAAAATGCTTAATTATTGGTTCAGGTCCAGCCGGATACACAGCGGCAATCTATGCTGCAAGAGCAAATATGAATCCTATTTTATATCAAGGAACTCAGCCTGGAGGTCAATTGACAACAACCAATGAAGTAGAAAATTTTCCGGGTTATGTTGATGGAGTGACTGGACCAGAAATGATGATTCAATTGCAAGAACAAGCAAAACGTTTTGGTACGGATGTTCGTGATGGTTGGGCTACGAAAGTTGATTTTTCGGGACCAATTCATAAAGTATGGATTAATGAAACCAAAGAATTGCATTGTGAAACTGTTATTATTTCTACAGGAGCTACTGCAAAATATTTGGGGCTTCCTTCAGAACAAAAATACCTTGAATTAGGAGGTGGAGTTTCTGCTTGTGCTGTTTGTGATGGGTTCTTTTATAGAAATCAAGAAGTTGTTATTGTTGGTGCTGGAGATTCTGCTTGTGAAGAAGCTCATTATCTTTCTAAACTTTGTAAAAAGGTAACTATGTTAGTACGAAGCGAGAAATTTAGAGCATCTATAATAATGGAAGAACGTGTTCGTAAAACAGAAAACATTACCATTTTAATGAATCATGATACTGTTGAGGTTATTGGTGACGGACAAGTGGTAACAGCTGTTAAAGCAAAAAACAAAACCACTAATGAGGAATTTGAAATTCAAGCGACTGGTTTCTTTGTTGCTATCGGACATTCACCCAATACAACTATTTTCAAAGACTATTTAACTTTAGATGAAACGGGTTATATCGTAAATATACCTGGAACTTCTAAAACTAATGTCCTTGGAGTTTTCGTAGGAGGAGATGCAGCGGATCATGTGTATCGTCAAGCAATTACAGCAGCTGGAACTGGTTGTATGGCAGCTTTAGATGCTGAACGGTATTTGGCAGCTTTGGAATAGATTGTAAGTTTAATAAATTGTTAGATAAAAAAAAGTCTCCGAATTCGGAGACTTTTTTTTGAATCAATTATAATTATTTCAATATTTTTTTAGACAATACTGCACTGTCTAAAAAGTTTTTAATTTCAATTTTTTGTGCACCGTATACTTTTGTTTCTGTTTTTCCTTTGGCATCAAGAATCAGTTTTGTCGCAACATTAATGCTGCACTCAGCAAAACCTTCGGTTAACAATTCGGTATTCTTGGAAGTAAGTTTCATTCCCGTAAAATCCGAATCATTATCTAAACGTAATTTAAAATCAATAACATCACCTTCGATAACAGCTTTTGTTTTTTGATACATATCAAATTTCATTTTTGTTGCAGCTATCAATGCTTTGAGTTGAGAATTTTTACTCATCTCGATGGTTGCATCATCCGATTTTAAATTGAGTTCTGCTTTCGATTTATCGTCGGACATCATCGTAAATATTTTCACATTAGCATTAGCATACAATTTTGCATTGTCATGAATTTTGAAAGTAAAATCTGTTAAATTCATTTCTGCTAAAGCAGTGATATTGGTATCACCTTTTGCAATTAACAATTTGAAATCATCCGTATACGTAACTCTAACACTTAATTTTTTAGCACCAGAAAGTTGTCTTGAAGTAGACAAATGAAGTATTTTTCCTTTTGAACTAAATTCAATAAATTCTTGTAAGTTGTCATCTGCTTCAATTTCAAGAGTACATTTATCCCCTTTTATTAAAAATATTTCTAAATTATCATCAACTTCCAAGTCTGTAAACTCAGGAATTTCTTTTTGTACAACAGTTACAATTTTAGATCCTTTAACCTTTTCTTTTTGTTGTGAAAAGGAAAATGAGCTACATAAAATAACTAGTAAAACCCAAATAATTTTTTTCATTGAATCAAATTTTTTTCAAATATAAAAAAACATCTTCTACTATTGGGATGTTTTTTAATTTAGCTATTCTTCTAGTTTTTTTAAATTATCATCTGGGATACGATCGATCAAATAATTATACGGATCAATTCCAGCTTCATAAGGCAATTCTTTTGTTTTAAATTTAAAAGTATTGTCTTTTTTATTAATTTTCAATCTTTTATAAACTAAAACTTTACCCAGATTTTGATCGTTTTTTGGTTCGGAAAAAACGCCAATATCTATATAATCTGAAATAGGAATTACAGTTTCTTTACCCAAAGCATCCGAACGAACTTTTTCAGAAGTAGTATTTAAAGTTACTTCGTATTCTGTTCCAACTTTTTTATACCTTGCTTTTATCATACGGTTTGAAAATAACGTAATGTTCTCGAAAAGATCTTTAATTACATATTGCAAACTATCTGGGGTTACTTTTTTAAATTCATTTACCGCAGCAATTGAAGTCGGGAAAGGCGGATTTTTATAGCCATAGGTAGCAATTAAATTATGCATTGCTTCATTTACTTTTTTCTCACCAATCATTTCCTTCAAGTAATACATCACAACACTTGCTTTGTTATAATGAATGTATTGTTGACCTTCTGTTTTCATTATAGGATTTTCTCCTTCTAATTCGGAGCTTCTGCCGCTCAAATATTCATCCATTTCATACTTTAAGAACTTCTTCATTTTATTCTTGCCATATTCTTTTTCCATGACCATTAATGCAGAATATTGAGCAAATCCTTCACTCATCATTTCACTTCCTTGCATGTTAGCACCACAAACTTGATGTGCCCAGTACTGATGCCCCATTTCATGAGATACTACATAAAAAACCTGATCAATGTCGTCATTTGTAACTTCTCTCAAATCGACAATAAAACCAATTCCTTCACTAAAAGGCATCGTTCCAGGAAAAGCTTGCGCATAACTTTCATATCGAGGAAACTCAATGATACGACACTGTTTGTGATAATAAGGCCCAAAATTTTTGATATAATATTCCAATGATTTTTGCATGCTTTTCAACATAGTTGGAACATTATATGCATGTTGTGGATCGTAATATACTTCTAGATCGATACCATTCCATTTTTGGCGAGCGACTTTATATCGTGCAGAAATAAAGGAATAAAAATTCAGAGATTTTTGATCGAGTTTATAGTTGTAATAATTTCTTCCGTTGGCTTTCCATGATTTCAATAAAGAACCTGGAGCAATTGCCATTTGATCCGAAGAAGTACTAATAGTAGTATTTACTTCTACCCAATCAGAGTCATTGCTTATATACGTATTCGATCTTGCTTTAAGATTGGTGTCGTCTAATTTTGGCATTCTAATACGAGGAGGTAATTTCAGTTTAACTCGTTTGTTTTTATTCGAAATTTCTAAACCATTTTCATATCCGAATTTGGGTAATAATTCGGAATTATTAAAGAAAGTCCCATTTTGTGTTAATGAGGTAAAGCTGACTTCGTCTTCAAATCCTTGGGTGTATTTCCATAAATGTATATCAATTTTAATGGAATCATTTGAAGCCAAAGGATGGTTTAATTTGTAGATTCGATAGTACAATTTTTTGTTGTTAAATTTCAATGTACTGCCAGGAATATTCATTTGGATACTATCTGAAAGTTGCGGCATAGTAAAATGCAATTCATGGATTGGAGTATTCGATTTGTTTTTTGCCCAAGCTTCAATTGTAGCAGTAACGCTACGATCTTGTGGCATAATATCAATTGTATAGTTGAATTTATAGAAACGAGGTTGATTTATATTTTCATATTTTTTAAACTTTTTCTCATATTCAACCTGTATGTTTTCTAGATCTTTTGGAGAATAATATTCATTCAATATTTTCGTATTGTAATACACAAAACTTGCCCCTATTGCAAAAGTCAATACACTTAAAAAAAAAGCAATTTTGTTTCTTCCAAATTGTAGTTTAGCAGCAGCCCAACGGTATTTAAATAAAGGTTCTTTCCCTCGAATATAAAAAGCCAAGCAGGTACAACAAAGAATGCAACTGAACAAAAACCAATAGGAAGTAAAAGCGATAGTTCCTGGTATAAAGGGACCAAAACCATTCATATCCGAATACGTAATGTCTGGTCTTGAACCGAAAGAAAGCATGTTTGAATTGATTTCCAATAATCCCCAAATAAAACTATTGATGATAATAAAAGCGACAAAGGCAAAATAGGCGATATACCGATTGTTGATTAAATAATGAAAAAGCAAAGACAAAACAGCTAAAAAAACCAATCCAGAAAGACGAATGAGTAAGAGTGATTTGATATAAACATCCAATTCATAATGATAATAACCCATTACGGTTTGAGCAATGATTCCGAAAAAGATGGCGCTTATAAATACGATTGCAATAGCCACTATGATAGCAATTAGCTTGGAAAAAAATAAAACACTAGTTTGAATTGGACTGGCATCTTGAATTTCATTGAATTTAGCATCACGTTCTTTCCAAACCAAAACACCAGTATAGAATGCAATAAAACCAATCATAAATGGTGCTAATGCATTTACTATGGTATCGATAACATTATACGTTACGGGATACTGTGAAACCCCATATCTACTAGTAAAACTTGATAAACCAACGATAAGATTTATCATGCCAATAGCTGTAATGATAATGAAAGTCGGATTTTTGATTACCGCTTTTATTTCAAAAACAGTGATTTCATAAAATGTTTTAAATGAAAAAACATTTGCTTTTTCAGGAAGAAAAGTATTACTTGAAATTAGTATAGGCATCTCAACAACTTTATTTTTTTTAATTTTTGCAACCTTTACATTTTTGGTATTGAATGAAAATTTAGAATAAATAAAAAGTAATAAAAGCAGACTAAATCCCAGCCAAATTAATCGATTGATTAAAAGATCACCATGCAAAGTAACTGCTTGATAGTTTTTTTCATCAACCGTCAAGTATTTGGTCATGATATCAAATGGATTATTGCCGAAAGGATCGACCAGATTTGCTAACCATTCTTTTTGAATGTCTTCAGTAAACCCGGTTGAAACTCCATATAGCACCAGAATTAACATGGAACCAATAAAAGAAACAATCGTATTTCTAAAAATAATAGCCAATCCAAAAAGTAATACTCCTGAAATTATCACATTCGGAATGGCAAATATTAAAATACCTTGAAGATGACCTGACCAAATAATTTCACCGAATCGTTCTGCAGGCGTCCACCCAAAAAGAGGCGACAAAAAAGCTCCTAATATGGCTCCGATAGAAACACCAAGCAAGGGAATAACTGATATAATAGCGGCTCCGATAAACTTACCAAAGAAATAATGACCTTTTTGAATAGGTGAGGAGAACATGAACTGATGCATACCGTATTGAAAATCTCGGTTTGCCGTAGCATTCATAAAAGCCGTTGTCATCAATAGACTGATAATCGACATCGTGGCGTAGAAAGATTCAATAACAAAAGGGGCGTTTTTATGAATATTACCAATACTACCACCAATTTGAACGTTTTCTGAAGCAACTGCACCAAAAACAAAAAGCGCATTGATAAACATGAAGATCCAAATCATGGGTGTTTTGAGCCAATAATTGATTTCGTGTGAGATAAATTTCCACATAATAGATACTGATTTAGGTTAAACGAGTTCGTTTAATTTTGCAAAAAACACATCTTCTAGATTTTCTTCTGCTTTGGTAAATCCGTTATCCAATTGTGTTTCGGAAAATACATGAATGAGTGGTTGACCTCCAACTAATTTGTTTGAAATGACTTTATAGTCTTTTTGATAGTTAGGTAATTCTAATTTAGAAACTTTTTTCTCCCAAACTTTTCCTTTAATTTCAGATAATGCTTCGTCAGTATTTCCACTAAACAAGACTTTTCCATTATCCATAACTGCCATTTGAGTACATAATTCACGGACATCTTGCACAATATGCGTGGAAAGAATTACAATAATGTTTTCTCCAATTTCACTTAATATATTATAAAAACGATTGCGTTCACCTGGATCTAAACCTGCAGTTGGTTCGTCAACAATAACCAATTTCGGGCTGCCAATTAAGCATTGTGCAATTCCGAATCGTTGTTTCATACCACCACTATAACTGGCGACTGCTTTTTTACGATGTTCCCAAAGATTTACTTTAAGAAGTAATTGTTCGACAATTTCTTTACGGTCTGATTTGTTTTCAAATCCTTTTAAAAGTGTCAAATAATCTAACAAATCAATAGCTGAAGTCCTAGGATAAACGCCAAATTCTTGAGGTAAATAGCCCAATACTTTTCGAACGGATTCTTTATCGTTTAAAACATCAATATCACCTAAAGTTACAGAGCCACTATCTACATCTTGAAGTGTAGCAAGCGTTCGCATGAGTGATGACTTTCCAGCGCCGTTGGGTCCGAGTAAACCAAACATTCCTTTATTAATAGTCAAAGAAACATTGTTGAGGGCATGTACGCCATTGCTGTATTTTTTATCTAAATTTCTAATGATTAATTCCATGATGCAGTGAATGATTATTTATTAAATAGATATAGATAGGTAATAGTGAAAACTGTTACACTAAAAGTTTAGAAATATAGTATTATTTGTTTTAAAAGAGAAGAAAAACGGAAAAGAAGTTTAACTTAACTTTTGAATAGATTCGGGAAGTAATTTTAATCTATAATTATCCAAAACAAAAATAAATTCATGATTCATTCTAAGAACTATAATAATAACATTTATAAATAAAGGAGAAAAATAATTTTGGAACTTATTAAAATAATAATCAGTAACTTCATTTTTATTATTGCTAATAATAAACGGAATTGTATGAGCACTATATATTTTTTGAATTCGTTCTTGTTTTGGAGAACGATATTCCGAAAAATGTGAAATTACTAATGAATTTCCTGACCTTAAATCAGTAAATAAATCAACAACGGAGAAGAGATTTTTGTTTTTAACGTCCTCAAAAACGATACTTTTATGAATGTCGATGGCTATCCATTTTTGAAGTTTAGAAGAATAAATTTCATTGAATGAATGCCCGCATTGGGTATTATAAAACTTATCGATACTACCCCATTCTTTTACTTTTATTTCATTGATAAAACAAAATATATTAAAAATAAGTGAAAAATCTGAACACACGCCACCTTTTCCATCTAACATTTTTTCTAAGGTTAATTCGGAAGAAAGTCCAATAGCAGTGCCGCCTTTAATAGATTGTCTTAAATATTTAGCTATTTCTATGGCTTTATCTAATTCGTCTAAAGAGTTGTCTATTGCTATTTTAGAATTAATACTAAAATAAAGCTGAGGAATTGCTTCAAGAGAATTAAAATCTTGAAAAAGTCCAATTTTATCTACAGATTTACCCTTGTAGTTTTTGGAAATTAAAATATAACGTATATAATAAAGCAACGGATGTCGATTTATTATAGAAGCTATTTTTTTTAATAGTTTTTCCATCAGTAGTACTTTAATTAAATAAATGTTCTAAAGATTCGGGAAGGCAAATCTAATTAAAATTATTAAATTGAATAAGAAGTATAAAAAAAAATCACCCTTTAGAGGATGATTTTTTTTATAGTTTAAATTATTGTTATTCCTTATTTATGCCCCCACCAGAACTCGATTTTTTATTTAAATTCTTAGGAATGTTATGATAATGAATATTTCCACCGCTAGAAGCATCGGCTTTAAGACTTATTAATGGATATACATCAATATTACTTCCGCTAGAAGCACTTGCTCTAATGTCATTCGATAATAATTTTTCAGCATCTATTGTGCTACCACTTGAAGAAGCCGTTTCTAAATTGATAGTTTTACCATAGATAGTAATAGAGCTTCCGCTAGAGGCTTCACAAATTGCTTTTTCGGATTCGATATGAATTGTGATACTAGCTCCACTACTTGATTCAATAGATATCGAGGGGCTTTTGATCGTATTTCTTGAATCAAGTTTAGCACCACTTTTAATGGTAATACCTTCAATAAATGGCATTTGAACAACCACCTTTTTCATTTTTACATTCCGATAGCTATTGTAATCAGAACTGATAATTAAAACACCATTTTCAACTTTTGTAGTGATGTGTTTTTGTAAATTATCATCTGCTACTACTTTTACAGATGTAGTACTGGATTGTTCTAGGACAACATCTAAACCTTTACCAGCTTCAATGCTTTTAAATTCGCTTTGAATGTTTCGGTTTTCTGTTGTGACATTTCCACTTCCTGTAATTCCGTTGAACTGGCAAGAGGCAAAAAGAGAAACTGCTGCACATAGAAAACCAAGTTTTGAAAAACTATTTTTGTTAAGTAACATCATTATTTCGTTTTAATGGTGATACCATCTTCATTTATTTTGACACTTTTGATTTCCTTACTTTCAGTTTTTTTGTTACTTTTCTTAATAAGAATTCCGTTTTCGTTCAGAGTAACGCTGGTTCCTGTAGAATCTCCAGGCACTTCTGGACCTTCAATATCTATTGTGCCTTCAGAATCATCCACTCCTTCCACATCATCCCAATTATTTTCTTCAGGAGGGCAATTGATACATTTTACTTTATCTGAATCTACTTTATAGATATATTCGTCAGAACTCCAATGTAGGTTGAAATACGAATCATCCGAATCATCATAATCTTGCATGTTGCTATCTGGTTTGAATAAAGTTCCTTTTGGCAAATACAAATAGATTTCTACTTCTTGATTATGGAATTTATTTTTAAAATCTGTCAATAAATAGTTGTCTAACATCAATTGATTTCCTTCAATCGTGTAACCATAGGTGATTTTTTCTGCTGATTTTTTAGCTTGCGATAAAGACCTTCCTTTTGCTTTTCTTTCGATTTGAATGTAAGGGATTTTTTCATCTGTTTTGACAACATACAATCGAACATTGTTGGAGTAGATTATTTTTTTGTTTGCGACATCTTCAGTGATAATAAAATTATCATTATCCTTGATATCATTGGCGTAGAAATCATTGAATTTGAATTTTACAAAAAGCGTATCATTTTCTTTCAATGCAATGGTTTCTTTTTTAATAAATCTTCCGTCTACCGCAAATTCTGTAGCTTGACGAACTCCGATAGAGATTAAGATTCCAATCGATATTAACCATAGAGCGAGTAAAGTATACTTTGCAATATTTCCAATTGATTTCATGGATGATGACACTAATTTAAATCCTAAAAGCAATAAGAAAAAGAAAGGAATTCCAACCGCTCCAAACATTATTAATCCATAAACCCATAAAGGATATTCTGCAACATTCCCAGCTTCAAAGAAGTTTTGCCAAGGAAAATCTATAAATAAGGAAGAACCTAAAGTAAAAACTCCAATAAATAACATCACTAATATTGCTAAACTTGACATGATTAACATAACCCCAAGAATTTTTGCAAATACTCTGAATATACTCATAAAAACCTCACCAACTCCACCAGTAAATTTATCAACGCCTGTTTTTACTTGGTTTCCCATTTTGTCGTAATTGGCATTCTTAAATTTTTCAGAAACAGTATCAAATTCTTCTCTAACCTTTTTTTCAATGTTTGAGATCGTGATAGGTTCTCCTTTCATTTCTAGTTTTTCTGAAGTTGTAATGGCTTCAGGCATCACAATCCAAAGAACAACGTAGGCTATAATTCCTGATCCAAATCCACCAAATATTAGGACTACTAAAATAATTCTCAACCAAACCGCATCAATTCCAAAGTAATGGCTCAATCCAGAAGCTACGCCACCAATCATTCCGGTTTCTTTATCTCGGTACAATTTTTTATTGGTTCTTGTTGAAGAAGATGAAAAATCATTTGATTTAGGTTCATCATCCTCGTTATCTATTCTATAATCTTCTGGCTGCCCCATTACTGTAATGATTTCGTCCAGTTCTTTTAAATTGATAACTTGTTTTTCGTTAGTATGCTTTTCTGAAACCAATTCGGCTATACGCATTTCGATGTCTTTGATAATTTCATCTTGACCATTTGAGTTCGAAAGGGAACGTTTAATAGCATCAAAATAGCGTGTCAGTTTTTGATATGCATCTTCGTCTATATGAAAAAACATACCGCCTAAATTTATGTTTACCGTTTTATTCATGACTTTTATTTTTGTGTTGTTATTATGTTTACAGCATCAGACAATTCGGTCCAAGTGCCATTTAATTCGTTTAAAAATGTTTTTCCAATTTCAGTCAAGCCATAGTATTTTCTAGGCGGACCGGATGTAGATTCTTCCCAGCGATAGTTGAGTAATCCGTCGTTTTTCAATCGTGTCAATAGTGGGTAAACCGTTCCCTCAACGACCAATAATTTTGCTTTTTTCAAGGTTTCTAAAATTTCTGAAGTATAAGCATCATTTTCTTTCAAAACGCATAAGATGCAAAACTCGAGAACACCCTTACGCATTTGTGCTTTTGTGTTTTCAATATTCATGATTTTATTTTTTTATTTGGGATATTAAACGCTATATTTTTCATAACTATTAACGTACATAATTATAAGTAAGTGATTGATTGTTATTGTATTTCTGAAAAGTACTTGCCTCTTCATTTAGTTCAATTTGATCAGGGAAACCAGTATAGGTAACTTTGGCTTCATCGGCAACGTTTACAGCTAAATTTGAGTTGGCATGTATCATAGATGAAGATAGCCCATTGGCATGAATAGTAATTGAGTTTGCTATGAAATTACCTGCATTAAATTGTACTGTATCTGAAGATTCAAAAGTAGATTTTTGAGACTTTCCAGTTAAAATTATTTTCGAATCGTTTTTGAAAACGCCATTTAATGTTAAAGCTTCAATTTTGCCCTCAAATATAGAACCTTTGTTTGTTTCTAGTTGAATGGTTCCTTTTGCTTTGACAATACCTTTAAATGTAGTTCCAGAACCTAAAATGATATTCATACTATTCGTATTTAATTCTTCTACAATAGTAATTGTAGCTTTTGTACTAGCTTGTAATCCTTGTAAATTTGATGCAGATACAAATACTTTAACTTCTGAATTCAAAGGAAGTGCTGCTTTAGAATTAACTAAATCAATAATTAAAGTATTTCCACTTACAATTGTGCTAATGTTTTTCATAATGACTTTGTTTTCTGCTTCAATTCGAATGGAGGGAGTTTTACTTTCGATGTAAACCAATTCAATTCCGTGTTGTACTTTTACTTTTGAAAATGAAGAAACATTTCTAGTTTCTACTTCTTGACCTTTTGCTAACATTCCAATTAGGAATAACGTTAACGATGTGATGATTTTTAACATGATTTCGTTTTTTTGATTTTTTCCGCTGCGCGTCAAACAATTCGGCTACGCCTCGGGTGATGATTATTGATTTGATGATTGAAACTACTTAATAAAGGCTATGGTGAAAGGATATTTATAATCTTCCCCATTGGATGTTTTAACGGAAGCATAAATGGTTAAGAAAAATTCTGCTATTTTCATAAATATAAAAAGGAATATTGCTGAGATAGCGATAGTTAATACTCCAGTAATGTTGCTGAAATCAAAATTTTCAAAGATCATTTCTTTATTGTTGATAAAAGAATTGAAACTAACATTTTGAAATAAGGATACGATTACAATTGGTATCACTATTAAGGCTAAAATGAAAGAATATAAAAACAAACTTAATTGAAAATTGATGGTTTCCTTTCCTTGTTGATTCACATATTCAGATTTATCCTTAGTAGTACTCCAAATAATAATTGGAAAAATAAAATTCCCAAATGGAATAAAATATTGCGTTAATGTGCTTAAATTGATTAATGCAGCCGTACTGTTTTTTGAATTTGTTTCCATGATTAAAAGTATATAGTAATTTCTTATGCAAATATATATCTAAAAAACAGTATCTTGTTTCGCATAGTACCATATGTTAACAAAATTTTAACATATGTGAAAAAGCATTAACACATAATATTATGCCTATATTTATAAACTTATTCAGCAATCATGGGTGTTTCAATTTTCAAAATCAATCTTTTTTTATTCCTTAAACTACCAGCTGCTTTTTGGTGTGGTGTTCGTTTAATATCCATCAATAAACAGCAATGTTCCACTTCAGTTAAACATCGATGGTTCAATCAAAATCCATTTAAATCCATGTATTTTGCAGTACAAGCCATGGCTGCAGAACTATCTACTGGCGCATTAGTATTACAATCCATAAAGACAAGTGAAAAAAAAATATCTATGTTGGTGGCTCGTAATTCCTGCGTCTTTACTAAAAAAGCAACGGGTAGAATTACATTTACTTGTAATCAAGGGCTACAAATTGATGAAGCTATTCAAAATGCCATTCACTCTATTGAAGGCCAAACAATTTGGTTAAAATCAATCGGAACCAATGAAAAAGGGGAGCAAGTTGCTGAAATGGATTTTGAATGGACTCTAAAAAACAAATAATATAATTTCTAAGTTTCTACAGACGTTAAATTGAACCTAATTTTAAAATAGGATTATTATGCTTTGACTAACTTTGAATAAAAAATGAAAATTCTTATTACTGGAGCTACAGGACTAATAGGAACTGAACTCGTCTCTCTTTTATTGCAAAAAGGAATTTCAATTCATTATCTCACAACTTCAAAAAATAAAATAAAAAACCAAGAAAATTATCATGGTTTTTATTGGAACCCGATCCAAGGTTTTATCGATGAAAATTGTTTGATGGGAGTGGATGCAATAGTTCATTTAGCAGGTGCTTCCATTGCAAAACGATGGACCAATTCCTACAAACAAGAAATTATTGAAAGCAGAGTTTTAGCCTCTAATATACTCTATAAAGCATTAAAAGATAACCCAAATCAAGTGAAACAAATTGTTTCCGCTTCCGGCACAGCCATTTATCCCAATAGTTATGATGCGGTGTACTCTGAAACTGAAACTACAATGTCAGACAATTTCTTATCCAACGTTGTGATAAAATGGGAGGAAAGTGTCAATAAATTTCAATCGCTTAACATTATAGTCTGCAAATTAAGAACTGGAATTGTTTTTTCCAAAAATGGAGGTGCTCTGCAAGAAATGCTACAACCCATTCGATTGGGTTTAGGAGCCAATTTTGGTAACGGAAAGCAAATGTCCTCGTGGATTCACATTCGGGATATAGCCGAAATGTACCTTTTTGCTCTGATGAATTCATGGGAAGGAACCTACAATGCTGTAGCTCCAAATCCAATATCCAATAAAGAATTAACGAAGGCAATAGCTCAAAAGATAAATAGGCCATTATGGCTGCCCAACATACCTAAGTTTGTAATGAAGTGGATTCTGGGTGATATGCATGAACTACTCTTTGATAACAAAAAAATTAGTTCCCAAAAAGCAATCGAGCACAGATTCAAATTCCAATTTCCTACCATAGATAAAGCGCTAAGCAATCTCTTAACATAAAAAAAAGCTCCGTCTTCTGAACGGAGCTTTTCTTTTATAATCTAGTTGAATTAATAATATTTTAGAAGCTTAACGCTAACCTTAAGTTTCCATTCCACACAATTTTTTGATTGAACGGAAACAAACTTAATCAAAACGAAATCGATTTAGTCTTAAAATTCTATTAAATTTTTCATTTTAACTTTTAGGAGCT
>JAYVZG010000119.1:0-2501 GCA_043783565.1 Flavobacterium sp. | reverse complement strand
AGGATTTCATTTTTGATTCAAATTCTTTAAATCGCTCGAAATAATCATTTAAAATTACAATTAATAGTTCTAAAATTTCAGATTTATCATAAATATGAGAGGTAAGATTTCTACTTTTTATCATTTCCAGCCAAGTTTCACCATTAGTTATAAGACCAACATTAAATGCTTCTTTTACAACAGTTTTACTTCCGAAAAGATCCGTTTTACCTTGTTCTTCCAAAAAATCTTTCATTACTTTCCAAGATAATTCTTGTGTTACTTCAAAAGCTTGAATTACGCCTTGAAGTTCTAGTTCTGAAAAGCTTCTTTCTGATTGTATGTTTTTAGCATTTTTCAATTGCTTGAATGCGTTTTTAAAATGCTCAAACCTTTGTTTCCAAAGAATGTCTTGATTTTCCATTATTAATTCGCTTCAATTTGATCCAACTCGACTTTCAGATTATTAATGATAAATTCTTGGCGATCTGGAGTGTTTTTACCCATATAGAACGATAATAATTGCTCTACCGAGGTGTTTTTGTCCATCATTACTGGATCTAAACGAATCGTTTCACCAATAAAATTCTTGAATTCGTCAGGCGAAATTTCTCCTAATCCTTTAAATCGGGTAATTTCGGGTTTTGGTTTTAGCTTTTCAATGGCATCTTTTCGTTCTTTCTCCGAATAACAATAAATGGTTTCTTTCTTATTTCGAACCCGGAAAAGTGGCGTTTGAAGAATGTATAAATGTCCCTCTTTTATCAATTCTGGGAAAAATTGCAAGAAAAAAGTAATCAATAACAATCGAATGTGCATGCCATCGACATCTGCATCGGTAGCAATAACAATGTTGTTGTAGCGCAAATCTTCCATTGATTCTTCAATATCCAAAGCAGCTTGAAGCAAGTTGAATTCTTCGTTTTCGTACACAATTTTTTTGCTCATTCCATACGAATTCAATGGCTTTCCACGAAGACTAAAAACCGCTTGTGTGTTGACATCACGAGACTTTGTAATCGATCCAGAAGCTGAATCTCCTTCGGTAATAAACATGGTAGATTCAAGATAACGCACATTCTTGGTATCGGTTAAATGTACCCGACAATCCCGCAACTTCTTGTTGTGCAAACTCGATTTTTTAGCACGATCCTTTGCTAGTTTTCTAATGCCTGAAAGTTCTTTACGTTCCCGCTCAGCTTGTAAAATTTTTCGTAAAAGCGCATCGGCAGTTTGTGGATTTTTGTGCAAAAAACTGTCAAGCTTGTTTTTCACAAAATCGTTCACGAAAATTCGAACCGATGGCATACCAGGATCAGAACCCATATCGGTCGAACCTAATTTGGTCTTGGTTTGCGACTCGAAAACGGGTTCCATCACTTTTACAGAAATAGCTGTAACTATAGATTTACGAACATCAGACGCTTCGAAGGGTTTGTTGTAATATTCTCGAATTGTTTTCACGATTGCCTCCCGATAAGCTGCTAAATGCGTTCCCCCTTGCGTAGTGTTTTGACCGTTTACAAACGAGTGGTATTCTTCGGAATATTGGGTTTTACTGTGTGTTAAAGCGATTTCAATATCGTCGCCTTTAAGATGAATTATAGGGTATTCGAGATCGTCGGCATGAATGGTTTCTTCAAGTAAATCACGCAATCCGTTTTCAGAAAAATATTTTTCGCCATTGAAAAGTATCGTTAAACCATTGTTGAGATAACAATAGTTTTTGAGCATTTTTATTACATATTCCATTCGGAATTTGTAATTTTTGAAAATCGCTTCGTCGGGAATGAATGTTACTTTGGTTCCTTTTCGCTTAGTAGTTTCAATAATCTCTTCGTCCAAAACCAAATTTCCAGCCGAAAATTCAGCTCCTTTTTGCTTATCGTCACGAACCGATTCTACTCTAAAATAATGCGATAATGCGTTTACGGCTTTGGTCCCTACACCATTCAATCCCACCGATTTTTTAAACGCCAAGGAATCGTACTTTCCGCCAGTATTCATTTTAGAGACTACATCAATAACTTTCCCTAGTGGAATACCTCGACCATAATCACGAACAGTTACGGTTTTGTCCTTTATTGTAACTTCAATATTTTTTCCAGCACCCATAACAAACTCATCGATACAGTTGTCGAGCACTTCTTTGAGCAAAATATAAATACCATCGTCGGGAGACGAGCCGTCGCCGAGCTTACCGATATACATTCCTGGACGCATACGGATATGTTCTTTCCAATCGAGTGATCGTATATTGTCTTCGTCGTATTTTATGGTTTCGTCTAACATTTTGAATTTATCGATAAAATGCTAATGTACTGCTTTTCGAAAGGTTTTAAAATAAGTGTTTTTAGAAGTTATTAAGAATGATATTGACAATTTGAGACTGATTTTTAAAGAATTTAAACACTTAAAATTGATGTGAATATAGCAATATGAAACTTAAATTTATTTTTAAAAACATCCAGTTTTTAATTACTTTTGCTAAAATCATAATTAAATTTAATGCGTTTGAAAAA
>JAYVZG010000118.1:0-2506 GCA_043783565.1 Flavobacterium sp. | reverse complement strand
GGCACACGACAATAAAATGATCCTCTTAGTTTTACGATATTTGTAAATATAATTTATGTAATCGTAAACGAATAAGAGTTGTTTATCAAATAGTTTTATGAGACGATAAGCGACCCCATACAATACATACATAACCGGAGCACTACAGCCCTAATTAATCGAATTTGTCATCGATTCTCGGAATCGTATAGTGATCTTTAACGGTTAATTTATTCAATTCCCTATAATCTACGCATAATTGGAACTAACCTGACTTTTACGCACTAACAAAATAGGACTCACAACCTTATCGGTCATGCCAATCTGTGATGTCGTTTTTGACACAACATCCTTGAATTCATTCACCAATGTCAAAACTTCTGTTTTGTTGTCCTCGTCGGTAACTATTTCGTCCTCTTCGATGTCGTCAGTGTTCAAACTTGAACGAGAAAACACGTGATTAACGAAATGTGATATACAAACCTCGCCCCTTGTTAGTACTGTTCCTTCCGGAAAATGGATTTCATTTTGAGAACAGTTAAACATTGGGCTATTAATTCATTAAGTTTGTAATCCATCCCTCATAGTTTCCAAAATAAATCCCGAATTCCAATGAAAAATAGATTTTGAAATTTTCTTCGAGAACCTTCTCGCTGGTGGATTGAAGTTGAACACGAACTTGTTTTCTCCATCCATCAAGGTGTATATATTTTTTTAACTATTGTTTATTTAAATTTCTAAAATACATGTTTGAACCTTACATTTCTAAGATACATGTTTAACCCTTAAATTTCTAAAATACATGTTTTAATGTATACTATTTGAAATTTAATATTTATTTTATTTTTTATTGAATTTAAAAAAAAAATGTCCTTTAATTAATTTTTTTTTATATTCCTCCTTTTTTTTCCATTAATAATGAATCATTCTCTGTAATGATAAATATGTAAAAGTTTACGAATATATTTATATTTTTATTGTTATTATTCTTTGTCGCGCTTGTCCACGAAACGCCGGTACCCACTATGTAATGCATTTGCAGGAAGAGTTTATGAGAAAACTTATTGTCTCCACATTCACATCACTGGACGGTGTCATGCAGGCACCAGGAGGACCGACCGAAGATCCCACTGGAAATTTCAAGACAGGTGGTTGGATGTTCGCCTACGGGGATGAAGGGATGGATCTTTCTGCGTCAGGTTTCGATGGTAAGAACCGAGAGCTTTTGCTCGGTCGCAAAACCTACGAAATATTCGAGGCATATTGGCCTTATCAATCAAAGGATCACCCGATTGCGAAGACGTTTAATGCAGCCAAAAAGCATGTGGCCTCCCGCACGTTAAAGTCATTGCAATGGGAAAATTCATCGTTGCTTGACGGTGACATTGTTTCGGCCGTAGGCGCTTTCAAGGCTCAGCCCGGGCAGGACCTTCAAATCATTGGCAGCGGGAATTTAATTCAGACGCTACAAGCCGCAGCGCTCATCGACGAATACAACGTATGGACGTTCCCTGTAATACTTGGACGCGGAAAGCGACTGTTTGAAAATAGTGCAGGTCCAGCTGCACTTCGGCTCGTGACTTCGAAGGTATCAACAACAGGCGTTATGATGAACACTTATGTTCCATCCGGGGATATTCAGGTTGGTGTAATCGGCGTGGACGAGCCATGCGCGAAGGAAATGCTGCGGCGCGCCAAGATGCAAGCGACTGGTACATGGTGATTAGTTAATATCAGAAGAGCGATACACACTACCAATTTGAAGTTTACCTAGCTTGAAATTAAAATTTTTAAAGTAAAAAATGAAGCAAGATCCTGCAAATCTATTGGTTGTATACGATGACTACAGTAAAAGTACTTTTGATATTCACAAGTCACGCTTTCAAGGTGTGAATGTACATGCGGTCAATTTTAAAGAAACTGAAGTTATCAAAGGCTACGCGCAATCTGCCGAGATAGTGTTGTTGCTCAGCTGGCGTCCTGCTAAAGAGTTGTTGCAGGTAATCCTTGATATTAATCCAAAAATCAAATGGGCTCATTCGTGGTGGGCTGGAGTAGACAACCTTATCTTTCCAGAACTCAAAGAATTACCACTCATTTTGACCAATGGTCGTGGTGTTTTTGCCGAAGCCCTGGCTGAATTTACAATTGCAACCTGTTTATATTTTGCCAAAGATTTCCCAAGATTTGTAAATCAGCAAAAAGCATCAATCTGGCAAGCTTTTGAAAGCCAAACTTTGGCTGGAAAGACTATGGGGATTTTTGGCTACGGAGAAATCGGCAAAAACATTGCAAAAAAAGCGAAATGTTTTGGCATGAAGGTGCTAGCCATAAAGAAACATATCGACCCCTGTGAAAAAAATGAATTTGTGGATCTTTTAATGCCAGGTTCCGACTTACTAAAACTTTGCAACCAGTCTGATTATTTTGTCTGTTCTGCACCTTTAACCCCACAAACAGAAGCGCGCATCAATTCAGAATGTTTTAGCGCCATGAAAAATAGTTGCGTTTTTATCAACGTCGGCCG
>JAYVZG010000117.1:0-2550 GCA_043783565.1 Flavobacterium sp. | reverse complement strand
GAAGCTGTTTGAGTTAATTAAATTTTTTACCCATAAGGTTTAGCATTGCTATATAAACAAAACTAATCGCTGATTCTTTAGTTCTTTCATAATCCATTACTAATCTTCTAAAGTTTAGTAGCCATGCAAATGTTCTTTCCACAATCCATCTTTTGGGAATCACCTCCCAATTGTTTTTATCATTACGTTTAACAACCTCTAATGCTATATTCATTTTTTCTTTTAAGTAATTTGCAATTTCTCCTTTGTATCCACCATCTGCTAATATTTTTTCTAACCTTTCTTCATCAAAACGTAAATCATATAGACAATCAAATACTTCTTTTGCACCTTTACTATCGTGTATATTAGCGGCGTGAGCTACTACACATATTATTAAGCCCATAGTATCTACAATAATATGCCGCTTACTTCCTTTTATTTTTTTATTGCCATCTATCCCTCTTTCTTGACCACTTATTGAACTCATTCTTACACTATGGCTATCAATAATACCTAAACTTGCAGATTCTTTTTTGCCATTCTTTTTCCTTAACGCTTTACGTAATTGTTGATGTGCCACCTCTATTATTCCCTCTAAAGTCCATTTTCTAAAATACCAATAAACTGTTTCCCAAGGTGGATAAGTGCTAGGTAAATGCCGCCATTGACAACCTGTTTTTGTTAGATAACATATCGCTTCCCAGATTTGTCTTAAATTATGTTTCGACTTTCGTTTGAAAGTTAATAAACTTTCAATAATTTGCCATTGAAAGTTGCTTGAAAAGTAGTGGGGTTTTGTCATTCCACTATTATCGGGCAACTCTCTTTTTTACACAACTTTTGTTTTCAACTTATCCACATAATTACTTTTAAATAATTAACTCAAACAGCTTCTTAATCTTTCTATTAATTCTAAATCTGCTTTTAGATTAAAACACATGTCCACGTGGGCAGCAACAATAGACTCTTTAATTCATAATAAGAATGTATTGTTTATTATTTCTGCTGGAAACATAGTTAAAGATGCTATCAAATACTATATTAAAAAAGGTGAAGATTATCCAAATTATTTAATGCATCCATATTCACGTATAGCGAATCCTGGACAATGCAGCTTTGCTTTGACTGTTGGTTCAATAAACCATACAGAATTTGAAGATGATGATTGGAAATCTCTTGGCAATAGTGGTGAAATTTCTGCTTACTCTAGAATAGGTTCTGGAATTTGGGGCAAAATAAAACCTGATGTTGTTGAATTCGGAGGAGGTTTAATTGTTTCTAAAAATGGTGATTCACTTATTAAAGAAAATGAGTTTACAGCTACTGAATTAATTCGTTCTACACTTAATGGTGGCGGAGCTGTTGGTAACGATAGTACTGGAACTTCATTTGCCACGCCTAAAGTAACTCATATTGTTGCGGAATTAAAAAAACTTTACCCTGATGAAAATATTAATTTACTCAGAGCTCTAATAATACAAGGTGCAAGATTGCCAAACCAACATTTTCTAAATCCAACTGAGCAAAGTATAAAACAGTTTGGTTATGGATTACCTTCCTTAGAACGTGTAACAAAAAATTCTGAACAAAGAATATCATTTTATAATACAGGTGAAATAAAAGCCGAGGAGGGAAATATCTACTTATTGAAATTTCCTGAAGAACTTTCAAACCAAGGTGATGAATATGATATTTTAATTGAAGTAACTCTTGCTTATACAGCAAAAGTTAGAAGAACTCGACAAAAAACTAAATCATATCTCTCAACTTGGTTGGATTGGACAACATCGAAAATTGATGAGCCATTCAATGATTTTAAAGAATATGTACTTAAAGAAATAGAAAAGACGGAAAACGATTATGATAATGAAGCTAGAAAACTATTGGATGACTATCCTTGGAAAATTAGGGAGAGAAATAATTGGGGAGAGGTTGAAGAAATTAATCGAAACAATAGCACTGCTCAAAAGGATTGGGCTATCATAAAATCTTATAGATTACCAAAAGAATTAAGCATTGCTGTAAGAGCACATAAGGGCTGGGATAAAAACATGGAGGAAATACCTTATGCACTAACGGTATCAGTCGAGGTACTAAATGTAAATGTTCCAATTTATGAAGTCATAAGAATTGAAAATAAAATTGAAATCCCTGTCTAATTTTTTTTTAAGAATTATGAAATAGATTTACCACATGATAAAAGTACTATAACCTATCTATCATCCGCTTCAATCTATCATACAATAAAAGCTGAAAAAAGCTTCTCCGCCGAAGAGCTGGCGGATGGGAAGTAGTACCCCACAGGAGGGAGGAACGACCGACGAGGAGTACTACGGACAGCCGCAACAAATGTTCAAGAGAGATTTGAAGTTCACAGCCCCAAAAGTTAGACAGCAGATTGTTAGATATTAGACACAAGAAAGAAGACCACGGACAACAGACGACAGACGACAGACCATAAACTCCCCAATCAACTAATAAACAATTTAATCCTCTAAAGAGCGGACACAGCCTTTCAACTAAATTTACTACTTTCACAAAAAACAAAACCATGCACAAAATAACCAC
>JAYVZG010000116.1:0-19503 GCA_043783565.1 Flavobacterium sp. | reverse complement strand
CGCGCCGTTACGTTCCAGTCGATAGCACGAATATCATCGCCATATTGGTAAGGACGCACTTCAGAAAACGTCATGCCACGCCCCTTGAAAGAGGTGTGATACTCCCCCGAAAAGATGTGGTCGCTCAATCTTCGGGTTTTGATTTCTATTTTACGTACTTTTTTGAGTAGGTCTTTTGTTTCCATTGTTTTAGCTACGAAGGCACTAAGGTGCTATGGTTTTTGATAAATTATATTCGTTTCGAATATCTAATTTTTGCTAATTTTTTTAAGGAACTTCTACTTCATTGATGATTTTGTTGATAATATCAACTGAGGTAATATTTTCAGCTTCTGCTTCGTAGGTAATCCCAATACGGTGACGCAATACATCATGAACTACGGCACGAACATCTTCTGGAATCACGTAACCGCGTCGTTTGATAAAAGCATAACATTTTGCGGCATTCGCTAAATTGATACTTCCACGTGGTGAAGCGCCAAAGCTTATTAATGGTTTTAAATTTTGAAGTTTGTATTTTTCAGGATAACGTGTAGCAAATACAATATCTAAGATATATTTTTCAATTTTTTCATCCATGTACACTTCGCGAACTGCTTCTTGAGCACGAAGAATTTGTTCAACAGAAACAACTTGATTTACTTTTTCGTAAGCTCCACTTAGGTTTTGACGAACGACCATGCGCTCTTCTTCCATTTTAGGGTAGTCGATAACTGTCTTCAACATAAAACGATCGACTTGTGCTTCTGGTAAAGGATAAGTTCCTTCTTGTTCGATTGGGTTTTGAGTTGCTAAAACTAAAAAAGGCTTGTCTAAAATAAAAGTAGAATCTCCAATAGTTACTTGTTTTTCTTGCATAGCTTCTAATAAAGCTGATTGCACTTTTGCGGGTGCTCTATTGATCTCATCCGCTAGTACAAAATTGGCAAAAATAGGTCCTTTTTTGATAGAGAATTCGTTTTGCTTGATGTTATAAATCATAGTTCCTACTACATCTGCAGGTAATAAATCTGGTGTAAATTGTATTCTACTAAAAGAACCGTGAACCGCTTTCGCTAAGGTGTTTATAGCAAGTGTTTTAGCAAGCCCTGGTACACCTTCTAATAAAATATGTCCTTGTCCAAGTAGCCCAATTAGCAATCGTTCGATCATGTGTTTTTGACCAACAATTACTTTGTTCATTTCCATAGTTAGTAAATCGATAAAAGCACTTTCTCTTTCAATTTTTTCATTAATCCCTCTAATGTCTAGAGTGGTTGTATTTTCTTCCATTTCCATGATTTTTGTTCCGTAAATTATACTGGTTAATTTTAACGGTGCAAATTGAATTTTTTTTTAGAAGTAAGATGTTAAAAATTGGTTAAAACTTCTAATAAACCTTCAATTTTAAGGATGATTTGTGATTGTATTTTTATATTTTTAAGAACTTTAAAGAATACTCTTTTAATTGTTGTTTTAACATTTCAATATATAGATAGCTAATATGAATACAGAGCCAATTTCAAAAATTATTGCAGGAACGATGACTTGGGGAATTTGGGGCAAAAATCTCGACCAAAATCAAATGATTGCAACCATGCAATGCTGTCTTGAAAATGGGATTTCAACATTTGATCATGCCGACATATATGGCGGTTATACTACTGAAGCTGCCTTTGGAAAAGCATTTAGCGCTAGTAAAATCAATAGAGAAACTATTCAATTGATTTCGAAATGTGGAATTCAATATACCGCTGAAAACAGAAATAACACGATCAAACATTACGATTATTCGAAATCGTACATTATTTGGTCGGCAGAACAATCCTTACGAAATTTACAAACGGACTATTTAGATATTTTGCTTTTACATCGCCCAAGTCCTTTGATGCAAGCCGATGAAATAGCAGAAGCAATTCAAACCTTAAAAAAAGAAGGCAAAATAAAAGATTTTGGTGTTTCTAACTTCACTCCTAGTCAAACTAATTTGATTCAATCGAAAACCACAATCAATTTCAATCAAATACAATTTTCAGTAACTGATTTAGATGCCATGTTGAATGGAAGTTTAGATCATATGCAACTTCATGCTATCCAACCAATGGCATGGAATCCTTTAGGGTCTGTATTTAAAAATGAAGATGAAAAATCAAAACGTGTTGCAATTCAAGGGAAAGTATTGGCAGAGAAATATGAAGTTTCATTAGATGTCATTTTATTAGCTTGGATTTTAAAACATCCTTCTGGAATTATTCCTGTTTGTGGCACTACGGATCCTAAAAGAATCTCTCAGTTGATGCAGGCAACTTCAATCGCTTTAGATTTAGAAGATTGGTTTTCGCTTTGGGTAGTAAGTACCGGAGAAAAAGTGCCATAATCCAATTTTTAAGAAATTTCCAAAATGATTAACAAGCGTCTTTTAATTAAAAATCTTTTAGCTCACAATGATGAGTCGAGTTTTTATGACAAAAAGCGGCAGTTGAATTTGCATACTCGTGAAGGAAAATCTAAATTTCTAAAGCACATTTGTGCCTTATCCAATTCAAATCCAACTAATAATTCGTATATCGTTGTGGGTGTTGAAGATCAAGAGAACGAAATTGTAGGTGATGATTTTTTTGACGATAGTCGAATTCAAAATTTAGTCAATGCTTTTTTAGAAAACCCTCCAAAAATTTCCTACGAAAATGTACCATTTCCAAATTTACCCAAAGACAAAGTAGTAGGTTTGGTTACCATAAAACCAAAAAGTAAAACTTCTTTTTTTAAAAAGGGAATTCATACTATCTTGCCTAATACTGTTTTTATTCGCATTGGAAGCAATACAATTCCTATTGAAGGTGAATATGAAAAAAACTATCAAAATACAGAAACCGTAATCGGCATCGAAAACAATTCAAGAAACAGTATTGGCTATACGTTAGATGGCGTTATTGACTTTATGAATTTCAGGCATAAAGATTTGGCTTCAAAGTATAAAGTATTTAAAGAATTATTTGTGATTTGTTGGGCTGGAATACCCAAGAATTTACGAGATAAAACTTTTCTTTCTCGTGTAGATATTGAACTTATAAACGAACAGATTAAATTGTTTTATTCCGCCCAAGATGAAGTTACGATTACGTTTGATGATGATTCTTTTACTATAATTGAATACGTTTCATTAGGATTAAACGATAAGACAAGTTATTATCCTTTAGAAAAACAAACGATTCGATTTTATGAAAATGGCTATTATAAAATTGAACGCGAAATGCTTTTTGAACCGCCTGAATTCAATAAAAAAATGCTTTTTCATATTTATAATTCGAATATGATGTTGTTGGGAAAATTGCAGAAAGGTTCTGCATTAAGCGAACGAGAGTTACGCGATTTAAACAATCTACCCTCTACTTTTATGATTTGTTATCTCAATGGTTTTGAAGATGCCAAACAAAAATTAATTGATGCAAAAGCCTTTTTAAAACCTTTCCCTATTATTTATTTGTCCTTTAAAGAAGCTTTGCGGATTTTAAGAAAAATGAAATACGATTTGTAGCAAATCTATAGTTGTTTCATTCCTTTTTTAAAATAATTCGAACAGATTTATATTGTTGTTTTACGCGATAAACTAGTGTATAAATCCCATCAGAAGAATTTGTTATGTTAATTTTTTCACAGTTGTTTTCGAAGTTTGCTACAATTTTACCCGTTAAGTCAATTATCCAAATCGCATCGACATTGTTACTCAACTGAATTTTTCCATTGGATGGATTGATAAACAACAATTCTATTTCAGTAGTGTTATTTGCTATGTCAATTGGTAATAAAACTAGTTTAGAAATTGGTGTTGAAAAAACACCTTCGCAAGTATCTTGTAAATTTTCAAGTTCATAAAACGTATAATAGACTTTTACATTTAAATGAAATAATTCGTTTTGAATTGTGTTTAGCGGTATTTCGAAATTATTATTTAAGAATGCGATTGTTGAACCAAATCCAGGAATAAAACACACTTCAACAGAAATTGTAGTTCCAGAAATTTCATAATGCCACGACTGAAAATAATACAACTCAATGGCTTCGGTATTTAAACTAACATTGATTGCATTATCAGAAATGCTGCTGACGTTGATTTGTTGAATATTCAAAGCAATGACATGCTGATAAAAGAAGAAAACTAGTGCTATATATAAATACTTTTTCATAATCAATCCACTTTATCAAATTCGTTCAGTCCGTATAGAATTTCTTTCATTTTAGTGCCGTTTATTTCAACCGGTTTATAGGCAACATTAAATTTTTCGATGGCGACATTTATATCCGCTTTGAGTTTTTTGTACTCTATCGGCAATTTCGATTCGCATTGTTTTTCATTTTCATAACTATTCAATATAATGCTAAATTTCTCATAGTATTTGGCGCCTTGATCAATAAAATAATTGTATTGGGAAATAAATTGCAGCAAACGATCTACTGGGAAATCTAGATTGACTTGCATTTTATATTGTGCAGATCCAGAGGTTATTTTCATTTTCGCAAGGTATTCTTCCATTTTTTGAGTAATGTCTTCCCAATCGTCATTCGTTCTACAGTTTTCTAAAGAAGCACTATAACCAATAGGTTTGGTGTATTCTTTAAACAAAATTTCGATGTCTTGTTTTATTTTTTCATTACTAGTGTGGAGAAATGCGGTTTCAAAATATATTGTATTGAGGTCGTTTTGCATTCTCAGTGTAAAATCTAAAATACATTCTACTTTAGCTACTTCTTTTTCTTTTTCTTCTTTACTAAGATTGGAAGAAACCATATTGGTAAGCGTTTGCACGACAGAAACAATCGTGTTAGTTCCTAATAATGATGACAATTCGAAAGCAGATTTTTTATCTTTTTTACTTGCTAGAAGCTCTTTCAATTTCTCATATTCCGGAAATTGATTTGGATTGGCAATTTTGCTAATTTCATTAAAGGTTCTCACCGAAGCAAAATGATGGTCTAAACTCAATACTTTTTCATAGAGAATTTTGATGATTTGCAAGCCTTTGAGGTAACGGATTTTGGAAACGTCATTCAAATTATTAAGGCGTAATAGCTGAATTTGATCTTGAATTTGATCTTTTCGAATCAATAAATCAACTTTGTTTTGAAGATTTTTTTGGGTGTTTAAATCTTGGTTTATTTTTCTCAATTCAACATCTTTTAGCAACAGCAATGAAGCATACTGTGAGTTGATGTTTTGTATAGCTTGAGATAATTCCGTTAGAATTTCATTGAGCTGAATTTCTTTTGGAGCTATGCTAGCATAAGTATTGACCACCAAAAACAAAAATAGCGTTGTGTAAAGGATTTGAGTTTTCATAATCCATGGTTTTGAATGGCGTATACAATTTAAAAAGGCGTTTATTTTGACTTTGAAATTACTTCAAGTTGCAAAGTATTCCAATCATCGGTTTTGTTGAGTAAATCTTGCAATTCACATTGATTTTCCGCAGTAACTTTTTGTCCGTTTACGGAAATGATTTCATCCCCTAAGTTAAATTTTGTTTGTGATTTTTCTTTGACTACAATTTCTAATTTTTCTGCAACGACTTTGGCGTAGTACATTACTTTCCTTTTGAATAGGCTATCGATAGCATTTTGATTACGTTTTACATATACTTTGTTGTGATTGTAATCGATAAGCCAATCAAAGCATTTGATGAATTCGATACCGATATTTTGTGCTTTAATGGAAGTAGAAACATTCACTTTTGCTTGCAAATTTTGTCCTGCAAATACAATTGGCATTTTTTCGTAAATAATTTCCATACCATTTGTATGTGAAGAAATCGTTTGGAATATCGAGCCTTCTAGTGCTATTTTATTTTCATTTTTGAAATTCAATTTGTCGTCAAAAGGCATGATGATATTTCCAGTATATCCAGTATCTAATTTGAATTGATATTCTATGCCTTCAATAGTTAGAAACACAAAGATTTGACTTGATTTACATTTTGACTTCAATAATTGATAATGAATATCTAATAACTGTTCTTGAAGTTGTTGTTTATTAATATTGCAAACTTTGTTGTTGGTAAAGTCTAGTTGCAGTATAGATTGATTTTCAAAAAAAACATCCATTCCTAATATTCCCGAATAGCTAGTTTTAAATTGGCTACATTTTGATAGTGGCATCTTGATGAATGATAAAACTTTTGTGTCACTTTCAAAAAGAGTAGAATTAAATTTTACTGTCAATAGTCGATTAACAATCTTTTTTTTATCTGCACCTTTTGCTGACCCTAGTGAACTTATTTTTTTATTACTGAAATTAGGTACTGCTGTTGAATCAAGTAAAACAGATCTAGTAGCTCCTGAGTCAAATAGAAAATCTGAAGAAAGTCCATCAATTTTTACATTCAGTAATGACGCTTTATTATTAAGAGTCATCGTTTCGCAATCGATTTTGGTATTTACCTTTTCATTTGCTAATTGCTTAATTCCTTCGCATGAAAAGAAGATAAAAATATAAAACAAACCAACTATTTTCTTCATGATTTTAAAATGTTTTAAAAGGAAATTAAAGAGACTACTTATAAAAAGTAGCCTCTCTATAATTATTAAATATTATGGAAGATGACTAATAATTACTTCAAGAATTTCTTTAATTGCTTGCAAAATACATTTAAAACACCATCTATTTTGTGTGCTTGTTCCTGAATCAGATATCAAAGATTTTGAAACGGTTAATAAAACACTATTGTCTTGTTTCAAAATTTCAGAATCTAGAGTACCCGCTGAAAGATAATTAAAAACTTTTTGCATTAAAAGAGTTTCGTCCTTTGTAGGAGTATAAGGTCCGTTTTGTTTAATCCATTCTGAAGATGTCATTCCTTTCGAATACGTTTGATTTGCGGCATGCACTAAAGTAATCATCTGAGCATCGATAACGCTTTTTAAATCTGTTGAAATTTTTGTTTGCGCATTTCCCGCAAATCCAAACATAACTGTGGCGATTAAACCTAAAAATAATTTTTTCATGGTGTGTAAATTAAAAAGTTAAAAATAAATTGAATTGTACAAATTTTCTCGAGTTATTTGATATCGTAAAGCTATCTCAAGAAAAAGAAACTCTGTTGTAGTTTTTCTGTACTTTATGTTAAATATTTTAATTTACTTTTGCCAATATCTACTTATCTTATATGAGAACACTTGTTTTTGGAGACATACACGGCGGTTTGCGAGCATTGCATCAAGTATTTGAACGCGCCAATATTACAACTAAGGACCGTTTAATTTTTTTAGGGGATTATGTAGACGGTTGGAGTCAATCACCGCAAGTACTTGATTTTTTAATCCATTTACAAACCACTCATTCTTGTGTTTTTCTTAGAGGAAATCATGACGAACTTCTATCTGATTGGTTAAACGAAAGCAAAGACAATCGTATGTGGTATCAGCATGGCGGAGAATCTACGGTTTCTGCTTATGCAAATGTCAATTCAGCAACCAAAGAAAAACATGTTGCTTTTTTAAAATCTTTAGAAAATTATTATTTAGACGATCAAAATAGGCTGTTTATTCACGCTGGATTTACCAATATGAATGGCGTTACTTTTGAACATTTTCCAAAACTTTTTTATTGGGAAAGAACTTTATGGGAAATGGCTTTGTCATTAGATAAAACCCTTAGTAAAGAATCTCCATTATACCCAAGAAGATTGAAGCTTTACAATGAAATCTATATTGGTCATACGCCTGTCACTCAAATTGGGGAAACAATTCCAATCCAAATGGCAATTGTTTGGAATATCGATACTGGTGCAGCGTTTAAAGGGCCGCTTACCGCTTTAGATATTGATACTAAAGAATATTGGCAAAGCGAACCTTTACCCGACTTATACCCAAATGAAAAGGGAAGAAATTAATAATAACTTATTATATTTGCGGGAAATTTAATAGAAATAAAATGAAAAAAATTATTAGCTTAGTATTATTGTGTTCCTTTTCTTTACTTCAAGGTCAAGCCTATAAAGGAAAAGGAGATATTAAAGTTCAAGTTGGAGGGAATTTTCAAAATGGCGGTTCTGGAATTCACGCTTCTACCGATTTTGGTCTTGGTCAAAACATGTCTTACGGTCTTGCTGCTTCTTATTTATTAAATGCTTCAGAAGGTAAAGCCAGCGATGTGAAATTTGGTGATAGGATTGATTTAAAAGCTCGTTTTAACGCAAATATTGGCGATGTTATTGGGTTGGATAAAAAAATGGATTTTTATCCAGGGTTAGATCTTGGTTTAAAAAACTTTGGTGCTCATTTCGGTTTTCGTTATTTCTTTACCGATGGATTTGGTGTCTATACAGAAACCGGATTACCATTAGCAAAATATGATTCCAATGCTATTGATTATAACAATCAATTCTATTTTAATATTGGCGCGAGTTTTAACTTGTAGTATTTCATACAAATAAAAAAGCGACTTGAGAAAGTCGCTTTTTTTATGCTTAAAAGTTAACACGGATTTCACAGATTGGCGCAGATTAATCCGTGTGAATTTGTGCAATCTATGTTAAGTTAATTTATTACAAATCAAATTTGATTCCTTGAGCTAAAGGTAAACTCGTTGTATAATTGATGGTATTGGTTTGTCTTCTCATGTAGATTTTCCACGCATCTGAACCTGATTCACGACCTCCTCCGGTTTCTTTTTCTCCACCAAAAGCACCACCGATTTCTGCACCAGAAGTTCCAATATTGACGTTGGCAATTCCACAATCAGAACCGGAAACAGAAAGGAATCTTTCCGCTTCACGAAGATTATTAGTCATAATGGCTGAAGATAATCCTTGAGCTACACCATTTTGCACATCGATTGCGTTTTCAACATTTCCTGAATATTTTAATAAATACAAAACTGGTGCAAACGTTTCGTGTTGTACAATTTCGAATGAATTTTTCGCTTCAGCAATGGCTGGTTTTACGTAACATCCACTTTCGAAACCTTCGCCAGAAAGTACGCCACCTTCTACTAATATTTTTCCGCCTTCTGCAACTACTTGCGTTAATGCTTTGTTATACATTTCAACCGCATGTGTGTCGATTAGTGGTCCAACATGATTGTTTTGATCTAATGGATTTCCGATACGCAATTGTTTGTAAGCACCAACAATAGCATCTTTTACTTTATCGTAGATACTTTCGTGAATAATTAATCGACGAGTTGAAGTGCAACGTTGTCCTGCGGTTCCAACTGCTCCAAATACAGCTCCGATTACTGTCATTTTTATATCGGCATCGGGAGTTACAATGATGGCATTGTTTCCGCCTAATTCTAATAATGATTTTCCTAAACGACCAGCTACGGTTTGTGCAACAATTTTCCCCATACGCGTTGAACCTGTAGCTGAAACTAAAGGAACGCGTTTGTCTGCGGTCATTAATTCTCCAATTTTATAATCGCCGTTGATAAGGCAAGAAATTCCTTCTGGTAGGTTATTTTCTTTGATTACTTCGGCTATAATGTTTTGGCACGCTATTCCACAAAGAGGTGTTTTTTCGGAAGGTTTCCAAATACAAACATCTCCACATATCCATGCTAGTGCGGTGTTCCATGCCCAAACAGCCACAGGAAAATTGAAAGCAGATATGATTCCAACCACTCCCATTGGATGGTATTGTTCGTACATTCTGTGTCCAGGTCTTTCTGAATGCATGGTTAAACCGTGTAATTGACGTGAAAGTCCTACGGCAAAATCACAGATATCAATCATTTCTTGTACTTCACCATACCCTTCTTGCAAAGATTTACCCATTTCGTAAGAAACCAATTTTCCCAATGCTTCTTTATTTTGGCGCAGTTTTTCTCCGAACTGGCGTACGATTTCACCACGTTGAGGTGCTGGCATTAAACGAAATGTTTTGAATGCTTCGGTTGCCGTTTGCATTACTTTTTCGTAATCTGCGGCTGTAGAAGTTTTTACTTTCCCTATTAATTGACCATCTACTGGTGAAATAGATTCTAATAGTTCGCCGTTAGAGAAGTTATTTTGTCCCGTTGATGTTCCTTCGTTGATCGCTTTTACTCCTAATTGAGCTAAAGCTTCTTTCATGCCGAATTGTTCTGCTATTGTAGTCATTTATAATGTATTTTTTGAATTATATCGTTTACTGCGTCAGTTCGCAAATAAATTTGCTCGAGTGCGTGGGCAAAAGTAATTATTAATTCATAAATAATAATTAATAATTACTAATTACTTGGAGGTTGAATGCCATAGCCCCGATAGACGCGGAAATCCTTTTGTGCCTATGTTGACTCCTTTAGTTCACTATAAATAGGTGGCACAAAAGATTGCAGCAAATAGCGGGATTAAGCTTCTGAAAAAAATTAAGAAGTATAGCGAGAATCTGTTTCCATAATGGTATTGCATTTTTTACACGTTCTTAATGCTAATGAATTGTAAAAATGCTGGTAGTGAGGAAGAAAATCTTGTTCTATATCGTGCAATTCGAAATAGACTTCATGAAGTTTGTGATTGCAATTTTCACAATGCCAAAGTAATCCGTCTTGGAATCCTTTCCCAGCTCGTTTTCTTTCGATAACCAATCCTATGGAATTTTCGGAACGGATGGGAGAATGGGGTGTTTTGGCAGAGAGTAAATACATGTCTCCTTCGTGAAGTTCCATTTCTTTGCGCTCGCCGTTTTCTTGAATAATTACTTTGATAACACCTTCGAGTTGGTAAAACAATTCTTCGGTTTCGTTATAATGGAAGTCCTTTCGTGCATTCGGTCCGGCAACTATCATAACGATGTAGTCTTCAGAATCGATATAAATATTTTTGTTTCCTACTGGTGGTTTGAGTAAGTGACGGTTTTCGTCAATCCATTGCTTAAGGTTGAAAGGTTTTAGGGTTGCCATAGTTTATTATTGTATTGCTAAAATACAGAAAATAAAAAAGGTTAGCGTGAACTAACCTATTTTAAATGATTTATTTTGCTTCTTTAATTAAGTAAACATATACGGGAAAGTGGTCGCTAAAACCCACTTCATTAGCGCCATGACGCAATGGATAACCTTTGTATTGTCCGGAGGTAGTAATCATATAGGGTTTGTTGTAAATCCCGGCTTTCCAATATTCATAGGATGAATAATCCTTTCTAATCAAAGTTTCTGATACCATAATTTGATCAAAAATATCACCCGCATCACGATAGAACAATGAAGCGTTTCCTTCTTTCGCCATTTGTTCAAATGGGTTGTAAACACCAAACTCTTTAACTTCAGATTTCTTTAATTTTGCTCCGATACCTTCTTTAACACTTTTGTTGTAACTTCCGTCGTTTAAGTCGCCCATTGTTATAATCTTTGCATTCGGGTTGATTTTATAAATCGAATCCATTATTTTTCGATTTAGCCGCCCTGCCTCTTCACGAAAAGGGCTGCTTTTTTTCTCACCTCCTGAGCGAGATGGCCAATGGTTGACCATAACATTTACTTCTTCTCCATCTAAAAATCCTGTTACTAAAAGAATATCACGAGTATACACTCTTTCACCTGCTTTGACTTCTATTTTATCACTGTCGGCTTTATCTTCTTCGCTTTCTTTATCTTTTCCTTTAGCTTTTGTTTCTTTTCTATAAATCAATAAAGGAATGTTTACATAACTTGTCGGTTTGAAATGCTTTTTCTGATATAACAAGGCAACATCAATTCCTCTTTTGTCTGGTGAATCAAAATGAACAATGCCATAATCATGTGCGGCCATTTTCGGTTCTTTTATGAGGTCTTCTAAAACCCCTCTGTTTTCTATCTCACAACCTCCAATAAGTGTTGGAGAATTAGTGTTTTCTGTTGATCCAATTTCAGATAGAACTCGAGCTAAATTTTCAAGTTTTTGATGGTATTTTTTAGAAGTCCAGTTTTGAGCTCCATTAGGTAACCATTCTTCATCGTTATTTGGATTATTAATAGTGTCAAATAGGTTTTCGAAATTATAGAAGGCTACAGTATGAACGCTAAATTTTTTTTGTTGAGATTTAACACTCGTTACTGCTAAAATTAGAATTAGAATTGTAAAAAGTTTAGTACCTTTCATGTGAATTTTGTATTAATTTAAAATCAAGTTTAACATAAACTTGGCTGTAAAAGTAATTAATATTAATTTAATAGGTACATTTGCGTCCGTTAAGAAATAATTATTCTTATATAAAGACGAATTAATTTATATTATTTATGAAAAAACTTGTTATTAGTACATTATTTGTAATGCAAGTGGTTTTTGTTTTCGCACAATCACTTACGGGTGTTACCGGAAAAGTTGTAGATTCAAAAACGCAAAAGCCTTTACAAAACGTTGTTGTAACCATTTTAAACTCACCGCTGACAGCCTTGACTGACGGAAGTGGAAAATTTACTTTTAAAGAGGTTACAGAAGGAAATCAATTATTACAAATTAAAACCCAAGGTTATGAAGACCAGTTGATTCAGGTTGAAATTACTTCAGGGAAAATGCTTGATTTGGGAATTGTTGTTGCAACAGAAGACCAAACCCAAGAGCAACAATTGAGTTTAATTACAATTACCGAGAATGATTTAGGTGATGACAATAGTGGTTCGGAAAGTACATCTGGATTACTCCAAGCCAGTAGAGATGCTTTTCAACAATCTGCCGCTTTCAATTGGGGTCAGGCTCGTTTCAGAATTCGAGGTTTAGATAACGAATATGGTACCACCATGATTAATGGTATTACCATGAATAAGATATACGATGGCAGACCACAATGGGGCAACTGGGGTGGTTTGAACGATGCCACAAGAAACCAAGAATTTACAATGGGTTCTACAGCATCCGATTATACTTTTGGAGGTGTATTAGGAACACAAGAAATTAACACCCGCGCTTCTATCTACAGAAAAGGCTCTAGAGTTTCATTTGCTGGAACGAATACCAACTACAGTTGGAGAACAATGGGAACACATGCTTCTGGAATGAATACCAATGGATGGGCTTTTGTAGTTTCTGCCGGAAGACGTTGGGCTAAAGAAGGTTATTTCGAAGGTACCGATTATGCAGCAAACTCTGTTTTTGCGAGTGTTGAAAAGAAATTCAATGACAAGCATAGTTTAAACTTCACTTCTATTTACTCACAAAACAGCAGAGGTAAAAACTCTCCAAATACGCAAGAAGTAATTGATCTTGCGGGTGAAAAATACAATTCTTATTGGGGTTGGCAAGATGGTAAAAAAAGAAATTCTAGAGATAAAGATTTAGAAGAACCGCTCAATATTTTAAGCCACTATTGGAAAATTACTGATAACACTACATTGAATACAAATGTTATGTATCAATTTGGTTCTATAGGAAATAGCAGAATTGATAGTGCAGAACAAGCAAACGCACTATTGAACGATAATAGCAGTGCTTTTTTACCTGATCCGACTTACTATAAAAACCTACCTAGTTATTATACTTCTTTGTGGAATCTGAACGACTATACTGATTTTCAAGGAGACGACCCGTTAAATATCGTCAATGCAAACAATGTTAGAGCTCAGTTTTTAGCCAACAAACAAATGAATTGGGACGCTATGTATAGAATAAACCTTAATAGTCCTGATGGTAGAAGTAATTATATCCTATATGAAGACCGAACTGATGACGGGCTATTTGTAGCAAACACCATCTTAAATTCTAAATTGGCTGACAATATTGTTTTAAACGCTGGAGTTACTTACAGAAATTTAAGATCTAAAAACTTCCAAAATGTATTGGATTTATTAGGCGGAACTTATTTTAGTGACACCGATGGTTTTTACACTGGAGATCAAGCGCAACCAGATTTAAACAATCCAAATAGAACTGTTGGTGTTGGTGATAAATATGGTTACAACTATATTTTAAATGCTAATACTTTAGATGCCTTTACTCAGTTTAAATTTACTTACAAAAAAGTAGATTTTTACTTAGCACAATCTTTTACAAATACCAATTACCAAAGAGACGGTTTGTATAAAAACGGTTTGTACGCTACAAACTCTTATGGGAAAAGTGAAAATGTTCATTTTGAAAACTTTGGTTTCAAAGGTGGTTTAACATATAAAATCACGGGAAGACAATTCTTAACTTTCAATGGTGCACATATGACTAAAGCACCTTCGATGAGAAACACTTTTAACAATGCACGTTTAAACAACAATATCGTTGGTAACTTACAAAGCGAAAGTGTTTCAAGTTTAGACGCAAGTTATATCATTAATGCGCCAAAATTTAAAATGAGATTGACTGGTTATATGTCTAAATCTAAAAACGCAACCAACAATACTTTCTTTTATGCAGAAGGTGCTTTTGAAGAAGATGATAACGGTAATGGTAGTGATGCTTTTGTTGGACAAACGACTACCAATATTGCAAAGAAGAATATTGGTATCGAGTTTGGTAGTGAGTACAACATTTCATCAACCGTCAAAGCAACAGTTGCTGCCTCATACGGACAGTATACTTATGACAACAATCCAAATGTAACACTAACCAATGATGCATTAGCAAGTGCTGAAAACCCGAATCCTACCATCGATTTTGGAAAAGCATCTTTAAAAGATTACAGACAAGCTGGATCGCCACAACAAGCTTACTCTTTCGGTTTAGAATATAGAGCGCCTAAATTCTGGTGGATTGGAGCAAATGTAAATTACCTAGCAGATACTTATATCGATATCTCACATCTATTAAGAACTTCTGAATTCTTCAGAAATCCTGCAGACCCTTTCGGCTTGCCTTTCCCAGAAGCTACTGTTGAAGGTGGAAGAAAATTATTAAAACAAGAGAAGTTAGACCCGATAACTTTACTAAACTTAACAGGTGGAAAATCTTGGAGAATTTCAGGAAATACTTTTGGCTTTTTCGCTAGTATTAACAACGTTTTAGATTTGCAATACAAAACTGGAGGTTTCGAACAACCAAGAAATGCAAATTACAGAGAATTAAATCAAGATGTCTCAAGTGGAACTCCTGCCTTTGCTCCAAAATATTTTTATGGATTTGGCAGAACGTTTTTCGTAAATTTATATGTTAATTTTTAAAAAATACCGATATGAAAAATTTAAAAAAAATATTGTTGATTGCGCTTCCTATGCTAGTGCTATCTAGTTGTTCTAAAGACGACGATTACGAAACGGCTTCGTTTACGCCACTTGTGTTTACCGAAGATTTTCCTGCTACTGATGGTCTTGACAATACGATATTAGACCTTGAAGGCTGGACAAATATGGCAGAAACAGGAACCGTAGTTTGGAAAAACCAAATTTATAGAGGAAATGGTTATGCAGAGTTTAGCTCATACCAAGCATCCGATCTTATAAGTGTGGGTTGGTTAATTTCTCCTTCCATTAATATGGATGAGCATATTGGTGAAAAATTAGTATTTCAATCTTCTCAAAGTTATGTTTCTTCTGTAAACAACAAATTAGAAGTATTGGTTTCTACAGATTTTGATGGAACGAATTTTTCGACAGCAACTTGGACACCTATTACAGCAAAATTACCTACTACAGATTCTTCATATTTTGAATTTATGGAATCAGGTGTAATTGATTTATCTTCTTATACCGGAAATTTGCATGTTGGTTTTAAAGTGACTGGGTCTGGCTCAAATACTTCTTTAGATGGTTCTTATCAAATTGATAATGTAAGAGTATTTTATTAATATTATTTATTTACAAAATTACATATATGAAAACAAATATTTTAAATTCAATACTATTTACAACGCTTATAGCGGGTGTTTTTAGTAGTTGTGTTAATGATGATACTTATCCTGTTCCTAATTTAGAGTGTATTGATTCTACTTTATCCGCAAACAAACAAGTTCAAGACATCATCAATCAAGCACCATTTTCTGTAGATCCTGAAATGCCTTATGCGAATGAAGATGTTATTGAAGCATACGTTGTTTCAAGTGATGAAGGTGGAAATTTCTACAAATCAATTTCATTTCAAACCAAAGGCACTAGCACTGTTGCTCCAGTAGGTTTTAGTGTTCCAGTTGATGTTGGTGGTACATTTACCAACTTTCGCCCAGGCACTAAAGTGTATATTAAATTGAAAGGATTGTATACTGATATTTACAATAGCTCTATGCGAATCGGTAGTTTGTATTTACTAGATCCTGCTACTGAAGAATATGCAGTTGGGAGACTTTCTATTTTTGATTATGGAAAAGTATTGAAACGTTCTTGTAGTGTTAACAATGAAGAAGATTTAGTACGCAGATTGTCAGTAGCTCAAGCCTTAAGTGATTCGAATTTAAATACTTTAATCGAATTGCAAAATGTTCAATTTGATGCAGATGTTATTGGTAAAACATATTATGATGCTAATAACGATTTAGGAGGTGCTACGAATCACTTATTAAGCGATGAATTCGGAAATAAAATTATCTTCAGAACCAGTAGTTTCGCCAGTTTCGCAGGAAATTCGGCCAATTCATTAAGCGGAACGGTTAGAGGTGTTTTAACCAAATTTGGAAGTGATTATCAATTTCTTGCCCGTACAGAAGCTGATATCAAATTGACAAACCCAAGGTTAACCATCGATTTTTCGGCACCTATTGTTGGAAATGCAATTACTTACACTGGTAGTTTTACCGAAACATTCGAAAGTTATGTTACCACAAGTCCTGGAAACAAAACATTCCCGAAATACATTAATGATCCTGTTGTGGGAACAAGATATTGGGAAAATAAAACATTTAGTAGTAATAAATACATACAAATGACTTCTTTCGGAGGAACTGCCGAAGACAATAGAACTTTGTTTTTTATTCCTGTTGATATGACTGCTGCCAATACGTTCTCTTTTAAATCAAAATCTGGATTTACAAATGGTAATGTATTGAAAGTATATTATTCTACTGATTACATACCAGGAACTAATGTAAACAATGCAACCTTAATTGATATTACAACTAGTTTTACAATTTCTCCAGGATTATCAAGTGGATATCCTACTGCTTTTACAAATAGTGGTAATTATAATATTCCTGCAGGTCTTACTGGAAATGGTTTTTTCATCTTTGAATATGTTGGAAGCGGAATTTCAGGTATAACTTCGACTTTACAAATAGACGATATTGTAGTTAACTAATCTATAATTTATATAAACAAAAAGAGGCTTTACAGCCTCTTTTTGTTTATATATGTCTTTCATTTACAACTACTTTATAGGTGTCGTTTCTAAAAAACCTTCGACTCCGGTGTATATTTTTGATTCATTTTACGAGATTAGAATATAATTTATAGCTTCACGTCTGTTTTATACTTTTAGAATCTTGTTTTATAGAATTAACATGTTGTATAATGTTAGGGTAATGATTGATAGCTTTTAAATCCTATTTTAAAGGACCGAAGTGTCATTTTATGTTTTTAAAACTCCGTTTTTTAAAGTTAATGTCTTGATTTTGTGTTTTTTCTCTATAATTTTATACTTTAATAAATTAAAGTTTATAATGTAAAACACCTATTTATGTGTATTAAAAAAACCGAGCTTTAAAGAGCTCGGTTTTTTTTATTTATTAATAGAGTAAGAAATTATTTCACAATCAAAAATTCAGATCTTCTATTCTGTGCATGTTGTTCTTCCGAACAAGTTTCTTTACAATCTACTTTTGGTTCTATTTCTCCCATTCCTTTTCCAGATATTCTAGCTTTAGCAATACCTTTTGAAATTACGTATTGAACCGTAGCTTTTGCTCTTCTATCAGAAAGATTTAAGTTATAAACATCACTTCCTCTATTATCGGTGTGCGATTTTGCCAAAACGACCAATTTATCATTGCTTTTCATTACTTCAACCAATTTGTCTAACTCAAAGGCACCTTCTTGGGTGATGTTGCTTTTGTTGTATTCAAAGTAAATCGGATTTAAAACAATCTCTGTTTCCGTAACAATTGTTTCTATAGGTTGTAATGTCGCATCCACCTTAGTTTGTCCTCCTTTAGATTTAGCTACTCCAAAAGTGTTGCTTTCAAATCCTTCTTTCGAAGCTTGAATACTATATGATTTTTCACATTCTACATCATAAGACACTTCTCCTTTTTCATTAGTTGTTTTTGTAGAGATAACATTTCTCTTGTCATCTACAATAGAAACACTTGCATTAGATAAAATTGCGCCTGTTTTTGCATTGGTAACTATAGTAAGTACTTCAATACCACAAACAGGAGTAGCTCCAAATATATCATCGTTACCGTTTCTGTTACTTGCGAAGAAACCTATGTTTTTAGTCTTATTAAATGTAAATCCAAAATCATCTTTTTCAGTATTAACCGGTTTTCCAATATTGATAGCTTCAGTTCCTTTACTTAAGTCTATTTGAAAAATATCTAATCCACCTAGACCTGGTTTACCACTTGAAGCAAAATATAATGTATTATTATCATCCGTTATAAAAGGAAAACTTTCATTTCCTTCAGTATTAATATTAGCACCTAAATTCTCAGGTTTACCGTAACTGTTATCTGCAGAATTTACAGCAACCTTCCAAATATCAACTCCACCAATACTTCCGGGCATGTCTGAAGAAAAATATAATGTTTTACCATCTCTGCTCAAACTAGGATTGCTAGTAGAATACTCACTGCTATTGAATGGCAATGAAATTATTTTACCCCATTTACCATTGTCTTTTGTTGAAACAAACAAATTATTTCTACTTAATTTTAATTTGTTTTTTTTGTCTTTCTCAAAAGAAGCTTCTTTGAAACTATCACTTGAAAAATAAACAGTAGTACCGTCGCTACTTATTGTAACTGGTCCGTCATGATATTTCGAATTTAATTCACTTACCGTATTGGCATTGGTTATCGTTCCGTCAATATTGTAATCCGCTTTATAAATATCTAAGAAAGGCTCTTTATTCCAGCCATATTCTTTTCTAGAACCATTTCTAGCACTAGTAAAATAAAGTTGATTATCATACAATACAGCTCCAAAATCAGATTTATCACTACTGATATCTAGCGATTTAACATCATACCTCTTTTTCTTGTCGAGTAATTGAGGTACATAATTTGGATTTTCTTTAAATGATTTTGCTCTTTGATCATTTGGAGATAAAGCCACAAATTTTTGCATTATTTTATTGGATTCCTCATACTTCCCATTTGACTTAAGCATTTGAGCATATCGATAATAGGTTTCTGCATCTTGTGGTTTTTCTGTTGCTTTCGCATACCAGCGCGCCGCTTCAGTTGTGTTGAACATATTGAAATAAGTGTCCGCTAATCTTTTGTAGACGTAATCATCCGATTTGCCTTTATCAACTAATTTAAGGTATTCTTCAGCAGCAGCTACATACTCGTAACGACTGTATAATTTATCGGCTTTTTTAGTGGCTGCATTTTGAGCGCTTAACGAACTGCAGGCAATCACAAAACTAAATGCTATATAGAGATTTTTCATGGTTATGTTTCTTTTATTTTAGAAATATCTAGGTGATTGTGATACTTTTTTCGGGAAATTCAAATCGAATAACAAAATGATTTCGTGTGAAGACGTGGTTGAAACTTTCA
>JAYVZG010000115.1:0-2559 GCA_043783565.1 Flavobacterium sp. | reverse complement strand
TAATAAGATAGAGGTGAATACCAATGAATTTGCAGAGGGAATTTATGTTGTACAAATTCAAACAGCAGGTTTTATTGGAACGAAAAAACTGGTCGTGAAAAAATAAAGTTAGTGTGTAATTGAAGTACACATCTTCGTACTAATGTTTATGTGTTCAAATAACATAAGATAAAAAGAATTTTAAGTCACGCTTTAAATAATTAACAAAATGAAAAAGCAACTACTAAAAATGCTTCCTACTTTCATTGTTACAATAATGATGTTTTCCGCATGTGCAAATGCACAAATTGTTTACACGGATGTGAATCCGGATTCAACAATTATTTCACCAAGTGGTTCTTATTATCTTGATTTGAACAATGACGGTATCAGTGATTATAAAATTTCGTCCGTTAGTATTCATGGCTCATGTTCACCTCAAAATCCTTTGGGCTATTCTAAAGCTTATGTTTCGGATTCTGCTCTCAACACAAATGCTGTAGTTGCGGTTACAAGTACAACTAATCCGCTAGCAATGAATTTCAATGATAGCATTTTATCAGGACTTAGTTTATCCGCCTCCGGATATTTACGTTATGTAACGGGTGGTTGTCTCGGTGGAACTCTCCTTGGAGTTTGGCCAAACTCAATTGACCGTTACTTAGGGCTAAAATTAATTGTTGGAGCAAATACCTATTTCGGATGGGCGCGAATGCAAGTAAGTGCAACTGGAAACGCATCTTGCACGATTAAAGATTACGCTTACAACTCCATTCCCAACCAACCCATTCTTGCCGGACAAACAATTACCACAGGAATAATTGAAAATTCTTTTGCTTCATCAATAAATCTTTTTCCTAACCCTGCCACAAATCATCTCACCATTGCTTTAGGTAGCAGCAACAAAAAAGTTCAAGTAACTATCGCTGACATTACAGGAAAAGTAATTTACACAACTACTGCAGCGGAAACACAAAAGTTAGAAGTGAATACAAAAGATTTTGCAAAGGGAATTTATGTTGTACAAGTTCAATCAGCAGATTTTATTATAACAAAAAAAATTATCGTTGAAAAATAAAGTTAGTGTGTAATTATACGACACATATTCATACTTACAGTCGGGAATTCGCATAACAGCGGGTTTAAGAAATTGGTGGTGACATGCTTAAATAAACATTTGTCCTTCGTATTAAGTGCAGCGCTTGTAGACAGTTTTGTGCTCCGAAATCGCCAACTTCTTAAACCCGCAAAACGTCAGACTGTGCAAAACCCTTTTATAATTTTCCACTCTAACCATTTGATTTAATTTTTGGTTGCCGTATCTTTAAATACAAATAAAAGGCAATGGGTTTTCAAAAAGGAATTGACAGTGAATAGACCATTTTGTTTCCTTTGAGTTTGGAAGAAATGATTCCAAAGGTACATCCGCTCCGAATAAACAGTAGTACTAACTCAAAATTTAAACGCTATGAAAATCTTTAAACTCATTGCAGTAATAATATTCGAAATCATAATAATTCAAAAAGCAAACTCACAAGACAAGCTTATTCTAAAAAGCGAAGGAGAACTACCTGTTGCAATTCAGAAAGAAACAGCAGATGAGATTTATTATGTAAAAACAGTTGAGGATAACACTCTCTTCAAAATTCCTAAAAGCGATTTAAAACAAATTAATTATGTAAACGGAGACAGTATTGTTTTTACAGCCACTAATACGAAGGCAGTAGATTCACCTGCTGCAGAAACTGCTGGATGTAAAACAGGAGTTAAAAATGCAAAATACAATTGTTGGATATATGGCAATTCTGAATTTTCATATAAAGTACGAAGAGGAATAATAAACAATGTATATGATTCGGCTATTGTTTTCAGGGTTTCCTCTTCAGGAAATGTATTTCCTACCAACAAATGGAAATTAAATTACCGGGATGTTTCCAGTATTGACCAAATAAAACTAAGGCGAAAAGGAAGTGTCGGAAAAGGAATACTTATTGGTGCAGGAGCAGGTTTTTTTCTTGGTGGACTTCTTGGTTTAGCAGGTATTCCTGACTATGGAATATTTGAATCATTACCACCTGAACAAAATGCTTTAACCGGAGGTATTCTATTTAGCATTCCAGGAATGATAATTGGGGGAATAGCTGGTTCGTTTCGAATAAAAATCCCGATAAATAAAAATCAGTTTCAGTATGAGAAACATAAGAAAGTAATTGCCAGTTATTCAAATAATGAATGACCCCGCAGCAGAGCTGCGAGGAATTCTTTTGATTAAAACCTAAGTAAAGTTCACCATGAAAATAAAAGCTGAGTGATTAAGCAAAGAAAAGTTACAAAAGATTGATGCGACATATCTTCGTGGTAAAAGAAAAACGGCTGATAACAGTAAGATTAAAAAAAAAAAGAAAAGCTTTTAGATAAACGAATGGAGTTGCTTCTAATAAACAGTGTATGTAAACAAACAGTAGTGCTTCTAAACCCTTCTTTTTTTACTTCTTTAATCTCTGCTTTGATATGAGTCATGCTTGGGCAAACTCCGAACTGTGGTGCAAGAAACAACCATTACAAACGACAGACATAGAA
>JAYVZG010000114.1:0-2563 GCA_043783565.1 Flavobacterium sp. | reverse complement strand
TTCCGTAAACGCCTTTTATACCTACAATTTCTCGCAAATTTAGTTTTCTTAAACCCGGAATTCGGGCAAATATTTTTCCCTGAAAGTTGTGTTCCCATTTCAATGTTGCATACTGATCGGCTACAAATTCGTAGAAATTAAGATTACTAAAAGTATTGTCTATTATAAAAAGTGTCTGGTTACCAGGAACAACACTCATTAAGCCCAAAGGAATTTGTCCAAAAGTTTTCCCAAGTTCCACAGTAACATTAGAGCGCCCAATCGGACCAATAATAATGGGCTGTTTGTAATATAACTGAATCTTTTGATAACTAAAATCGCTATTGATAAATCCTTTAAATCCTTGGCTGTAATTCACAAAAATTCTACTAAACGGTGCGTCAATATCACGTCTTTCGACACCATATCCTATTGTTTTCTTCTTGGGTGTAAGTTCAACCTGAACGTTTACTTCCGATTGCGTTACATTGCTTTTGGTACTCGTATAAGTGGCATCAGTATAATAATCTAGTGCAAATGTATCTGAAGCTGACTTTAAAGTTCGGTATGAAAAACCAAGCTGGAAGGTTATATTTTTAATAGGCTCAATCTCTGCTGCCAAAGTACTGAGATTAATGTTAGTTAATTTACCGTTAGAACCTGTCGTAAACAATCCTGAAGAAGCATAACTTCTACCTAAAACATCATTGGTTGTGGTTAAACTGGCGCCAATTTGCTCTACATCGCGCCTATTTCCTCCCGAAATAATGATTCTGTTTTTCTTATCAATCATCCATTTTCCAGAAGCGCCATATTTGAATTTATTGTCTTTGAAACCATAGGCCGTATATCCTTGTATTCTCCAGAGATCATTTGGTCCAAAATAGGTTCTAACTCCGGCTCTGACTCTCCAGCCTTCTACTTCATTGTTGCCAATAGTTGAGAATATTGGTCCGTAATCCAAATGATATTTCGGGATTTCGATATAACCGCTTCCTAAAATTGAGACTAGACTATAAAGTTGTTTGAATTTCTTGACCGTTTTGAGCGTGTCAATCATGGCATAGATTTTTTTCTCGTCTTTGTTGAGATTTTCAAATCGATTTTCGTCCCAATACTCATTAGACCTGCCGTAAACCTGATTGTCTATGTAATTGACTTCTTCTTTGTAGAATTTGTCTGGTTTCTTGTCATCAAACTTAAAGTTTCTATATAAGGTTGTACGTTTTCCATAAACTCCTTTTGATTCCTCTTTCTTTCTCAAAGCAAAGTCAGACATCATATAATCTCTTATTGGCAGAAAAACGGAATCATTCAACACTTCATATTCCTGCTCCAGATAAATATCTTTTACCCAGTTGATATTGGCACTTTTGGTAATTGCCATGTTTATTTTTTTGATGGCAAAAGTGGTATCGTTAACCCAAAAATCTCCTTTAAAAGTCAATTCGTTTTTACGTCTTGGATAAAAGACAATGTTGTAGCACAATTTGTTATTAATAACTGCTGTGTCAGATAAAACGTAGTTGTATACATCTATTCCTGTTCGTGACAACGGACTCGTAAAACTTTTGTCAAAGAAATTCAGATAGTTGTCATAAATATCAAAATCGTTATACAAATCTTTGATAAACATGTTCACGCCATCACCGCTTCCTAATCCTGAATTTTTGTTGGCCTTAAGGATTTCCCTTGACCTTCTATTTTGATTGTCTCCATACACATCGGACAATGATTCGTTGATAAAAATAGGAAGATATGTTTTCCCTGTCACTTTAGAAGTGTCGATGTTTTTGAAAACGAATTCCATGCCTTTGAAAATTTTACTTTTCATAAAAGCACTATCTATGGTGTTCATGTCAAATTCTACCTTTTCATACTTTTCATATTCATATTGCTTGAACATTTTTAGTCCGTTCTTTCTTCTTCGCTCCCAAATTTTTCTAAGAATGTCTAATGCTGGATTGTTCTTTTTAGATGTTTTTCCAGCATAAATTTTGACTTCCTTCAAACTGTTTCCTTCTTTTAAGACTATTTTAAAATCGTAGCTTACCTGCTTTGTCAATTTGACTTCCTGAGTCGGAAATCCAACAAATGAAACTAATATTACGGTATACGTTTCGGGAGATTCTATATAAAACCTTCCGTCTTCATTGGAAACAACTCCTGTATTGGAGCCTTTAAAAACTAAGTTAGCGAAAGGAATTGGCAGATTAGTATTGTCAACCACAATACCGCTCACTTTGGTTTGAGCCGCTAAAAATGTGGTGAAAACAATTAAAAATAAACTAAAATAAATCTTTTTCATAGGCATAAAAAAACTTCATCAAATCAATGTCTGATGAAGTTTCAAATATAGGTATTTAGATAATTAGATTTTTAGACTTCTTAGATTTTTAGATTTTTTTCTAACCTTCTAATAATCTAACAATCTAAATGTCTATTTATAAGTAACTTTTTTTACAGCTTTTATAACATCTTCTGCATTTGGCAACCACTCTTTTAATAAGGTTGGTGAATAGGGCGCAGGTGTATCAGCCGTTGTGATTCTTTGAATTGGCGCATCCAAATAATCAAAAGCGCG
>JAYVZG010000113.1:0-2578 GCA_043783565.1 Flavobacterium sp. | reverse complement strand
CAAAACATTGGCATCATCACCTGAGAATCTACCAATCCAGATATTTAAATACCTGGTAGTATCCCATGCCGACTCACCTGCACTCGTGTAATAATCGTTCGAGAGATAAAAAGAAGAAGATACAGATTTCCTTGTAATCCCGGTAGATCCTACTCCTGCCGGTGTTCTTGTAGCTTTACAGAAGACAATTTCCATATCCGCTCCGAGCGGTCTGAAAGCTGCAGGAACTACAGTATTAAAATCGGTATTGAGTTTTCTGTAATCCCTGTTCAATGCATCCAATTGGGAATTGATTTGCGCATCACTAATGTTTTGCGTCGCATTTTTATATAAAACATGAAAAACAACAGGAATCGTCACTACGATACTTGGTGCGTTGGGATTTCTGAATAAGGTTTGCGGATTGTTGGGGTTGTATATAAAATCCATCATTTCTTTATGGCGTGCGGCAAATTCGGGATCGGCAGCGATGCGCTGATGCAGTTTATCCATCGTGGCGCAGGTTCTTTGTTGGGAAAATGCGCTGAATGAAACGATAACAAGTAGTAGGGGAATTAGTTTTTTCATGGGTTTTATAATTTTTTTAGCGTACAATGATACAAACAAATTTACGATTTAAATCTTAAAGAATTGAAAAAGAGGTAAACCTCATTGAAAAAAGCGGAACAAACGATTACCCCTAAATTAATATGGCTGCGAGCATTTGTTCGCAGCCATATTCAGTAGAATATTCTATCCTATTACTTATTGCTTCAATATTTTGACCGTTTTCACCAGGTTTTTGTTGCTGTAGATTTTTATAAAATAAATCCCTTTAAGCAATGTTTCTATATTGATTTTCTGTGCGGAATCGACTATTTTTTGGGATTTAACGGTATCTTTATTCGAATTAACCACTTCGATAAAATCAACGTTTTGATCTGAGGCAGACAATGTAAAATAATCCGTACATGGATTCGGGTAAACGATTACATTTTCAAACGGATCCAGCGTTTGTTGTTCGAAAGTACTGCCTGACGTATTATTACTCTCAACAACACTGTTTCTTCCCATGGCTCCAGTTACAAGAGGATTTAGTCGGGTGATATTGTCTACAAAAACATTATTATAAGATGTATATCTGCCTCCTGCAATGACTTTACCATCTGTTTGAATGGATAAAGAATTCACTGAGCTACCTTGAGATCTATTACCACTAGATGGCCGAAAACCTTCTCCTGGATCAAAAGTTAAATCTAGGGAACCATTAGTATTTAATCTTGCTATTCTCCATCTTATTATGGGAAAATTCGATATGTGAAAGGAGCCACCAATAAAAATTTTATTATCATTTTGAATGTCTATTGACATAACATCCTGATCTCCTGCTAAAGTACCTATCGTATAGTCTTTAATAAAAGTAGTATCGATAGTTCCATTTGTATTAATTCTTATTAAGTGGTTAATATTTGTTCCATTAAAAGTAAACAAATAACCCCCGACCAAAACCTTACCATCTGATTGCAATTTCATTGCGTACAATGTTGTATTTCCAAAAGTTGTTGTAAAACCAGTACCTACATTAAATGTCAAGTCTATCGACCCATTCGAATTTAATCTTACTATTTTTGAACTACTTGTTGAACCATATGTTACGAATGACCCCCCAATGAGAATTTTGCCATCCGCTTGTATAGCTATACAATGAACCATATTGCCTGATGAAGTTGTAAAACTAGAATTAAAAGTTGTATCTATAGTTCCATTAGCATTCAATCTAGCAATGTTAACTTTTGTAGTTCCATTATAAGAAGTGAAATTTCCTGCGATTAAAATTTTTCCATCACTTTGCAGTGCTAAAGCACCTATTCCTGCGGATATGGCGTCAAAAATACCAGTTCCTACAGTAAAAGTAGTATCAAGTGATCCGTTTGTGTTTAACCTTGCAATCCCATTTCTTGCAACACCGTTATAGGTAGTAAATGAACCAGCAATAATCACTTTACCGTCAGACTGAATAGCAGTGGCACCAACTGAACCATTGGCACCAGTACCAACAGCAAAAGTAGAATCAAAAGTCATATTCGTGTTTAGTCTGGCGATACGGTTTGATGAAAAACCATTAATGTCTGTAAAATTTCCGCCGAAAATTATTTTACCATCGGCTTGTATTTTGGTGCTATATACTGTATTGTTAGCATAAAAATAAGGCGCGAAATCTATGTCGAATACACCGAAATTATCTGGTGTTCGAGTTGCACTGTTAATAAAATCCGCCCCAGTTGGTGTAATAAATGTCGGAGTTGTTAAATTTAAATTAAACGTAACTGTTGAATTGCTTGGTAATGTGCTTGTTGATGCCACAGCTGGAAAACTTTCAATATCTCTAATGCTATATGCAGTTCCTTGAGGAATTGAATAATATTTACTAAAATCGACAGCTACATTGGGATTACCAGGAATGCTAAATAACACAACTTTGAATTTGTTACGATTATATGGCGGTTTCAAGTTTCTAGCGCAATTTTTCTGTTGATAAATTTGCCGTTTTATTTCCCGCATTTTACAGCAAAATTTCTGAGGATTTTGCTTTTAAAAT
>JAYVZG010000112.1:0-19698 GCA_043783565.1 Flavobacterium sp. | reverse complement strand
CAATTTATTTAAAAACAATTGGGTTTTCAATAGTTTTAATAGGTGTTTTGGAGGGTTTCGCCGAAGCATTGGCAGGGTTGAGCAAAGGTTATTTCGGGCAATTGTCGGACAATTCAGGAAAGCGTGTACCATTTGTGCAACTCGGTTATGCTTTAAGCACTATTTCAAAACCAATGATGGTGGTTTTTACTTTTCCATTTTGGATTTTCTTTGCACGTGCAATTGACCGCTTTGGAAAAGGAATCCGAACTGGCGCAAGGGACGCTATCTTATCAGATGAAGCAACTCCGGAAACAAAAGGTAAAATCTTTGGTTTTCATCGTTCAATGGATACTTTAGGAGCGGTTATCGGTCCAACATTAGCATTAGTATATAAGTATTTTTATCCACAGGACTACAAAACACTTTTTTATGTTGCTGTTATACCTGGACTGCTTGCGGTGTTGTCTTCCTTTTTATTGAAAGACAAAACGAAAATCCCCATAGAAAGAAAACAAATATCTTTTTTCTCCTTTCTCAATTATTGGAAAACAAGCCCATTGCAATATCGAAAATTAGTAATAGGGTTATTGGCGTTTACATTATTTAACAGTTCCGATATTTTTTTGTTGTTAAAAGCCAAACAAGCAGGATTAAATGATACAGCAGTAATTGGGGTTTATATCTTTTACAATTTGGTTTATGCGCTTTGTGCATTCCCAATAGGAATTCTTGCAGATAAAATAGGATTAAAAAAAATGTTTGTCTTTGGACTTTCGTTATTTGCTATTGTGTATTTTGGTATGGCTTTCAGTACCAACATTTATAGTATTGCTATATTATTTTTTATATATGGCATTTATGCAGCTGCAACTGAAGGTATTTCAAAGGCTTGGATTAGTAATATTTCCGATAAAAAAGATATAGCAACTGCAATTGGAACTTATTCAGGTTTTCAAAGTATTTGTACAATGTTGGCAAGTTCATTGGCAGGATTAATTTGGTATCAATTTGGAGCCATTGTAACTTTTTTAATAACTGCAATTGTAACTTTATTTGTTATGATTTACTTTTTGACAATCCCTAAACCATCAGTTTAAAGAGGAAATACTACGATCTGTATCGTTAAAAAGCTATTGCAATGTTTTCTCATATTAATTGCAATGGTCTTGCAATTATTGTTTGATATGAATACGCCCTATTTATAGAGGATTACGAGGTATTGCAATACCATTGCAATGATTTATAGCGATTATTGCAATGGTTCTGATACTAGAAGCTTTCAATACTCCTATACAGTAATTTTTATTTTTTTACGTAGTATAATATTTTTTCCTAAACCAAAAAGCAAGATTTACCAATGCAATTAAGGCAGGTACTTCCACCAAAGGACCTATTACACCTGCAAATGCTTGACCACTATTAATGCCAAAAACTCCTATGGCTACTGCAATAGCTAACTCAAAATTGTTACCCGTTGCCGTAAATGCAATTGCTGTTGATTTTGAATAATCAGCACCAAAAGATTTGCCGATAAAGAAACTTACAGTAAACATTATCACAAAGTAAATTACTAACGGAATGGCTATGCGCACTACATCCATAGGAATCTGTATAATTAATTCTCCTTTCAAGCTGAACATTAAAATGATGGTAAATAGCAATGATATTAACGTTATCGGAGAAATTAAAGGGACATATTTTGTTTCAAACCATTCTATACCTTTGAGAGCAATTAGGGCGTAACGGCTAATTATTCCGAGTGCAAAAGGAATTCCAAGATATATCCCAACGCTTTCAGCTATTTGCCTAATGCTAATATTTACTTCAAAACCACTATAACCAAAGTACGGAGGTAAAATAGTGATAAAAAAATAAGCATAAACACTGTATAACAGTACTTGGAATATACTGTTTAAAGCTATTAATCCTGCTCCATATTCACGATTTCCCTCTGCTAAATCATTCCAAACGACTACCATTGCGATACATCGAGCTAATCCAATTAGAATTACTCCGATCATGTATTCGGGATAACCATTTAGAAAAAGTAATGCTAAAAAAAACATTAAAATTGGTCCAATAATCCAATTGAGAATTAATGATGCTCCGAGAACTTTTGTGTTTTTAAAAACTTCTCCCATTTTGGAGTAATTTACTTTGGCTAATGGTGGGTACATCATTAAAATTAATCCTATTGCTAAAGGAATATTGGTTGTTCCACTTGAAAAGGAATTGATAAAACCACTACTTGACGGAATAAAATATCCAATCGCTACACCTAGAGCCATTGCTAAGAATATCCAAAGCGTTAAAAATCTATCTAAAAAGCCTAATTTTTTTCGTTCTACTATTGGTGCGCAGTTATTTGCTGACATAGTTATTGTTTAATTAGTGAGAATACATAAAACATTTCGGTTGCAATCTGTAAACTACGCTCTTCGTATTTTTCAACTTGTTGGGGCGTATTGTCAAATGCTTTGGGGTCTTCAAACGTGATAGGGATGCGTTTTTCTGCTCCAGCGATGAATGGGCAACCTCCATCGGCTTGTGAACAAGTCATTATTGCAGCAAATTGACTTTCTGGATTAAAATCATCGTCATAAGCTTTAGAAAAACCAATAATTGGATGTTCATTCTCTGCATATTTTATGCTATAAACAGGGTTGCTTCCCTCAGCTATGGTTTTAATTTGAAAACCTTGTTTTAATAGCGTCTCAGCTACCATCGGAAACATAGCAGTAGCTTCTGTACCACCCGAATAACAAAATACATTTTTAATACTATAATACGCTGATGCAGTTTGCGCCCAAACTTGTGAAAGGTGGCTTCTTCTTGAATTGTGAGTACAAATCAAATTCAACCTTATTTCTTTTTCGGTGTTTACCTTTGATTGAATAAAATCAACTAATGGTTGTAATATTAATTTTCGCTCTTGTGAAATAGTATCGTAATTGAAATTACTGATTACCTTTTCTATTTCCGAAAAAACTATTGTTTTAGCTGTAGTCATTTTTGTGATTTCTATGCGTTAAATATTAGCAGCAATTCCCATCGGGAGAGCAACAAGGTTCGCTATTTCTATCTGATAGATTTATTTTTTGCTTTTCAGTAGGAATGCCACATTGGTCTTGTGCCAAACAAGCCGTTTGTTTGTTGAGTAAAACAAAATCTTTTCCGTCAAAATCTAAATCGTACTTACCAATAGTCGTGTCTTGATATTCTACTTCAATTTCAAAATCTTCAATACCCAATATTTTTTCAGATAACTCAATAATGTTCAGTAATTTTTGAGGTTTTAAACGGTGTTCAAAATCATTTGCATCCCATAATTGGAAATTAACAACTGTTTCTTTTCTTACAGTTCCTCCACAATCAATAAAGTTTTTAGTTATTAAACCAACTTCTGTTACATGGAAATGTTCCGGTACAGAAGTACCATTTGGTAAAGTGAAGTTAACTGCTTCAACTGTTTTTAAAATAGATTTAACTTGTGATAATTTCATAATGTTTTAGTTTTAAAATTTAACAACATTCTTTTCTTTTTTTGTCAAGGTGTTCGGTAATGTGTTGAAAGAAACCTTTTATTTTTTCAATACCCGATTCGTTGATGCAATAGCAAATTGAAGTTCCTTCGATGCTTCCTTTAATCAATCCTGCATTTTTCAGTTCTTTTAGGTGTTGTGATACCGTAGGTTGTGCCAATGGCAATTCATTTACTATATCTCCGCAGATACAAGTATCTACTTTTAGTAAGAACTCCATTATGGCTATTCGGGCAGGATGCCCTAATGCTTTGGCTAAAATGGCTAAATCATTTTGTTGGGCTGAAAAATGGTCTGTTTTTGTTGCTCCCATAATATATATTTATATTGCAATATTACGATAATAAGATTAAAAAAAAACAAAATCTATATTAAATTTTGTTTTTTTAGTTAATGTTGTATGGTTTAAAACTTCATTCTTTGAATTCTCATAGCGTTTAGAATTGCTAATAAAGCTACTCCAACATCTGCAAAAACGGCTTCCCACATTGTCGCTAAACCACCTGCACCAAGAACCAAAACAATTGCTTTGACTGTAAATGCTAAACCGATATTTTGCCATACAATTTTCTTGGTTTGTTTACCAATGTTTATGGCGGTAAAAATTTTATACGGTTGGTCATTTTGAATTACAATGTCGGCAGTTTCAATTGTTGCATCACTTCCTAAACCACCCATTGCAATTCCTGCATCGGCAAGAGCAACTACAGGAGCATCATTTACACCATCGCCAACAAAAGCAATTTTTAGATTTTGGGTTTTTAATTCTGATACTTTTTCTACTTTGTGTTCCGGAAGTAAATCTCCGTGAGCCGAATCTATACTTAATTCTTTTGCAACAGCATCAACAACGGCTTGTTTATCGCCTGAAAGCATTACTGTTTTGACATTTATTTTGTGTAAACTTTCAATAGTTTGTTTTGCATCTTCTTTAATTTCATCAGCAATTAAAAAATAACCTGCATACTTTTGATTTATTGCTATAACAATAATTGTAAAAGGTGTATTGTCGATTTCGGCATCGTAACTGATATTGAATTTTTTCATCAGTTTTATATTTCCTGCCAATACTTCTTTACCGTCCACTTTTCCTTTTAATCCGTGACCTGCAATTTCTTCTACATCGGTAACAGATGCACCTTTCTCCGTTCCTTTTGCGTGTTCTATAATGGCTGTTCCAACTGGATGTGTTGATTTGGTTTCAAGTGCAGCTATCCATTTTACTAAATCGGCTTCCGATACATCAACAGCAACTACTTTTTGAACTTTGAAGACGCCTTTGGTTAGCGTTCCTGTTTTGTCCATAACTACTACCTGAATGGATGCCATTATATCAAGAAAGCTAGAACCTTTGAAAAGGATTCCGTTTTTACTTGCAGCTCCAATGCCACCGAAATAACCTAAAGGAATTGAGATAACTAAAGCACAAGGGCAAGAAATGACCAAGAATACCAATGCTCTGTATAACCAATCTCTAAACACATAATTTTCTACAAACAGCATAGGTAGTACACAAATAGCAATCGCTAAAAAAACAACGATAGGCGTATAAATTTTGGCAAACTTTCGGATAAATAATTCGGTTGGCGCTTTTTTGGCTGTAGCATCTTGCACCATTTCGAGTATTTTAGAAAGTTTGCTATCTGTGTATGCTGTTGTAACTTCAACTTGTGCTATGGTATTCAGGTTAATCATCCCTGCCAAAACTGTTTCACCTTTTTGTTTGTTATCGGGCTTGCTTTCTCCTGTTAATGCCGCCGTATTAAATGTAGCATTATCAGTTAAAAGTTTTCCGTCTAAAGCTAATTTTTCTCCTGATTTGAGTTGTATTATTTCGCCAATGGTAATTTCAGATGCTTTTTTAATTTTCGCATTTCCATCTTGTAAAACAGTTGCTTCATCAGGTCTTTGGTCTAACAATAATTTGATATTAGATTTTGCTCTTTGAACCGCCAAAGTTTGGAATATTTCGCCAATTGCATAAAAAAGCATTACCGCTACTCCTTCAGGATATTCGCCAATGGCAAATGCTCCAATTGTAGCGATACACATTAGCAAAAATTCTGAAAAAACCTCACCTTTTGCAATGCTTTCAAAAGCTTCCTTCATTACAGGTAAACCTACAGGCAGATAAGCTACTGCGTACCAAACGATTCTTACCCATCCCGTAAACCAATCTTGATGAAAATAATTATCAAAGCAAATGGCAACCAATAATAAAACAAAACTAATGATTGGAGGCAGGAACATTTGGAAAGTACTTTGGTTTCCGCCCGAGTGGTCGTGTCCATCATCATCTGAATGCTCGTGGTCGTTATCCGTTGGACAGCATCCTATTTTTTTATCTGTTTTGTGATGAATTTTTTCCTCTAATGTGCAACAAAGCTGTTTGCCATCTTTGTCAAATTTGTGTTGGTGCTTCATACTATTATATTTTACAACATCCGTCTAAAGATGCAATTCCTTCTGAAGTTGCTTTTACATCATCAGCATCATAACCCAATTTAGAAATAGCCACTTTTATAGCTTGTAAATCGGTTTTCTTTGGATTGTAATAAATTGTAAAAGTCATTGCCTTATCATCTAGTTCATACATTTTTACGCCTTTGATTTTTAGCATTTCTGTTTTAAATTTTAGCCCACACGTTTCACATTCCTTACAATGGTCGCAATGCAATGTGGTTTTTATAACCGCTTTCTGATTCGTTTTTTGTGCCATTGCAGTATTTGAAATTAAAAATACTGTAAGCACCAGTAATGCTGATTTTAATAGATTTTTCATTTTGATATAATTTAGAATTTATAATAATTTTAGTGTTCGTGTTCCCCGCCACCTTTCATAGCAGAAAGTAAATAGAAAGCTCCTTTGATTACAATTTTTGCATCGGCAGGAATTTCTTCTACAAACTTTATTTCTGTATAGCCTAAATCTGTTGTACCCGGAATGACTTCAACCGCTTTGAAATGCACTTCGTTGTGTCCTTCTTCTTCCCCTGCTTCATGTTCAGAGTGCGCTTCATTCTCTTTATGTTCGTGCGCTTCTACTTTCGCCTTTACTTTATCTTCGCGTACTTCTTGTATATAAACAAAATATTTGTCACCGTTTCTAACTACTGCATCTTTTGGTAAAGCGGGAACGGTTGCGTTTGTAATATTTATATTGGCAGAAACATACATTCCCGAAATTAAATCTTTAGCATCTTCGGGGTTTATTTTAGCGTGTACCGCTACCGTTTTACTTTCATTAGAAAAGGATTTGTTGATGCCAAAGATTTTTCCTTTAATAGCTTTGTTGGATTGATTGGTTAATACAAAATCAACTTCCTGACCTATCGAAATCGAACCTAAATCTTTTTCATAAACATTCAAATCTAAGTGCATTTGGCTATTATCTACTACCTCGAAAAGAATAGTCCCAGTTTCAGCATAAGCACCTTTTGCAATACTAATTTTCCCAACGTAACCCGAAATAGGAGAAACAATGGGAACTAAAGAATTTCCTTTGGTACTAACATTCAAAGCTTGTAATTTGTTTTTGGCTGCTTGTGCCTTTGCTCTTTCTACAGCTAATTTCGATTTTACTTCCTGAAATGTTTTTCGTGGGTTCACATTTTCATCACTTAATGTTTTCTGACGATTAAATTCCAATTGAAGGTATTCAATATTGGCAATTGCTGAATTATACTCTTCTTGCATTTCAACAACTTCTAAGTTTTGAATGGTCGCAAGTACTTTTCCTTTATTTACAAAAGTTCCTTCCAGTACTAAAATATCTTTAACAGTTCCACCAATCAGCGTTGAAATGTTAGCCATGTTTTGTGGAGGAACGGCAGTATAGCCATTGGCTTTTATAACAGTATTCAAATTTCTGTTTTCTATTTTGCCAACTTCGATACCTACAGTTTTAAATTGCGATAATGTTAAAGCGACTTCATTTTCGGCTTTTTCTTCCTCATGTGATTCTTCCACTTTTTTCTCGTTACAAGAAGTGAATAGTATCAGGAGTAAAGTATTAAGTGTTATGAGTATTTTAAATTTTGATTTTATATTTTTCATTTTATGAGTTTTAATTGTTAGAAATAGATGGGAATTGCAGTTGGATAGCACTTCGATTGAAAGCATTTATAGCTTCGGCATTTTGCCTTTTAATATCAATCGCTTGATTAAGAAAACTGATGTACGACCAATAACTCATATCACCATTGGCGTAACTTTTTTGTGCCGTGTTTATAATTTGGTCAGCATATTGCAATCCTTCATTTTGATAATAACTTACTGCTTTTTGCTGTTTGTCATAATCATTTTGAAACTGTTCTTTTTGTAGCTTTAAAGTCAATTTACTTTTGTCTAGTTCCAGTTGAGATTGTGATACACTAATAGCAGAAGCTTTGGCTTTAGCAGAATTGACACCTCCAAATAAGGGAATTTGTAAACCCGCAGTAAAACCTTGAAAGCTTGATTCTGTATTGATGGTTTGAACAAAATAACCCAAACCTACTTTTGGCATTCTCATTGCTTTAAAAGTATTGGCTTCCTTTTGATGTACCAAAATTTGTTGTTCATAGTAACCGCTAATTAATCCTTCTATCTTGGAATCATTGCTATTTATAACTTGGTATTGCAATGCTGTTTTAGTATCTGGGATGATATTGTCCTCTATTTGGATAAAAAACTGCAACTGCTTTTGATAAATAGCCAAATCATATTCTAACTGTGCTTTTTGGGTTTCAATTTCCTTAACCTTAGCTTTGGCACTAATCACTTCAATCTTACCACTTTCTCCAGTTTCAAAACGAAGCTCTGCATTTTTAAGAAACTTAGTATAAATATCATTTAGTTCATTGTTCAGTTTTTGAATAGACACTCCGTACAAATACTGATAGTAAGCAATCGTTACCGCCTTTTCAATTTCGTATTCGGATAACGCTTTTCTTTTTTCTGCTAATTTCGCCAACTCTTCTTGAAGCTGGCGATTAGCTTTTGTAATTTTTCCGATAGGAAAATATTGTTGTACAGAAATATTATGGTCATAATCTTCACTATTAAACTGACCTCCTTGATATTGTAACTGCAAAGGATCAGGTTGAAAAGCTGTTTTTTTCAATACCCTCTGTTTTTCAACTTCCTTATCAGCAATTTTCAAATCGATATTATTCTTTTTAGCCAAATCAATTGCTTGCTCCAATGTTACAGTTTGGCTGTTTTGAGCAAAAGAAAATGTACTAACAAATACAATAATCAATGTTGCTATTGGTTTTGAAATTTTTCTTTTCATTTTAATTCCTTTTTCAAATAATAAGTACAAAATAGGTAGGACAATTAATGTTAGTAATGTCGCCGATAATAACCCTCCAATAACTACAGTTGCTAATGGCTTCTGCACTTCTGCACCACCACTGGTTGATAGAGCCATAGGTAAAAAACCAAAAGATGCAACAGCAGCTGTCATTAAAACAGGTCGAAGTCTAACCTTTGTTCCTGTAATTACTCTTTGCAATGGGTCTGTCATTCCCTCTGCCTTTAATTGGTTGAAATAAGAAATAAGTACAATTCCATTCAATACAGCAATTCCAAAAAGTGCTATAAATCCAATCCCTGCTGAAATACTAAAGGGCATTCCACGAAGCCATAAAGCAAATACACCACCTATTGCAGATAATGGAATTGCGGTAAAAATTAAAGCCGCTTGTTTGAAACTGTTAAAAGTAAAAAACAATAAGATTACTATTAAGCCCAAGGCAATAGGCAAAGCAACAGATAATCTTTTTGATGCTTCCACTAAGTTTTCAAATTGTCCCCCGTAGGTTATGTAATATCCTGCGGGAAGTTTGAAATCTTTATCGAGTTTTTGTTGAATTTCTTCAACCACGCTTTTAATATCCCGACCACGAACGTTTAAACCAACCGTAATTCTTCGTTTACCATCTTCACGACTTACTTGAACGGGTCCTTGCTCGTATGCTACGGTTGCTACTTGCGAAAGTGGCACTTGTTGTCCGCTTGGTAATGGAATAAATAAATTACTAACATCGGTAATATCCGTTCTGTTAACGTTATTCATTCTAACTACAACGTCAAAACGTTTGCTCTCTTCATAGATTTTTCCCGCACTTTCACCGGCAAATGACGAGCGTAAAATTTGGTTTATGTCAGAAATATTTAAACCATACAATGCTATTTTGTTATAATCATATTTCACGGTTATTTGGGGCAAACCTGTTACTTTGTCCGCTTTTAAGTCGCCAACCCCTTCAATATTATTCACTTTTGAAATTAACTCAGTAGCTTTAGCATCCAAAACATCCAAATCATCACCAAAAATTTTAATTGCTATATCACTTCGGCTACCTGTCATTAATTCGTTAAATCGCATTTGGATGGGTTGTGAAATTTCAATATTTGCACCAGGTATTCGCTCCATTTCTTCTTTCATTGCATTGGCTAAATCTTCCCAATTATGATATTTTCCCGACCATTCGCTTTTTTCTTTGAGCACAATAATCATATCACCGCTTTCTATTGGCATTGGGTCAGTTGGAATTTCACCACTACCAATTTTTGCTACTATTGTCTTTATTTCGGGGAATTTTGCTTTAAGCATTTTTTCATATTCTGTAGTGGTTTTTACCATTTGTGAAAGTGAACTACCCGTCATAATTGTAGCATTAATTGCTAGGTCGCCTTCTTCAATAGTAGGAATAAATTCGCCACCCATATTTTGAAATACTACAAGTGCTAATACAAAAATACCAACCGCAATGCCTAGAACCGTTTTTTTGAATTGCAACGCTTTATTTAACAAACGGGAATATTTTGAGTAGATTGAGGACATCATTCTATCACTAATGTTTTCTTTATGCTGTGTTTTTTTTGACAAGAATAAAGTACTCATTACTGGCACATAGGTTAGAGAAAGTAGAAAAGCTCCAACAATTGCAAAACCTACAGTCATTGCCATTGGCTTGAACATTTTTCCTTCTGTTCCAACTAAAGCTAAAATTGGGAGATAAACTATAAGGATTATTATAGTTCCAAAAGCGGCACTACTCATAATTTTTGAAGCCGATTTTTGTACTTCAACATCCATTTCATCCTGTGTCAATTTATCTTTTTTAAGCTTTTGTAGATAATGGAGGGTGGCTTCAACAATGATAACAGCACCATCGACTATAATTCCAAAATCAATAGCGCCTAAACTCATTAAATTTCCACTTACTCCAAAAGCATTCATTAATATTACCGCAAATAGCATTGACAATGGAATTACAGAAGCCACTATCAAACCAGCCCTTAGATTTCCGAGAAATAATATCAATACAAAAATTACAATTAACGCTCCTTCCAATAAATTTTTCGTAACCGTTCCAATGGCACTATCCACTAATTTTCCTCGGTCAATAAAAGCCTCTGCTACAACTCCTTCGGGAAGAGTTTTATTGATTTGCTCCATTTTGGCTTTTACCCTTTCAACAACTGCACTAGAATTTTCGCCTTTAAGCATTAATGCTAATCCACACACAATTTCTCCTTTACCATCTTTAGTAGAAGCTCCATAGCGTAATGAAATACCTTCTCTTACTTCGGCTACATTTCTGACTAAAATTGGCGAGCCATTTTTATTGGCGACAACTACATTTTCCAAATCTTTAATGCCTGTTGCCATACCAACACCTCTAATAAAATAGGCATATTGGTCTTTTTCAATATAAGCACCACCTGTATTTTGATTATTTTTTTCGAGAGCCTCAAAAATATCAGTTATTGTAACTCCAACACTATTCAGTTTATTTGGATCTACAGCAATTTCGTATTGCTTCAATTTACCTCCCCACGTACTTACTTCGGCAACGCCCTCGATACCTTGTAATTGCGGGATGATAATCCAATCTTGAATGGTTCGTAATTTAATTGCATCGTACTTATCTTCATAGCCTTTTTTGGCATACACATCATATTGATATATTTCACCAAGACCTGTTGAAATAGGAGCTAATTCTGGAGAACCTGCATAAGCGGGAATGTTTTCCTTTGCTTGACTAAGCCTTTGAAAAATTTGCTCTCTTGCCCAAAAAATATCAACATCATCTTTGAAAACAACAGTAACTACAGACAGTCCAAAACGTGAAATACTCCGCAGTTCGATAACTTTTGGTATCGTTTTTACTGATTGCTCTAAAGGATAGGTAATTAATTGCTCAACTTCTTGACTTGCTAAAGTTGGTGCTGTTGTTATTATTTGTACTTGATTATTAGTTACATCAGGTAACGCATCAAGAGGTAATTTTTTAATAGAATAGCTTCCCCAAGCTATTAGAACCAACGTAAATAAAAGTATTATAAACTTGTTCTTTATACTGAATTGTATGATTTTGTCTAACATTGAAAATATTATAATGAATTAGAAATTAGCAAAATTGCTTTTACTATTATTTGTGAAAGGTCACAAGTTTCTAACCCGAAATTACTCGGGCTTCATTATGCTATTTGTGGCGGTTGCCAAATACTTCCGTAGAAATTGGAAATAAATTTAGGAGTATAGGATGGTAATTGAGTTCTAATATTTTTTGAAACTTTATTAAAACTAAAGGTAGTAATCTTAAAATAACTTACTATTTGAGAACCACAACAATTGCAACTACAAAAAGGGGAACATAAATCGTTTTCTTTATCGTGATTGTGCGATTTTTCATCGTGATTAGCTGTAATCTCGACTGCTTTGTGCGCTGCACTTTTAGCCTCCATGTCTGCACAAGGCAGACATGATAGTACCACTAAGTAGATTGATAATATGTGATTTAATAGTTTCAAGGGTGTAAAAGTAGTATTTTTTATTTTATGCTATAAAAAAATAGTAATAAGTTAACTCATTTAAAGATTTCTCATTCTATTTTTCTTTATCACGAATCATATTTTCGCAATTGCTACATCTGTTTTATCAAGCTAATCGATTTTTCTAAAATGTAAGCCCCCTCAATAGCATTCTTATCAAAAACCATCATATAACTATAATGTTCTCCCGATGCCTTTTCCCAAGCCAACCCTAAACGAAGTTTAGCAGCACTATCCGAGTTATCACGGTCAGAGCCTTTGGTTTCAACTAATATTACTTTATTCGATTTAGTTACAATAATAAAATCAGGATAATGATTAGACTTAAATCCATTTAGTGAAAATCCTTTTCCACGTCCTAAATTTCGGTGCCAAAAAGATATATTCTCCAAGCTCGAAATTTGCATTATAAATTCCTGTTCCAAAGAATTCATATCACCCTCGTGAGTGTATAGAGAGTTTCCAATATCATTACCAATTTTTGATGGAATAATAACCGTTTCAAATCTCCAGTTAGGCATTGTTTTTATTTTCTTAATTGCAACCCAATCCTTAAAAATGCTTTCGGCTTCAATATCAGCCAAATCATTAATCTTCTTTTTAATCATATCCGAATAGGTAAGTTTATATTGATTAAAATCAATCAACTCCTGCGGGGATAAGTTTTCTAAAATTCGGGTAACATACTTCTTAATTTCGGCATCGGCTATAGGTGGCATTTTATCAATTTGCTTTAATACAAAATGCACCAAATCTTTAATCTGTCCTTCTTTTGGCTTTGCCAAAATATATTCTGTTATTTGTTCCTGAACATTACTCTTTTCTATCTTAAAAGGTGACATTTTATATTCTCCTTTCCGAATTTCTTCGGCATCAATTTTATACAAATCAGAAGACATACTTTTGAATGGAATTAGAATATCCTTATCAGATAATTTAAAATCTTTCAATAAGTTTACCCTATCCAATAATGCGGTAGAGCCTTCTTCTAATAGCAAAAATTCGTTTTTAGGAATTTCAATTACAAATTTTGGTAATATTATTGCTTTGGCTTGTTCAGCAACACTTTCACGCATTGGATATTGCTTTATTTTCATGCCTACTTCTGTATAAATTTGTGTATTACTAATATTGGTAGCACCTTGAGTTACCATTTGTTCAAAAGCTTCATTTTGAGAAATTGCCATTTCTTCTATTTCAAAAACAGTTGAGGGTATTGTTGAAATTACTTCAGGGGAAAACGAGACTTTTTGAGTATCAAATAGGACTGTTTCTGCTGTTGAAACCTCTTTCTGTTCCGGAAAGAAAAAATCATCCAAAGTTTCCTGTGTGGCAGTTTGTTTTACTGCTTCTGTCATTATATCCTTTTCTCGATAATCTTTCTCACTAAAGCCTGATTGTTGCAAACCTTTGATAATGTTTTGCAATGTGTCTTGAAATTTTGTGGAAGCAGTAATCACATAAGACAAATTCAACATAGTGCTGTTATGTCTCATTACGTAAGGTTGTCGCAATACACGACCTAAAATTTGGGTAACATCAACTTCCGAAGATTTATCCGCTAATGATGCTAGTATATAAGCAAATGGACAGTCCCAGCCTTCTTTTAAAGCATTAATAGTAATGACATAGCGAACAGGACATTCTCTACTCATTAAATCAATTCCTTTTAGTTCGTCTTTGTTAGCGGTCTTGATTTTAATTTGTTTGTCAGGAATTCCTACAGCAATTAATTGAGCTTTCAATTTATCAAAAGTGGTATTCTCTTCTTTGGTTTTAGATTGCGCTTGAAACAAAACAATCGGACGAATATATTTTCCTCCTTCTTGTTCCAATTTGATGGCTTCTAATTCCAATTTATGTTGCAAATGCAAAGCACTTTCCACAACACCTTCAATATTTTGATGATTATAAACAATAACAGGAAGTTTAACCATGTGTTCTTTCTTCAATTCAAAAGCCGAAACCAAACTCACAATATTGGCATTTTGCTTGGGTGTAGCGGTCAAATCAAGAATAAAACTAGGATTAAGGTTATTTAGCATTTCAACACTCAAATCACTTTCGGCATTATGGCTTTCATCAACTACCAAAATTGGATTTAAACTTCTAATAACATTTATTAAAGCTTCCTTTTCTGTCCCCTCTAAAACTATAGTGTCATCAATGCTATTTGAGAAACTGGATAAATTAGAGTTCTGCTCGTTAAATTTTCTATCTTCTTTATTTTTGGCTCTGATGGAAGAAAAATTGACTACCATTACACTCAATTGTTCTCTTACAGATGAAGCGTTAAACCCCGCACCTTGTAACAAATCTTTTTTCTCAAAAACTTGAACACGGTTGTTAAATAATGAATTTAATTTTTGACAATAAGGATGGTCGGGATTAGATAAGTTTTTAACTGTCTGGTCTAATAGATTGCTCCAAGGCACTAACCAAACTACGGCTCTAGGCTTATCATTAGCCATAGCATCAAAAATAGTTTTCAACGCATTACAGGCTAAAAAGGTTTTTCCTCCAGCAGTAGGCACTTTAATACTCAAATGAACCGCTTCCGGCACGGTATTTTGATAAGGTCGCATTCCTTCTCCCGTGAGTGGATTATAGCTTCCAACTTTGTCTTGCCAATAACTATTAAAAGCAGTGTCGGCTTTTTTATGAAGCTGCAAATACTCAAAATACTGGTGCAAATCATCGATAACTTGCTTTTGATAATTTTTTAGTTCCATACTTAAAATCGGGTTATATCTCTAGGGATTTTTTTGAACTCTATATTTTTTTCTCGCAAAAAGGTTTCGGGCAAAAGGCAGTTATCAGCATAAATAATGTAGCGTTCTGCTTTTTGTTGAATATAACTTGCTAATGATTCATAGTCAAGCGTTGTCAAGCTATCTTGATTATAAATAAAATAGTAGGCTGTATCGTTGTGAGTACCTAAATAGGGATTGGTATTTTCGGCAATGGCTTTGGTACTTCGGGTTTCAGTAAACCAAACATATTCCCTTATTTTATAAACGCCAACCGTTTCATTAAGATTATTATTGTCATCAAACAAAGGCTCGCCTAAAGTGTAAAAATTGAAACTACCGCCAGTAGCTTCTACATCAGCATAACCACCAATAACACGTTTAACACGTTCCGCTGTAATGGTCTCGGCATAATCTTCCATTTCTATCAAAATGAATTTACGATTACCACCGTCTTGTTTATTCAAATTTAAAACGGCATGAGCTGTCGTGCCTGAACCAGCAAAGCTATCAAGCACAATACTATTTTCATCTGTACCTAAAAGCAAAACTCTTTTAATCAGTTCTAATGGCTTTGGAAATTGAAAAACTTCTGCTAATCCTAGATTACGGAGTAATGATGTACCTTGTTCACTAATCATTTCTGTTTCAGTCCAAATAGTTTTAGCTTTCACAGTTCCTTTTCTATACTTATCATAAACTCCCCAACTACCATCTTGCTTTGGTTTGCCAAAAATTGAATCCATATCATTTTCGTGGGTAATATTTTCTTCAACTTTTTTTGTTCCCCATCTCCAACAACTTTCTTCTTTTTGACTATTTAGTGGGAGAACTTCAATAGCAAAATCATCATCTTTTTTTAATGATATTGGACAAAAACCATTCTTATCTGGATTTTTTGGATTTACATAAATTGGGAAAAATAAATTTGGACGATTAAATCTGCCAAATTTTGGATTTCTATTTCTTAACTCTCTTATTGAATACCTTCCTAATTCATCTTCATAGGGATATTCTCCAACCTCAGTAGGCAATTCATTGATATTAGAAGTTTCACTTTTAGAAAAGCATATTAGATATTCGTGAGTTTTAGCAATTTGCTTATATGTTTGTCCACGTTTGTTAGATTGAACAATAATTTCAGCTTGAAAGTTTTTTTCGCCAAAAATTTCATTCAACATAAATTTCATTGAATGAATCTCATTATCATCAAGGCTTATAAATATAAACCCATTTTTAGAAAGCAACTTATGCAGCAACTTCAATCTCGGATACATCATACACAACCATTTGTCATGTCGTGTCAAATCTTCACTTTCTTTGCCTACGACTTTGCCTAACCATTTTTTTATTTGTGGAGCATTTACATTATCGTTATACACCCAACTTTCATTCCCTGTATTATAGGGAGGGTCTATATAGATACAGTTTACTTTGCCTTCGTATTTAGGCAATAATGATTTTAGTGCTTCAAGATTATCGCCATTGATAATAAGGTTACTTGTAGCAATTGAAGTTTCGGTTTTCCCATTTTTAGAAAAACCATATTCGTGGTTGAGTACTTTATAAGGAACTTCTTGATGATGATTGATGATTTTGTCTTTACCAATCCAATGTAGTGTAGGCATTTATATTTTGGTTTTACCAAAATACAACGTGGGCTAATTCCTAAAGCTCGTATCTGCGGTGGTCGAAACCGATAGCACAAGCAAAAAGGAACGCCCACGTATAACGTAGGCGTTTCCACTTCTTACTCTCCCGTGCTATTTGAAATTTTCGACCTTTCAGATACAGGAAATTAAAGCGAAACGCTATATTTTTATATTATTTAATTGTTTTTTTCTATATTTTATGCTTTGTTAATTACGCAAATATAGCTTATTATAAAACATAAAAAAGGCTCTTAAAAAATTGAAAAGCCTTTTCTAAATAATTTTCTTTCTTATTATGCTTATGTTTATTTGTTGTTGTTTTACAACAACTTTTTTCTTTCAATTCTTTCTCTTGCTTCGGTTAAAAGCAAATGTATTTTTTCTTCAAATTGCTTTTTTGGCGGTAAATCTGTCCAATATTCGGCAACCATTATTCCGTCTTTGTGCATTTCGAGTAGTTCAATTTGTTCTCTACTGCTTTCGGCACAAAGGATTAATCCAATAGGGGTATTTTCTCCCTCTTGTTTTTCGTATTTGTCTAACCATTTGAGATATAATTCCATTTGTCCTTTATGCTTGGCTTGAAACTTTCCTAACTTTAATTCTATGGCAACCAATCTTTTCAATTTTCGATGATAAAAAAGTAAATCTAAATTGAAATCTTCTCCATCGATAATCATTCGTTTTTGGCGTTCTACAAACGTAAAACCTTTACCCAATTCTAGTATAAAAATTTCTAAATCGTGAAGTATTGCATCTTCTAAATCCTTTTCTAAAAAGGTATTTTGCAAACCCAATAAATCTAAAATGTAAGGGTCTTTGAATGTGTTGAATGGGATTTGTGTTGATTCAATAATTTGTGCATCAGCAATGTTTGTTCTTTCAAATGCTTTTAAACCAATTTGTCGCCTCAATTCTCTGATTCCAAATAAATTATTGGAAGCGTTTTGCGCATAAAACATTCTTGCTTCGAGTGTTTTTAATGGCAATAGCTCCACAAAATGAGACCATGATAGTTGTCGTGAAAGTGTTACGACAATTTGAAAATCTGAAAACTGCTCTGCAAAACGGAGCATTCGTCTAACATTTTTCTCTGTAAAATTTCTACCATATTTATTTTCCAATTGTGCCGACACTGTCGGCACAATTTGTTTCCCATATTCTGCACGCTTATTTTGTAAAATATCTTGATTAATACGATTACCTATTTGCCAAAACAAAATAGTAACTGTGCTATTTGCCTGAATTGCTACTTGATGTTTACTCTGCTCTATAAGTTGGGATAACTCATTGAATAAATCATTTTCTGAAATCGTTAAACTGTTAGAGTTATCTGCCATATAATTACTTATTCTGCTATTGCATTAAAAAATACTATTTTAAATTACGTCTGCAATGCGGACGCAATTCAATAAATTTATAGGTATAAAATATATTGAAAATATATGCTACTACCAATCAACAAACATACAAAAAAGCAACAAAAAGTAAAACATCCGAGAATGCCTTGTTTTAAAGGAATTGTGAGATATTGCAATGGTATTGCAATGTTTTCTGATATTAATTGCAATGGTATTGCAATGGTTTATATACTAAAATCAATTCTTGATTTATTCAGCAATTCTCAAAACTGATTCCTTTTCTTGTTTTTGGCTTTGTATGTTCCAATAAATAGCCATTTGTTGAGCGTAATCTATTGGAGTTTTTCCGATGTAATTTAGAAACTCCTTTTCCGTACTATGTCCAGTTACGTTCAATAGTAAACCTGTCGGAATATCTCCGTAATAATTTGTAGCAAATGAACGCCTACAAATATGTGAAGTGACCAACATCCATTTTTGAAAATCTCCATTTTCTTTTCGAGAAGTATCAGGGTTTATTCTTGCGCCCGAAATTGTTTCATTCAATTTGGCTTCTTGACAAACATCTTTGATGTACAAATTAAATTTAGCTTTTGAACTTTCTATGTTTTTGCTGTAAAGAGGTGGGAAGTTTCCATTTCTTTTATCTAAAATTGCTCTTACTTTATCGTGTACAAGTATGGAAACTCTTTTTTTAGTTTTTTGCTGGATAAGTTCTATAAAATCTAAATTGCCTATTTGCTTAATATCTTGCTTTGTTAATTGCAATAAATCTCCAACACGTTGACCAATATAACAACCTATCAAAAGCCAATCTCTGGCATCTTGTAAATGTGCTTCTTTCAAATCAACTTTCTCGATTTCCGCTAATTCATCCCAATTAAGATAAATTTTATCAATTTGAACACTAAAACCTTTAATTTGTTGAAGCTGTTGACTAACGGTATAACCTGACTTTTGAGCATCTAAACAAATGGTCTTTAAAAATTTAATATAACGACCTGCTGTATTTCTACCTAACTTCTCTACTTCAAGCAAATATTTGAGAAAATCATTTCTGTATTTCAAATCAATTTCAGACAGTTTATACCTGTGTCGTTTATACTCTTGGAATCCCTGTATTTTTAATTTTATTGTTTTGTATTTTGTAACTGTGGCTTTGGATGTTCCGAGTTCTCCAGTTCTGTCATTGGTTTTTAACTCCAATTTTTCTACATAGAGGTCGCAATAATTAAGAATAAAATTGTTATCTGTTTTTTCGGCTTTATTAAAATGGGTATTTAGACACTCATTTAGCCAGTCTTTATTGACTATATCTGCTCCTGTAACACTTTTATTATATCTGCTAATTATATAAGATTCTAATGTGTCTAAATCATTTTGCAAATTGTCTCTTTCAGAAAACTGGGAAACTTTCCGTATTTTACCACTTGCGTTATTAAAATAAGCTGGATTGATAACTAATGGAATTGCTAGTTTAATATCAGTTTCTCTATTTGCAACAAATCGGATGTATATTTTTGATGGGTTATTATTTCCTCTAATCGAATATTTTATTGTAGCCATATTTCATATTTTAGTT
>JAYVZG010000111.1:0-2641 GCA_043783565.1 Flavobacterium sp. | reverse complement strand
CAGTTGCAACAAATATAGGAGCAAACCCTAATTGTGCCAACCCAACCGAAGTTACTGCCGCTCGATCCACTACAAATACTGCGGAAGTTATAGTAAATTGGGTAGCTCCAAGTACACAATCTTCTTGGGAAATTAAATATGGTGCTACAGGATTCGATGTTAATACAGGAACAAATTCCCTATTAACAACTACCAAGCCTAAAACAATTACTGGATTAGCCACTACAAGTTACGATTTTTATGTGCGTGCCAAATGCACAGCAACCGAAAACAGCAATTGGGTTGGGCCGATTAATGTTGCGGCTTCAACAATTATTAATCCTGTAGGGGATGATTATTGGCCTTTTGCATTAAATAATAAATGGGCTTTCAAAAAAAATGGCATTTTACAATCCGCAATGAAAATAATTTCTTTAGATCCAATTGCTGGAAACAATTATTTTACGTTCGAGAATTTCTTCGCTAACCCTAATATTGGTGCAGGAGTAGTTGCAACCGTTAGGGGTAGAAAAGTTGGAACAGATTATTATTACAGATATCAAACTTCTGGATCTATTATAATTGAACCATTAGAAGTTATAATTTTAAAATCTGCATTAGCTGTAAATGAGACTTGGATACAAAATGTAACTCAAATTGCTACTATACCTGGTTTGCCTAATCCAGTTTCTTCACAAGTTACATTCACAGGAAAAATTATAGAAAAAGGAATTTCTATTGATGTGAATGGAGTTAATTATACGAATGTAATTAAATCTGAATTGATTCAAAATTCTGGTGGAATTATAAATACAAATACTTATTGGTTTGCAAAAGGAATTGGACCAATAAAAATAATTAATGTAACGGGAAGCGATACTACTACACAAGAATTAGATTCCTATATGTTAAATTAAAATTTCAAATTACTAACTTTTCAAATCCGTCTTTAATATAACTGACGGATTTTTTTATGGCACAAACTTTGTCTTATTAACACCGCAAACGAGTTTATAAGCGATACATCGATTTTAATACATTTATCGATTTCAGATTACTAAATTTGTTTGAAAATGTAAATTAAAAACTGTCAACCTGACTTACAACTATTCATGTCACATCACAAAATAATAACCTTTGACAATTTGTCATTACAAGAATTTGATTCCGAAGCCGAATTAATTCCATTATTAACGCCCGAAGACGAGGAAGAAATGAATAATGAATCCTTACCCGATTCGTTACCCATCTTACCACTTCGAAATATGGTTTTATTTCCTGGCGTAGTAATTCCAATTTCGGCAGGTCGCGACAAATCGATAAAACTAATTAATGATGCCAATGCTGGCGATAAAATTATTGGTGTTGTAGCACAAATTAACGAAGAAGATGAAGATCCAGCGCATGGCGATATTCATTCTATAGGAACAGTTGCACGAATTTTGCGTGTTCTGAAAATGCCTGACGGAAATATAACCGTAATTCTTCAAGGAAAAAAACGCTTCGAAATTGATACCATTACAGAAGTAAAACCCTATTTGAGAGCTACTGTAAAAGAAGTTTCTGAAAAGCGACCAAGCAAGCACGATACGGAGTTTACAGCAATTTTAGAATCTATCAAAGAATTGGCAATTCAGATAATACGAGAAAGTCCAAACATTCCAACCGAAGCTACGTTTGCTATAAAAAATATTGAAAGCCAATCGTTTTTAATCAATTTTGTTTCGTCCAACATGAATTTAACCGTTCCTGAAAAACAAAATTTATTAGCTATTAATGCCTTGAAAGAAAGGGCGTTAGAAACGTTGCGTTTTATGAATGTCGAAATGCAAAAACTCGAACTCAAAAACGATATTCAATCCAAAGTACGGTTTGATCTCGACCAGCAGCAACGAGAATATTTTTTGCACCAACAAATGAAAACCATTCAGGAAGAATTGGGCGGTGCCTCGCAAGAACAAGAAATTGAAGAAATGCGTACCCGTGCTAAAGAAAAATCTTGGGACGAAAAAACGCAAAAACATTTCGAAAAAGAAGTGTCAAAAATGCAACGAATGAATACCCAAGCACCCGATTTTGGGATTCAGCGCAATTATTTAGAATTATTTTTGGACTTGCCATGGGGGAAATTCTCCAAAGATAATTTTGATTTAAAACGTGCTCAAAAGATACTCGATAAAGACCATTTTGGCTTGGACGATGTCAAAAAACGAATGATTGAACATCTCGCAGTTTTGAAATTACGCAACGATATGAAATCGCCGATTATATGTTTAACAGGACCTCCCGGAGTTGGTAAAACCTCTATCGGAAAATCAGTTGCCGAAGCATTAGGACGTGAATACGTTCGGATTTCTCTTGGCGGATTGCGCGATGAAGCCGAAATTCGTGGACATCGAAAAACGTATATTGGTGCCATGCCAGGTCGAATTATTCAAAGTCTCAAAAAAGCAGGAACTTCCAATCCCGTTTTTGTTTTAGACGAAATTGATAAGTTAACAAGCAACTCGCAAGGCGATCCATCTTCCGCATTACTGGAAGTTTTAGATCCAGAACAAAATAGTGCTTTTTATGACAATTTCCTCGAAATGGGTTATGACTTATCCAAAGTAATGTTCATCGCAACCTCCAATAATATGGCAACCATTCAGCCCGCTTTGAA
>JAYVZG010000110.1:0-2650 GCA_043783565.1 Flavobacterium sp. | reverse complement strand
CGCATAATGGCGTTTATCGCATGAGTGCCGATATGGATGACTTGGTAGAAACGTCCAATAATATCGCTCGTGTGATTGTTAAGGATGGTGAAATTTCGATTCAGAACCTTACCCGTTCCTCAGTAGAAACTTCCAAAATGGACTTGGCAAACGGTTTACGATCTGCCTACGAATTATTTGGTTGCGAAGTGACTTTTGGAGGAAGTTATCCCGGTTGGACACCCAACGTGAAATCAGAAATATTAGATTTGTTAGTAAAAATCTATGAAAAACAAAATGCTGAAAAACCGAAAGTTGTGGCTTGCCACGCTGGCTTAGAATGCGGAATTTTGGGAACAAATTATCCTGATATGGACATGATTTCCTTTGGGCCAACCATTCACGGAGCTCATAGTCCAGATGAAAGGGCTTCTATACAATCCTCTCAAAAATTTTATAAATTTGTGTTGGAGATTTTGGAGAATATTCCGGAAAGAAATTAGATTAAAAACAAAATAAAAATAAAACCTCGTTTAGAAATAGACGAGTTTTTTTCGGATATAAAAATAATAATTTGATGTGATTTAAACTTATTTTTTAAATATAAAAAGGGTAACAAAATTTGTGTTGAAAAACATAATCGTTTTAAAAGCAAACCCTATGTACAGCCTATTTGACGTAAGATATACTATTTTTTTGCACAATTAGCTGGCGAGTTTTCTTCATTAAAATTCGTAAGTTTTAATATCAAATTGATAGAAATAATAGTACTATTGATGAGTTTGTTATAAAAATATTTTGAAGTTTTAAGTACAACTTTTATTGTTGAACTTCACAATCTTTTTACTAATTTTGCACTCCAAATTAAACACACAATATGTTAGAGAGATTGCAATATGTAAAACAGCGTTTCGACGAGATTTCGGATTTGATTATTCAGCCCGATGTTATCGCCGATCAAAAACGCTATGTTTCACTCAACCAAGAATATAAGGGATTAAAAAACTTGATGGAAAAACGTGACGAATACGTTACTCTTGACAGTAATATTAAAGAAGCTAACGAAATTATTGCGGATGGTAGCGATGCTGAAATGGTCGAAATGGCCAAAATGCAACTCGACGAAGCCAAAGATCGTTTACCAGAATTAGAAGACGAAATCAAGTTTTTATTGATTCCGAAAGATGCCGAAGATTCTAAAAATGTTATGGTCGAAGTGCGAGCAGGAACAGGCGGCGATGAAGCTTCTATATTTGCTGGCGATTTGTTCAGAATGTATACCAAATACTGTGAAGGTCGCGGTTGGAGAACCTCGGTTGTCGACATGAACGAAGGTACATCGGGCGGTTTCAAAGAAGTTATTTTTGAAGTAACAGGGGAAGATGTTTATGGAACTCTGAAGTTTGAAGCAGGCGTGCATCGTGTGCAACGGGTACCACAAACCGAAACGCAAGGTCGTGTACATACTTCGGCAGCTACTGTTATGGTATTGCCCGAAGCCGAAGAATTTGATGTTCAGATAGATATGAACGACGTTAGGGTAGACTTTTTCTGCTCGTCAGGGCCCGGAGGACAGTCAGTAAATACCACCAAATCTGCCGTGCGATTAACACATATTCCTTCTGGATTAGTAGCGCAATGCCAAGATCAGAAATCACAGCATAAAAATAAAGATAAAGCACTAACGGTTTTACGATCTCGTCTTTACGAACAAGAATTAGCCAAAAAACAAGCTGAAGATGCCACCAAACGTACCTCACAAGTAAGCTCTGGCGACCGTTCGGCAAAAATTCGTACTTACAATTATGCGCAAGGTCGTGTTACTGATCACCGTATCGGGATGGATATTTTCGATATGGATGGCGTCATGAATGGCAAAATCCAGAAACTTGTAGACGAGTTACAATTAGTAAATAACATGGAAAAACTGAAAGAATCGGAAGTTTTTTAAAACAAAAAATATGAAAAAAACACTACTTATTACAATTTCACTTTTAAGTTTCTTTACCTCCAAATCCCAATCGTATTTTGGATATTTGAATGATAATTATTCTGGAGTTCATTCGGTAATTAACAATCCCGCAAATATTGTAGACTCTAGATTTAATACCGATATTAACCTTATTTCTGGAAGTTATTTGTTAACTAATAACTATTATGGAGCCAATTTGAATGATGCGACTAAAAGTGGTTATGATTTTGAAAGAGATGCCACAAGAACACCTAGTTCAAGTAATAGCTTTTTGATAAACGGAGACGTACTTGGACCTTCATTTATGTTTAATCTCAAGCCAAGACATTCAGTGGCATTCTTTACTCGTGGGCGTGTTATTGGCCATCTTACTAACCTTGACGGAAATCTTATCAATGATTTTAATACCCGAAATAGTAATTCCAGCTACTCCATAAAAAATCAAAATTATAGTCTAGCTGCAAACTCTTGGTCAGAAATTGGTTTGACCTATGCAACCGTATTATTAGATAAAGAAAAACATTTTCTGAAAGCTGGATTATCTATAAAGAGTTTACGAGGAAACTATACTGCATATTCTAAAGTAAACGACTTTAATATTGATTATGTTGCTGGATCAAATAGTGACAACAGTCGTTATATTACTTCTGGAACCCTTGAAAGTGGAAATATTAATTCTTTTGACGGAATTGATAGTCC
>JAYVZG010000109.1:0-2654 GCA_043783565.1 Flavobacterium sp. | reverse complement strand
GTAATCAGGATGCAATGCACTCGTATAGTGTTGGTACCGATTTAAATCACTTTAGAGAACCAGATAATTTCACCAATACTTATTCTGTTAGAACTATTCAGACATGGATTCAAGATTATAAAATTGACGGTTTTAGATGGGATTTGACAAAAGGATTTACTCAGCAATGTCCTCCAAGTACTACTGCTGGGGTTCAAGAAACATGTACCAATGGATACCGCTCTGATAGAGTTGCTAAACTAAAATGGTATGCAGATAGACAATGGGAGTTTGACTCAAATTTCTTAGTTATTTTTGAACATTTGGGGAATGGAGGTTCTTATGATGAGGAAGTGGAATGGGCTAACTATTTGCGTTCAGGTGACGTCAAGGGTATTATGCAATGGAGAAAAATGACTGATCCGTATGCCAATCTTTTGAAAGGAAATTTTGCCGATATTACTTCTGTTACTGATACAACAAATCGTTTTGTTGGTTATGCTGAAAGTCATGATGAGGAAAGAGTAGTTTATAAAGCTTTAAACGATTCTGGAAGTAACCAAACTTATGGTAATTTGTTTAAAGTGCACCAAAGACTCTCGGCGATGGGTGCAGTTCATTTATTAGTTCCAGGGCCAAAAATGATATGGCATTTTGGAGAATTAGGTTGGGATAGATCATTATGGACATGTAGTACTGGTAGTGTTTCTTATTCCGCACCAGATTGTAAGTTAGATACAAAACCGCAACCTCAGTGGACAGAAAACTGGTTAGCCGACACTAATAGAGGTGCCATTTATGCTAACTGGGCTAAGATGATTGATTTAAAGAAAACAGAAAATGTTTTTGAAAATGGTCAATATGCTTGGAACCTAAATGTGCTTGGCAGTCCAAGGATTGATATTTACACGAGTCTTTCACAAACAGCTTCTTTAAGTTATGTTTTTGTTAGAACAAATTTCTCTGACAATACCTTGAACACTTCAGGAGGTTTCCCTTTTATTGGAACTTGGTATAATTTGATGGATAATACGACAATTGAAATAACATCAACAACTCAGAATATTTCATTAGAACCAGGTGGATTTAGAGTTTATGGTAATAAAGCTGCGACTTTAGCGAACAATGATTTTAATCTTATTAATACAGTAAGCTTATATCCAAATCCTACGTCGGGAAGTTTTAATATAAAAGGACAAGTTACTAAAGTAGAAGTATATTCTATTACAGGACAATTGGTAAAATCATTTGGTAATATTATTTCAGAAGAGCATCAGTTTGATGTAAATGATTTGAGTAACGGAGTTTATTTAGTCAAAGCAATTGACAGTAACAATAGTTCTAAAACAATGAAATTAATTAAACAATAAGGTATAGTTAGTAATATTTAGTTTGTTTACAAGCCACACCTATTTGTGTGGCTTTTTTTATGTAAAATAAAACAAAATCATTTGCTGTAAAAACTTTAGAATGGTAGTTTTGTAACATGAAAAAAGTGATTGTCAGAATTTTAAAAATTACCGGAATTTCATTTGAGATTTTTTTACCATGCTATGCTCAAATCACAAACTCTAAATCAGCACCCAATCATGAATAATGCAATTTCTGGGTTTTCAAAACTAACCAAAGAAGAAAAAATAAATTGGATTACCAAGGAATATTTTGCCAATCCGGCAGAAGCTGTTGCGACCATAAAGCAATATTGGAACAGCGATGTCAAGCTGCAACAATTACACGATGAGTTTATAGAAAACACGATTTCCAATTTCTATTTACCAATAGGAATTGCACCTAACTTCCTAATTAACGGCAAGTATTATTCAGTGCCATTGGTTATTGAAGAAAGTTCGGTTGTAGCTGCTGCTGCCAAATCGGCAAAGTTTTGGAGTACGCGTGGCGGATTTAAAGCAACGGTTTTAAACACCGAAAAAATAGGGCAGGTTCATTTTCTGTTCAAAGGCGATTCAGCTAAACTTGAGAAGTTTTTTAATAGTCAAAAAGACAATTTGATAGCATCCACGGAAAGCATTACCAAAAACATGCAAAAGCGTGGCGGCGGAATCACCTCTTTGGGACTTCGAAATAAAACTACTGAATTAGAAAATTACTTTCAGTTGCATGCCACTTTTGAAACCAAAGACAGTATGGGTGCAAATTTCATCAATTCGTGTTTGGAACAATTGGCAAAAACATTAAAAGGAGAAGCACAAAATTATTCCGATTTTAATGAAACAGAAAAAGAGATTACAGTCGTGATGAGCATACTTTCGAACTATGTTCCGAATTGTATTGTTCGCGCCGAAGTTTCTTGTAAAGTTTCAGCATTAGCAGAAAGGAAAATAGAAAACCCACAGGAGTTTGCAGAGAAATTAGTTCAAGCTGTTCGCATTGCCGAGATTGAACCTTTTCGTGCGGTTACGCATAACAAAGGAATTATGAATGGCGTTGATGCAGTTGTTTTGGCAACGGGAAATGATTTCCGTGCTGTGGAAGCCGGAGTTCATGCCTATGCTTCCCGTAACGGTAAATACTCGAGTTTGTCTCATGCCAAAATTGAAAACGGAATATTTACTTTTTGGATGGAAATTCCGCTAGCATTAGGAACCGTTGGTGGTTTGACTTCATTGCATCCATTAGTGAAAATAGCTTTGGAAATTCTGGGAAAACCATCGGCT
>JAYVZG010000108.1:0-2673 GCA_043783565.1 Flavobacterium sp. | reverse complement strand
GTGTTGTATCGTCTTTTGATTTTGTGATTAGCGGCTCAACAAATTGTTTGAGTGCTTTTGCTTTTGCGACTGTGGTATTGATGCGTTTGTGCTCGATTAGTGAGCATGCCATGTTGGCTAACATCGATTTTCTGTGACCAGTTTGTCTGCTAAGGTGATTGAATTTTTTTCCGTGTCTCATGTTATAAGCGATATAACCCTGCCTTTAGCAGGATTAGATTATTCTTTATCTAATTTGTATTTGGCTAGGTCCATTCCGAAGTGTAAATTTTTAATAGCTACGAGTTCATCGAGTTCTGTTAAAGATTTTTTACCGAAGTTTCGGAATTTCATAAGGTCATTTTTGTTGAAAGAGACCAAGTCTCCGAGTGTATCTACTTCTGCTGCTTTAAGGCAGTTGAGTGCTCTTACTGATAAGTCCATATCGACTAATCGAGTTTTGAGGAGTTGTCTCATGTGTAGTGACTCTTCGTCATAGGTTTCTGTTTGAGCAATTTCGTCAGATTCTAATGTGATTCTTTCGTCAGAAAATAACATGAAATGGTGTATTAAAACTTTTGCTGCTTCTGTGAGTGCGTCTTTTGGATTGATTGATCCATCAGTTTTTATTTCAAAAACCAATTTTTCATAATCTGTTTTTTGTTCAACACGAAAGTTTTCGATGGTATATTTTACATTTTTTACGGGAGTAAAAATAGAGTCTGTAAAAATGGTACCGATTGCAAAATTTTGTTTTTTGTTGTCTTCTGCTGGAACGTAACCTCTACCTTTTTCGATGGTTAGTTCGAAATTGAGGTTTACTTTGCTGTCTAAATTACAGATTACAAGTTCTGGATTGAGTACTTGAAAGCCTGAAATAAATTTTTGAAAATCGCCGGCAGTTAATTTATCTTTACCTGAAACAGATATGGTTACGGCTTCATTGTCAACGTCATCGATTTGACGTTTGAAGCGAACTTGTTTGAGGTTTAGAATAATCTCTGTAACGTCTTCAACAACACCTGAGATAGTAGAAAATTCATGATCTACACCTTCAATTCTAACAGATGTAATTGCGTATCCTTCTAAAGCGGACAGCAACACTCTTCTAAGTGCATTACCAACGGTCAATCCGTAACCTGGTTCTAAAGGTCTAAATTCAAATTTGCCTTCAAAATCGGTTGAATCGATCATGATAACTTTATCGGGTTTCTGAAAATTAAATATTGCCATAATTTCGACTAAGTCAATTATTATTTGTTGTACAATTCGACGATAAGTTGTTCTTTGATATTTTCTGGAATTTGCAATCTAGCTGGTACAGAAACGAAAGTACCTTCCTTTTTGTCATTATTCCAAGTAATCCACTCATAAACATGAGATGAATTAGATAGAGAACGTTCGATTACTTCTAATGATTTAGACTTTTCACGAACTCCAACTACATCACCTGCTTTTAAGTGATATGATGGAATGTTTACTAATTCTCCATTCACTGTAACGTGACGGTGAGAAACGATTTGACGTGCACCTCTTCTTGATGGAGCGATACCCATTCTAAATACAACATTGTCAAGACGAGCTTCGCAAAGTTGTAATAATATTTCACCTGTTACACCTTTTGATGCTGATGCTTTTTCGAATAAGTTTCTGAATTGTTTTTCTAAAATTCCGTAAGAATATTTAGCTTTTTGCTTTTCCATTAACTGGACAGCATATTCAGATTTTTTTCCTCTTTTTTTAGCCATCCCGTGTTGTCCGGGTGGGTAATTTCTTTTTTCGAAAGCTTTATCGTCTCCGAATATTGCTTCACCGAATTTACGTGCGATTCTTGTACTTGGACCAGTATATCTTGCCATTTTAAAAAATTTTTAAGGTAGAGATTATGAATTCAGGTCATATCCTTCGATAATCTGTATTCTACCTAGGTTTATACTATAATAATAAAAATTTAAACTCTACGTCTTTTTGGAGGACGACATCCGTTGTGAGGCATTGGAGTAACATCAATGATTTCAGTTACTTCAATTCCACCGTTATGCAAAGATCTAATAGCAGACTCACGTCCGTTTCCTGGTCCTTTTACATAAACTTTAACTTTTTTAAGTCCTGCTTCTAATGCTACTTTAGAACAATCTTCAGCTGCCATTTGGGCTGCGTATGGAGTATTCTTTTTAGAACCTCTAAAACCCATTTTACCTGCTGATGACCAAGAAATAACTTCACCTTTTTTGTTTGTCAAAGAAATGATGATGTTGTTAAAAGTTGCACTAATATGAGCTTCACCCGTTGATTCAACGATAACTTTACGTTTTTTTGCTGCTGCTTTCGCCATATTACTTATTATTTAGTTGCTTTTTTCTTGTTAGCAACAGTTTTTCTTTTACCTTTTCTTGTTCTAGAATTGTTTTTAGTTCTTTGTCCTCTTAATGGAAGACCAGATCTATGACGAATTCCTCTGTAACATCCGATGTCCATTAAACGTTTAATGTTTAAAGAAACTTCTGAACGTAGTTCTCCTTCAATTTTGTAAGCTGATACTGCTTCACGAATTGCTCCGATCTCATCATCATTCCAATCTTGAACTTTCTTGTCTTGACTAACTTGAGCTTTTTCCAAAGTCTCGATAGCTCTACTTTTTCCTAATCCGAAGATATAGGTTAGTGCAATTACACCTCTCTTGTTTTTCGGGAT
>JAYVZG010000107.1:0-122691 GCA_043783565.1 Flavobacterium sp. | reverse complement strand
CAACGGGTGGTTATTCTGCTGAATACGGTGAAGCTTTATCGAGTGTATTGTTGTTAAATACGATAGATGAACCTGATCAAAACAAAACGGATATTGCTTTTATGACGGTTGGATTGGGTTTAGGACATACGCAAAAATGGAAGAAAAGTTCCTTAAGTGTCAATACGGCTTATATTGATTTAGCACCTTATCAATTGGCTGTTCCTCAAGATGTAGATTGGAATAAGGCTTTCCAATCTTTATCGGGCGAATCAGTATATCGCTACAATTTCAACAATGGTATTTTTAAATTGTATGCGGCTTTTGATGCATCTCGTTTCGATTTGAATCAAGAAAGCATCAATACTGTAGCCAAAACAAGAATCAATCTCAACAATAATAATTTGTATCTCAATTCATCCTACAAAGGAAATTTATGGGGCAGTTGGCAGATGACAACCGGTGTTAGTTTTGGCTTTGGACAAAACAAAATCAAAATAAACAGCGATGATTTAGAAAATACTGAAAACGCAGCCCATTTAAAATTTAAACTAAGAAAAAGCTTTTCCGATCGATTCAAATTATCTTTTGGAACGGATTATTTTCTGACACAATTTGATGAAAAATACGCCGACTTTAACCCAATCGGATACAATTCTACTATTGCGGCATGCTATACAGAAGCGGATATTTTCTTTTCGAAAAAATTGGCAGCTAAAGCAGGTTTCCGATTATCTAATAATGATTTATTAAACGAAACCGCATTTTCTCCGCGACTATCTCTAGCATATAAAGTGGCTAAATTCAGTCAATTTTCGTTGGCTTACGGTGATTTCTCTCAAATGCCCAATGCGAATTATTTGAAGTATTCTAAAGACAATCGTTTTGAAAGTGAAAAAGCAGCGCATTATATTTTAAATTTTCAATACAGTAGAAATAAAAAAACATTTCGTGCAGAAGGCTATTACAAATCCTATGATAATTTAGTAAAATACAACGACCTAAAAGAATATAATAATAACGGAAAAGGCTATGCTAAAGGCATCGATTTGTTTTGGAGAGACAATGCCACTGTCAAGAACTTAGAATATTGGCTATCCTATTCGTTTATCGATACCCAAAGAGATTATAAAGATTTTCCGAAACAAGCCACGCCGAGTTTTGTAGCTGATCATACAATATCATTCGTAACCAAATACTGGATATCAGACTGGAAATCTCAAATCGGGTTTACCCATAATTTCAGTACAGGAAGACCTTATAACAATCCAAATGAAAGTGTGTCTGATGCAACAAAATTCATGAATGGAAAAACCAAATCCTTTAATAATTTAAGTTTCAATTGGGCATATTTGTTAAGCCAACAAAAGATTTTGTATTTTTCAGTATCGAATGTTTTAGGAACTCAGAACGTATTTGGATATGAATATGCGCAGAATCAAGATGCTAATCGGATTTATAATCGAAGAGAAATTACGCCAACTGCAGACCGTTTTTTCTTTTTAGGTTTCTTTTGGACCATCAGCGATAATAAGAAAGACAATCAATTAAATAATCTATAGAATGCATAACAATTCATCCTCAATTACTAACAGTTCAGTCAGTTTAAATTGAATAAGGAAACTAAGGAACATACATTTGTTCAAGAAATTATTACTAACTATTAAAAATAAAATATTATGAAGAAACTAATTTTTATCGCAGTATTAATCATAACAGGAGCTGCACCAGCACAACAAGGCCGATTTGAAGAAGGAATGGGAAAAGCTTTTCAATTATGGGGAGAAGGAAAAGACAAAGAAGCTTCCGACATGTTCGAGAGAATCGCATCGGCGGAAAAAAGCAGTTGGTTACCGAATTACTACGTAGCATTGGTTAATACGACTTCTTCATTCAAAACAAGAGACAAGGAAGTAGTCAGCGCCTTATTAAATAAAGCTCAAAATGCTTTGGATATCGAGTTTATTAAGGATCCAAATAATGTTGAGTTATTGGTTATGCAAGCCATGATAGATACGGGTTGGGTGGTTTATGATCCGATGACCAATGGGATGAAACTCTCGGGAAAGATTATGGAAACGTACGGAAAAGCTTTAAAACTTGCTCCAGACAATCCAAGAGCAGTTTTTGGCAAGGCTGAATATGAAATTGGAGGCGCCAAATATTTCGGAACCGATACGAAACCAATGTGCGCTGAAATAAACCGATCCATTGATCTTTTTGGTAAATTCAAACTAGAAACACCATTCTCACCGAAATGGGGTTTAGAAAGAGCGCTTGAAGCTCAGAAAGAATGTAATAAGTAAAATTAATAAACCTGAAAATGAGTATAGTCAAATGTTTAATCAAAGAAATACCGCGAGGAACGATCATCTCATTACTGATTTTCTTGACACTTTTGATTTTAAGAGTAATCACAGGAAATGCAATTAGTTTTGATAGTGGTTTGGCCATAAACTTTGGGTACACGATGCTTTATTCTATGTCGTTGTACTTCGTCAATGCTGGCTTATTCATTTATTTGGATGAAGTATACAAAAATGATCGCTTTACTAAGAAAAGACTCCTTGTCGGATTTCTATCTTCCTTTGTAATTTCAGTAGCCATCATTTTCTTGCTAAGAATTTTTGAAGATGTGCTTATTGAAGGAAGAACTTTCAAAGAGTTTACAGAAAGAGAAAATGCAGCCAACTATTTGGTAGCCATCGTAATTACTCTTATTGTCACGTTAGCATTTCATGCATTTCATTTCTACAAATCGTATAACGAGAATAGAGTTAAAGAACAAAAAGTAATTGCAGGAACTGCCAACGCTAAGTTTGAAAGTCTTAAGAATCAGATTGATCCGCATTTTTTGTTTAATAGTCTAAACGTGCTGAGTTCATTGATAGAAGAAAATCCAGAAAATGCACAACGATTTACGACCTCATTGTCAAAAATCTATCGCTATGTGCTGGAACAAAAGGACAAAGAACTGGTCACTTTAGAAGAGGAGTTAGCGTTTGCCAAAACGTATATGAATTTATTAAAAATGCGTTTCGAAAACAGTATTAGTTACGAATTGCCTGAAAACTATGACTATCCTGAGGCGAAAGTAGTGCCTTTATCACTACAATTATTATTAGAAAATACTATCAAGCATAATGTAGTAAGTGAGCAAAAACCTTTGCATATTAAGATTTATTTAGAAGATAATTATCTAATAGTTGAAAATAATCTTCAAAAGAAAGAAGTATTGCAAGACCGTCGAGGAGTTGGATTACAAAACATCGTAGATCGCTATGCCTTAATTTCTGAAAGAAAAGTACTTATTGAAGAGAACATTCATTTTTTTAAGATCAAAATACCAATTCTAACAAAACAAATTGTATCAATAGAAACACAATCCATATTTAATGAAAACACGGCGTATATCAAAGCAAAAGAGCGCGTAGAAAAGCTGAAAGGGTTTTATGGCAATCTAATCTCGTACTGTTGTGTTATTCCAGTACTGATTTTTATCAACCTGAGCACTGGAGGCTTCCAATGGTTTTGGTTTCCAATGATGGGATGGGGAATGGGAGTTAGTTTTCATGCTTTTGATACTTTTGGATACGGGAAATCATGGGAAGACAAAAAAATTCAACAAATTTTGAATAAAGACAATCAATCAAATACTAAATGGAACTAGTTATGAAAAATACAGATAAAAATGATGATGAGCTTTTGAAAGAATTAGTCAAAATCAAAGTTCAAAAAATAAGGCAATTTTACATTCATGCCTTTATTTACGGAATTGGAGTTATAGTTTATGTTTTAAAAACGTATTACAATGTACTTAATTTCCCCCCAATTAATTTTATCAATTTTACAGCAATGGCGATTTGGACTTTCTTCCTTGTAGAGCATGGATTGCCATTGTTTTTTAAAGATACTTTTTTTGGTAGAAATTGGGAAAAGAAAAAAATTGCGGAAATACTAGAAAGGGATAAAGAAATCAGAAATACATTAAAATGATGGAGAATTCAAATTCAGAATACGAAAGATATCAAAAAGCTAAAAAGCAAGTCAAAGAAATTAAAGGATTTTATGGACATTTGACTTCTTATATGATTGTCCTTGCCATTTTAATCTATATTAATTTAAAGTACACGCCAGAATATTTATGGTTTATTTGGACTATGTTCGGCTGGGGAATTGGAGTGTTTTTTCATGCAGTGCGTGCTTTTAATTGGTTTCCTTTTTTGAATAAAGATTGGGAAGAACGAAAAATTAGACAGTATATGAACGAAGATAAAAACAAAAACAAATTCGAGTAATTATGGAAAATTTAGATGAAGTTAAATATCAAGAGGCACTAAAAAGAGTCAAAAAAGTTAAAGGGTTTTATACACATTTGATTGTTTTTATCGTAATTAATAGCATGATATTGATTGTCAATTATCAAGAATTGGATGTCAATGAAAGTTTTTTCCAATTCAGAACCTTTTCAACCTTGTTATGTTGGGGAGTTGGCTTGTTTGCTCATGGACTTTCCGTTTTCTTACCGTCAATTGTTTTAGGAAAAGACTGGGAAGAAAAGAAGATTAAGGAATTGATGGAGAAAGAGAAATACAACCAATGGAAATAATCAATTTATGAATATTATCATCATCGAAGACGAAAAGCCTGCTGCTCGACTCTTACAGCGTAAAGTTGAAAAGTTAGGTTTACAAATCACAACCTTATTGCATTCTGTAGAAGAATCAATTCTTTGGTTTCAAAATAATGCACATCCTGACTTGATTTTCTTAGATATTCAACTATCCGATGGTTTGTCATTTGAGATTTTTGAAAACATCGAGATTAATAGTGCTGTAATTTTTACCACGGCGTATGATGAATATGCTTTAAGAGCCTTCAAGTTGAACAGCATTGATTATTTGCTAAAACCTATCGATGAAGATGATTTGGAAACAGCTGTGAATAAGTTCAAAGCTAGAAATAATAGCACTCCTAGTTTGTCGCTAGATTTTGAAATGATCAAAAAGATGTTGGTGAATCCCATCGATCGAACTTTTAAAAAAAGATTCACAATCAAAATGGGGCAGCAGCTCAAGATGATTAATATAGATGAGGTCGAATGTTTCTTCAGCGAAAACAAAGGAACTTATCTTCATACTTTTGAGAATCGGAATTATCTTTTAGATTCGACTTTGGAGCAATTAGAGACCGAACTCGATCCGCAAAATTTCTTCAGAGTCAGTCGAAAATTTATTATTCCGATGAAAGGAATAAAGGAAATTCAACTCCATAGTAACTCCCGTTTGAAAGTAATTTTACCTTCTTATAAAGAGGATGAGGTCATCGTAAGTCGCGAGAAAGTTGCTGATTTTAAGAACTGGATTGGCTAATTTTTGATTTATTAATGAATATAAGTGAACTAGATTAAAACCCTTGTTTTTAATTATTTAAGTGTTTAGTATAGATTCTATCTATCATGGTTTTTATCCCTTAATGGCGATTTTTCTAACACCAATTATGACGATGACCAGTAAGGTGTAAATAATAAAGAAAGGAAGAATATAACCAATCAAACCCATCGGCAACATCAAAGCGATTATCAACAATTGAAATCCCAATCCATAAAGTGAAACCATCGTCATAAACCAATTTGGAAACGTTTTTACTTTATAAGCATTTGGGTCCAAAAGATGAATTACTTTGTCAAATCCACCATAGACAATGCTGTAAATTCCGAACAAAATATCCACTGATTTTTGACTTTCACCAGGTAAAGCGATTGGTGTTTTGTATTCAAAAACTTTACTCGTTCCGTCTCCACCAACTGATCGCGTTCGCAAAATCACATAGTAATAATTGTACAGCGTTCCTTGCAATTGAATGCCAATAAAAGCAAGTAATGCAATCAAAACACTCGATTGAGATACATAACAAATAACCATCAGCAACATAAAATTCAAAACAATATCGAAGACACTATCTAAATAGCGACCGAAATAAGATGGGGTTTTCTTTAATCGCGCCAATTCGCCATCGGCCGCATCAATGCCAGATTTCAAAATAATAAAAAAACTGGCCCAATAATAATGCTGTACAAGAATGAAGTATATAGCAATCAAACCTGAAACACCAAAAAGCAAAGTAACATGAACAGGCGTAAAGCGGGTATTTTTAAGCTGATTCGCGAGAAATCTTCCAAAAGACCTTCCGTAATCCGATAAATCAAGAAATTGATCTTGAGCAGTAAGTTTTGACATTAGAAGGTACTCAATGGAACTGCGACAATATAGTCTATTTTTATTTTGATAATCTGTGTAAAGTAAAAGTCATCGTGGCCAATAAAAGAAAAGCGACAACCTGATGCGTTAATCCTAACCACATAGGAACGCCATATAATAAGGTGAATACTCCTAACATGAACTGCAAAAATACAACAATTACAATAGCATTTAAGCCATTTTGTTGTGGTGTAGAAAGCGTGTACTTTTTACTTTTAAAATACAAAAACAAAATCAATCCAACAACTACGTAAGCCAAGGTTCGATGCACAAATTGCACACCGCTTTTTCCTTCTGTTAAGCGCAAAAGCCAAGAGTTTTTCTCTAGTATAACACTTTGGTGCAGGAATTGTCCGTCGCTCATGAGTGGCCAATGATTGTGAATCAATCCCGCGTTTAAACCAGCAACAAATCCACCGTAAGTTATCTGTATGATTAAAAACACCAAAGCAATCCGTGCAATTTTTTTCAAAGGAAGAATAATCGCTGCTGTATTCGGATAAATCAAATCGAGCGCAACCCACAAGGTGTAGGCAAAAGTGATGAAAGCAAAAGTTAGGTGAAGTGCAAGCCTAAAATGACTCACGTCGGGATTGTCAATCAACCCGCTTTTAACCATAAACCAACCTAAAAATCCCTGAAATCCGCCCATTCCGAGCAAAATAATGCATTTTTTGATCGTCGATTTATTTAATTTTTTTCGAATCAAGAAATAAAAGAACGGAACGATAAAAACCAAACCAATCATTCGCCCGATAAACCTATGAAACCATTCCCAGAAGTAAATAAATTTATAATCCGACAACGTAAAATCATTGTGAATATTGATTTTCTGGTACTCAGGAAATTTCTTGTATTCTTCAAAAGCTTGCGACCATTTCTCTTCGGACAATGGCGGAAAAGTATCTGTAACCAAATGCCAGTCCGTCATCGAGAGACCCGAATTAGTCAAGCGAGTAATACCGCCGACAATGACCATAATAAAAAGTAAAGTACAACCTGAAAGTAACCAGAGAATGACAGATCTATTTTCTTTATTCATTTTTAGGAGCTTAATCCCGCTATTCGTTTCAATCTTTTTTGTTTTTGTCAGCCCGAGCGCAGTCGAGGGGCTTTCTAGAAAAACAAAAAAGGATTTCCACTACTATCGGGGCTATGGGTATCATTTTTTCAGTGCGAATTTACAGTAAATACACAAATTATTTTACTCAACAATCGTTAATCTTCAAGCCAATTTTTTGTGCTTTGTGGAGCATAAAAGCATAAGCAGCGTCGTATTCGTTTGGAATTTCACCTTCGAGTATCGCTTCTTTGATTGCTTCTTTCAAAACACCGATTTCTCGTGACGGCTTTAAGTTGAATAAAGCCATAATCTCCTCACCGGTAATTGGCGGCTGGAAATTACGCACATGATCGCGTTCTTCCACTTCAACAATCTTCTTGCGAACCACTTCAAAATTGGCGTGATATTTTTTGAATTTTGTTGGATTCTTGGTCGTAATATCCGCTTCACATAAAGTCATTAAGTCTTCTACATCTTCTCCCGCGTCAAAAATCAGGCGTCGCACTGCAGAATCGGTTACTAAGTCTTGTGACAAGACAATAGGTCTTGAACTCATCATTACCATCTTTTGCACAAATTTCATTTTCTGATTGAGAGGCATATGCAAACGTTCAAAAATTTTCTTCGCCATTTTTCCGCCCAAAAACTCATGTCCATGAAAGGTCCAGCCCAATTTCTTGTCAAAGCGTTTCGTCGGTGCCTTGCCGATGTCGTGCAATAAAGCAGCCCAACGCAACCAAATGTCATCGGTATTTTTGCAGATATTGTCTACTACTTCTAGTGTATGGTAAAAATTGTTTTTATGGGTTTGCCCTTCAATTTCTTCCACCTGATTCAAAGCAGTCAATTCGGGTAAAATAATCGAAAGTAATCCTGTTTTATACAACAATAGAAATCCAATGGAAGGCTCATAGGTACTTAAGATTTTATTCAATTCCTCCACGATTCGCTCGCCGGAAATAATCTTAATTCTTTCTTTATTCCTTTCGATGGAGGCTATAGATTTAGCATCGATTTCAAATCCCAATTGATTGGCAAATCGTATTGCACGCAACATTCGAAGCGGGTCATCTGAAAAGGTAATATCAGGATCTAATGGTGTTTTTATGGATTTTTTTTGCAAATCCAATAAGCCATTGAAAGGATCAAGTAAGTCGCCGTAAGTTTCTAAATTTAAAGATAATGCCAATGCATTTATAGTAAAATCTCTTCGATTCTGATCGTCTTCCAAAGTACCATTCTCTACGACTGGATTTCTGCTTTCAAAGTGGTAACTTTCTTTTCTCGCTCCAACAAATTCGATGTCAGTATCTTTATAACGCAACATCGCCGTACCGTAATTTTTGAAAACTTGAACTTTAGGCTTTTTGGGTAGGAGCTCAGAAACCTTTAATGCCAATTCAATGCCACTTCCTATCGCAACAATATCGATGTCTTTCTTGAAGTCACGTTGCAAAATGTAATCACGCACAAACCCGCCAATGACATAACTTTCAATGTTAAGTTCTTGAGAAGCTTTTGAAACAATTTCAAAAATCGGGTGTTGTAAAGAAGATTTATAATTCACTTTCATTAACGTCGTATCACTTTTACTTGCAAATCATTCGTCAATTTGATAATTGTAGATGGTTTTCCTCCGATTTTTTCGCGGTTCAAATTTACAACATAGTCGACACCATTTACAATCTCTGGGTTGATTTCTTTAAAGGATTGCGGAGTTGGTTGCCCAGAAATGTTCGCTGAAGTAGAAACTAAAGGCTTTTTCATGCGTTCCATCAATTTGAAACAAAACGGTTCTTTGACGATTCGAATTCCCAAAGTTTTGTCAGTTGCGATTAAATTCGGTGCAACATTTCTCGGATTATCTAAAATTAAAGTTGTTGGTTTCTCAGATAAATCGATAATTTGCCAGGCAACTTCTGGAATTTCTTTAAAGACATTGTACATCATTTTTTCACCATTCATCAAACAAATCATACTTTGAGTTTCTGCACGTTGTTTTAGCGCATAGATTTTTGCTACAGCTTCTGGATTGGTAGCATCACAACCTATTCCCCAAACGGTATCAGTAGGATAGAGAATAATGCCGCCGTTTTTGATGACTTCAAATGCATTGTGAACTTCTTCGGTCATGAACTAGATTTTAGAATTTAGTATGGTTTTGATATATTCGAAATCTTTTTCAGTCAAGGATTTTCGTTTGATTTTTTTAGTAAAAAACGAGTATTTATAAAACAAGTGTTTTCTTGGTTTTTTAATAAAATTTGAAATGGTTTTAGTGGTAAAAATATGAATATTTCCATTTCGACAGTAATAATTTCTATCAAATTTATGAGCAATAAGTTGCATCGATTTCGGGGAATAAAAAGCAATATGTTGTCCGGTTTCAGGAGCGATATACCACCAGTTTTCTAAATTTGAATTTGTTTGAGGGACTATTTCTGTTGAAAATATTACGGTGTCTGAATACGCTAGTACTTTTTCAATTTCTACTAATGGCGCATTAAAATGTTCCAACACTTCAAAAGCGGTAACAATATCAAAGCGTTTGATTTTAGTATCTGTGATGTCAAAATAATTCGCAAAAATATTCTCGCAATAATCATCTTGTCTGTAATAATCAAATCCTATATCACGCATGATTCGGGTAAACATTCCGTAACCGCCTGCATAATCCAAATAAATTTTAGATTCCGGAAAGTAGGCATCTATAATTTTTTTAATTTCATCTCTCAATGTAATATTTCGTGTTGCCAATCCGATGTCTAGCGAAGTTATCGCATTCGTATAAGCTTCTTTAAGCCAAATAGGTTCGTCAGTTTGTATGAAATTGCAATGGGTGCATTGATAATAAGAAGACGGATATTTTTGAAGAATAATTTTTTGAAAAATTTTCTCGCAATGGGCATCACATATTTTACATTTCATAGTGGTGTATTTTATTTATTGCAACAAAAATAGATTATTTTTCTAAATAAAATTATCTTTGGAACTTAGCGCTATTCATAACTTTTCACCCTATATGAAGATACTAGTTGATCCACAAACTTATAACGAACAAAAATTCGGCGGCATTTCTAGGTATCATACCGAATTATATCTTGAATACCAAAAAACCAAAGACATACAAATCAATTGCCCGATTCTTTTTAGTGATAATCTGCACCTCAACGAAGCCTCGCTTTTTCAAAGTTTTAGAAATACTATTTTTGAGTGTAAACTGATTCCAAAATTCATCCGAAAAAAAATCATCAAGCTATATAAAAAGAAAAACATTAATGCCACGATTGAAGCCTTAGAAGAAGGCAATTTCGACGTGTTAATGCCTACGTATTACAATCCGTATTTTCTTGAAAAACTCAATGGAAAGCCTTACGTGTTGACTTTGCACGATATGATTCACGAATTGTTTCCGCATTATTTTACTAGGGATTTGCATACAGTAAAAAACAAAAAACTATTGTTAGAAAATGCTACTAAGGTTATTGCTGTTTCACAAAATACCAAAAAAGACATTCTCAAAATTTATCCACATATTGATAGTACAAAAATTGAAGTTGTTTATTTATCGCATAGTATAAAAACAACTCAAAATGCAAAAGTCAATTTACCGAAAGAGTATATTTTATTTGTTGGGAATAGAAAAAATTATAAAAACTTTATTTTCTTCCTAAATGCTGTAGCGCCCATTTTGAAGGCTTACCCTAAACTTTTTGTTGTGGCTGCGGGTGGCAATAAATTTACCAAAGACGAGCAGCAATTAATTAGAAAATTGGGTGTTTCGAATCAAATACTACAGCAAAATTTTGAAGATTCAGAATTAGCAACATATTATTCTCAAGCAAAATGTTTTGTTTTTCCGTCTGAATATGAAGGTTTTGGTATTCCTGTTTTAGAATCGATGGCTTGTGGTTGTCCTATTGTTCTGGCGAATCATAGTTCTTTTCCAGAAGTGGCAGGCGAAGCTGGTGTTTACTTTGAATTGAATAATGAATCAGATCTAAAAAACAAAATCCTCAAATTGATTGAAGATAATGATTTTAGAGTAAAGCACATTCAAATGGGTTTGCAACAAGCCCAAAAATTCAGTTGGAAAAAAACCGCTTCTGAATGTTTAGATGTTTATAAAAAAGCCATAGTTTAATACAAATAAAATCCATGTTTGAATATTAATCTAAATTGCAATTTCTGTTATATTTACAAAAGTTTAAATCTGTTCTATGAAAAAAATAAAAGCGTTTTTTAAAAAACCAAAATCTAAATACCATTCAATTAATGATTTAGATAAAAAAATCGAAAAGTATTTAGACCACGACAATGGTTTTTTTATCGAACTCGGCGCCAACGATGGAGTGAATCAATCGAATACTTTATATTTTGAAAGACACAGAAATTGGAAAGGCATCTTAATAGAACCCATTCCGCATAATTATCTTCTTTGCAGAAAAAACAGATCGGCAGCATCACACGTTTTTTGTTGTGCTTGCACGTCATTCGAATACAAAGAAAAATTTGTTGAAATTATTTATTCCAATTTAATGTCAACACCTTTAGGACTAGAATCCGACATCGACAACCAAGCGGAACATGCAGCTATCGGAAAACAGTTTCTCAACAATACAGATGATAATTTTAGATTTGGTGCTTTAGCAAGGCCGTTGAATGATTTAATCGTCGAATCGAATGCGCCTAAAATAATGGATTTACTTTCATTAGACGTTGAAGGTGCCGAAATTGAAGTGCTTAAAGGTATCAATCACAAAGTATACAGATTCAAATATATGTGTATTGAATGTAGGAGTAAAGATAAATTGGTTGCATATCTTTCTAGTGTAGGCTATGAATTTGTAGAGAATTTATCCGTACACGATTATCTCTTTAAAAATACTCAAATCTAATTTCAATTTACAATCATTTAATATCTATTAAATATGGTTGATTATACTACTAAATCTGCAGTTTTATTCTTAATTTTTAATCGCCCGGATGTAACATCTAATGTTTTTGAGGAAATACGGAAAGTTAAACCACCTAGATTATATATTGCTGCTGATGGCGCGAGAAAAGATAAAGAAAATGAATTTGCTCTTTGCCAAGAAACACGCAATATCACAAATAAAATTGATTGGATTTGCGACGTCAAGACTTTATTCAGAAATGAAAATTTAGGTTGTAAACATGCAGTTTCATCTGGAATTAATTGGTTTTTTGAGCATGAGGAAGAAGGCATTGTTCTAGAAGATGATTGTCTACCTTCGGAGGATTTTTTTATTTTTTGCGATGCGATGCTTGAAAAATACAGACAGGATTCAAGAATTAGACATATTGGGGGAGCCAATTTTCAAGAAGGGAAAAAATGGGGCAACGACAGTTATTATTTTTCAAACCTCACGCATGTTTGGGGTTGGGCTTCTTGGCGCAGGGCTTGGAAATCTTATGATGTAGAACTATCAAACTACAAAACAATTGATGTAGCGCTATGTTTTAAAAACGTTTTTAAAGATGATATTGTAGTGGAAGCTTGGACTAAAATTTTCAACAAATTGATTGCCAATGAGATTAACACTTGGGATTATCAATGGGCCATAACGAATTTTTTTAATAACGGATTGTCAATCATACCCAATGTCAATTTAATCAGTAATATAGGTTTTGGAGTTGATGCTACACATACACAAAACCTTACTGATAAATCTTCAAAAATTAAAATAGAAAAGCTTTCAGAAATAACGCATCCGTTGGTTGTTTTAGCTCAAAAAGAAGCTGATTTCTTTACATTAAACAATGAGTTCCAAATTGAAAAAGCAAAAAGAAAAAGAGCCATTAGAAAGTTGAAATTTTGGAAAAAAAAATAAAATGCCATGACTAAAATATCCATAATCACAATCAATTACAATGATGAGTCAGGTTTAAAAAAGACCTTTCAAAGCGTTTTTAATCAGACTTTTCAGGATTTCGAGTTTATAGTAATTGATGGAGGAAGTTCCGACGGAAGCAAAGCATTGATTATTGAAAATGAAGCTAAAATCAAGTATTGGTTGAGCGAAAAAGACAATGGTGTTTTTCATGCCATGAATAAAGGAATAACTGTTGCAAAAGGCGAGTTTGTCATTTTTATGAATAGTGGAGATATATTCAATTCAAGTAGAGTACTCGAAGAAATTGTTCCGGAACTACATACTAATTACGATATTTATTATGGAGATAACTACAAGGAAAGCCCGAATTCGAAACGCTTAAAAACCTATCCTGAAAAATTATCTTTTTCGTTTTTTTATACGAGTTCTATAAATCATCAATCTACTTTTATAAGAAAATCATTGTTCGATGAGCATTTTTATTATAATGAAAATTATAAAATTGCTTCCGATTGGGAGTTTTTCGTATATGTAATTTGTCATAAAAATGTTTCCTATAAATACCTAAAAAAGACAATTGCAATTTATGATTTTACAGGAATTTCTTCTAATCCCAAGTTTGCTGATTTGTTTCAAAAAGAAAAATTGCAATCGATGCAAAAATATTTTCCGTCGTTCCTAGATGATTATCAAGAAATAAGTGAACTTAATTCAAAGCGATTCCTTCAATTTCAACATATTAAGAAGCATCCAATTGCATGGAAAACCCTAAAAGGTTTTATCAGTTTTGTTTTGTTGTTTTTACCAAAAATGTCAAAAAAATAGAAAGTATTAAGTTTAAATTCAGCTAAATAATCATGAAAAAAATACATGTCGGGTTTTTATTATCGTATGATTATGAATTATTGAAACACTCATTACCACCTGTTTACAAAGCAGCTGATAAAATATATTTAGCTATAGATAAGGATTTGAGAACATGGAAAGGTCAAAATTTTACAGTAGATCCAAATTTCTATAAATGGTTAGAAGAGTTTGATTTAGATAAAAAAATTGAGATTTACAAAGACGATTTCTATATTCCTGAGCTTTCTACAATTGAAAACGATACTAGAGAAAGAACCATGCTCTCCCATAAAATGGGGATTGGGAATTGGCTAATTCAAGTAGATTCAGACGAATATTTTATTGACTTTGAAAAATTTGTTACTGATTTGCGGAAATATGATTCGTATTTGGATTCGCCTAAAAAGAATAAAATTCAAATCTTTGCTTTTTGGGCAATAATTTATAAATATACAGCCAAAGGTATTTTATATATCGATGAACCTATGAAAGCAGCTTTTGCCACGAATTACCCCAACTATAAATGTGCGCGAAGAACGAACGAAAAAGTTATTTATTTGGATAGTATTGTTTTGCATGAATCCGTCGCTAGATCGGAAGAACAATTGCGTTTTAAACTAGAAAATTGGGGACACAATGTGGATGTGCACAAAGATTTCCTCAACAAATGGATTGCCGTTGATGAAACCAATTATCAAACGATGACAGATTTTTATTATATAGAACCCGAACGATGGAAAACACTGAGTTATTTTCCGACTAAAAAAATTGAAGAAATTAAAAATTTTATTTCAAGTTCAAAGAATTTGCAAATTTCTAGAAGCTTCATTATGCTTAAGAATTTTGGGCAATGGTTTAAATTCCTTTTCAAATAGAAAATTTATTTTTTTACTTTATAAAATCGATTCATTTCTTTTAGTTCTTTAGAAACCAATTCAAAATTTGTTTTGGAATCGTCTAATAAATTCAATTGTTTATCCGTAACATCAAATAGACCAGAAGGATAAACGTTGGTGATTTGTTGTTCTTCTATAATAGCAAATCGTTGATTGTAACCGCAAACAAAACTTGCACGAGGAAGTGGGTTAAACAAATCTTGCCCGAAACTATAATCAAAACTATCATTCTTTACACCAAGATAATTTTTCATAATTGTAGGTGTAATGTCGTAATGCAAGGTTTTTTGAGTATAGTTTTTAGGTGTTTTTGTAGCATCAAAAAACATCATTGGGACTTCAATTTGATATTTTGAAAAATTACCTCCATGTTGCCAATAGCCTTTTTTATTATCATTAAATTCTTGACCATGATCTGTTGTAATAACAATAATGGTATTTTCTAATACACCTTTTTCTTCCAATTGGTGCAACACTTTTCCAATTAAGCTATCAATAAAGTGCAAGGAGTTTTTATAACGATTGATAAGCATAGCTGGATTGTAATCGTCGTCCAAATCTAAATAATTCATTTCTGGAAGTGATGGGTTGAATGCTAATTTATATTTATCGGGATAATCAAATCCATGAGCAGAATCATAAAATAAAAATCCAAAAAATGGCTTTTTAGAATTTAAATTGTCAAAATTTGCAAGCCATTCAGTATTAATTTCTATATCTCTATCAGAAGATTTTTCTGCTTTAGAGGATAATCTAAGATTTGGAATTGAAGCAAATACATTTCTATAAAAAGGTGGGTTTTCTAGGTTTGAACTACTCAAAATAGACATTTGATAGCCTTGTTTTTGCATTTCAGTTATCATTACGGGAGCAATTTGTTGTCCTGTAAACGTATCGAAATAAGTTGCTGGAATACCATAAAAAATAGAGAAAACTCCTCCTGTAGTCATGTTTGAACCACTAAAGTGATTCGAATAGACTTGGCATTTTTTAGAAAATTCATAAATGTTTGGAGTAATTTCAGCATTCATATATCCTTTTCGCCAAGTATCTATTACTAAATAAAGGATATTTTTCTTGCTACTTTGGTTATCTGACACAATAGTTTTTAAAGGATAGTTTACTGTATTTGAATCAGTACTGACATTTATTTTTTCGTTTTGTTTTACTTTTTCTTCGTCTATCAAATTCAATTTCTTCATTAAACTGTCTGCCGTTAATGGGAAGAATACTGGAAAAACATTTTTTATTTGAGTTACGGGACGAAAGTAGTTGGCATCGGACCAAGCATAAATGAAATGGGTAATAAGTAATGAAATTGTAAAGAAAATCAATGTGGGTTTTACTCTTAAATTGATATTTTTTGAAATAATTCTCTCCGAAATAAAATAAAAAAGAAATTGCATCGCAACTAAAATCAAAATAAAAATTCCGACAATAATCATGTTTGTTGTAGAAAACTGGAAGATATCTGAGGCCCGTTTACCAAATACTAATTTCAAAACGATGGGTGAAATGTGATACCGAAATTGTTCAAAAATAATAGCGTCTAGCTTAACAATAATAAGAATAAATGAAGAAAGTAAAATGTGAATATATTGTGTTATTTTTTTTGATTTACTAACCCAAAAAAAGAGTAAACTGAATACTAATGGTAAAACTCCAATAATAAAAAAATGACTAAAAGTTGTTAAAGTTAAGTACAACTTAAGTAAAATACCATCTATGTTTTCAAGAAATGAAATGTATTGCAATGAAATGAAAACTAAAATAATAAGATTAAAAAGAAAAACTAAATAGAGCTGCTTAATGAATTTGGAATTGGGTTGAGTCATAGATATCTTTATATTTGTCTATCAAAGGAACATTAGAAATTACAAATTGAGGTTAATGCTATTTTGAAATCATTTCAATCAATTTACAATTCAATTGCTTTGCTTTCAATGAACTATAAAATAATAGTAATCTTTTGAATATTTAGATTTAATCATTGTGCAGTAAAAGTAATTATTAAATTGGAAAAATATAAATCTATACCTACTTTTGTTAACTTATAAACGTATTTGATGCAATTAATAATTCAGTCTCAATTCCAAGAATTAAATTCGACAATTGTTAGTTGTATTGAGAATTTCAATACATCTGGAAGTCTTTTTGTTGATGGTAAACGAAATAAAATTAGATTGTTTAAAACCGATACAACAACTTTAAATATTAAGTCTTTTAAAGTACCAATTAGTATCAATCAAGTTGTCTATAAGTTTTTTAGAAAATCAAAAGCACAACGCTCTTTTGAGTTTGCCAATCGATTACTTGAAAACGGCATTAAAACCCCACAACCTATTGCTTATGCGGAAGATTTTACTTTTTATGGATTAAAAAGTAGTTTTTATGTTTGTGAACATCTTCAAGTTGATTTAACTTTTAGAGAATTGGTTGACGTTATAGATTACCCTGATTATAATAACATTTTGAGTCAGTTTATGCAGTTTTGTTTTTTATTGCATGAAAAAGGCGTAGAATTTTTAGATCATTCACCAGGCAACACTTTGATTAAGAAAGTTTCTGAGACAACCTATGAATTTTATCTAGTCGATTTAAATCGAATGAATTTTCTAACTGAAATGAGTTTTGAAAAAAGAATGAAAAATCTGTCTCATCTTACACCTAGAAAAGACATGATTGCTCAAATGAGTCTTGAATATTCTAAGTGGTATACGAGTAAATCTGAAAAGGAAATTTTTCAATCAATGTGGAAGTTTACAGATGATTTTCAAATAAAATATCATAATAAAATCCGTTTAAAAAAGAAGCTTAAATTCTGGAAATAATTATTTATTTGCTTGCATTTTTTTCAATTCTTGATAACGAACTGCAACACTTAAAGCATTCAAATAACAAATAATTGCTCCTTTTTTGCCGTCTAGAAATCCAAGTCGAACTATAAATTGATATAAGAATTTGTAGGTTGGATGTAAGTAAAAATGATAAAAATTAGGTCGAATTCCTTTAGCAAATTCTTCTTTTGCTTTCAATTTCCCATAGTTTACCATTTTACCTTTATAGGTTTCATAATCGGTATACGAAAAGTGAATAAGTTTGTGTTTTAATTTTCCTATTTTTCCATTGACAGTTAGTTTTTCATGCACCAATCTTTCGGTTACATATTTCGCTTTGTCTTTTTGAAACAGTCTAAAAATCTTATCTGTTTGCCAACCACTAAAATTTAATTTGGTGTTTTCAAACATAAATATGCGATAAAACAAATAAGCACTTGAAACATTTGGTTTCTGAATCGTTTCGATTACTTCTTCCTTAAGTTCCTCAGTAAATCTTTCGTCAGCATCTATGAAAAGTATCCATGGGTTTTTGGCGCATTCAATAGCAAAATTTCGTTGTGAGCTATAATCTACGAAAGTGTTTTGGATAAGTTTGGCTTTTGGAAAGGCATTTACAAGCTCAACTGTTTTGTCAGTGCTGTAAGAATCAATAACAATGATTTCATCCGCAAAATCGATGTCTTGCAAAACCTCTTGAATGTGTTTTTCTTCATTATAAGTAATGATTAGTGCACTAAGTGGTAATCGAATTGGCTTGATAGATAATAAAGAAGTTGAAATGGAATTTTTATTCAAATTGGTATCCATAAACTTAACCAATAACTCTTGAAACAATTCAGGTTTAAATTCCAAATATAATTCTGGTGTTTTTTCTTTGAGTTCTCTTTCAGAATATTTTTCAAGTAATTCGGGTTTGAATTCTTTGAGATGTACTGAAACTTGGTGAATGTTATCTTCAAAAGTTGCCCATATTTTCTTTTCAATCCAAGGAGAAAATATAATAAAGGAAGGCTTGTTTAAGGATTTCGCAATATTGATGGCGCCTCCATCATTACCAATGATCATATCACATTGATTCATAATGGCAATAAAAGACCTTAAATCTGCTCCTAATAAGTCAAAATAGATTTTTTCTTGTGTAATTTTTGAACATTTATTATAAATTTCTTTGGCTAATTCAATTTGTTTAGGGAAATAATTGAAAAGAATGTTTACATCATAATTTTCACCAATTTCATTCACAACTTTTGCCATATACTCTAATGGATACGTTTTCGATTTCTCACTTCCAATTAGACTAATCATTATGGAATTGCGATTGTCTTTTACGTTATGTTTTTTAAATAATTCCTTAGCTATTTGATTTTCGGAATCGGTTAGATATATTTTTGGAAATGGATCTATTTCAAAAGGAAGATGTAAGGGTTTCAATAAGGAAAGACGTCTTTCTATTGCTAAACCTAAATTTGTTTTAGGAAAAGTGATAAATGGAATATTGTCAGTATATAAAAAACTTCTACCTGTTTTTTTATAGGAAATGCGCTGTTTGGCTCCACTCATAAAAACAAACACCCAACTCTCTAATTTCGAGTAAGCATCTATAACGATATCGTAATTTTCTTTTCGAATTTTCCAAGCTAATTGCAATAATTTTGTATTGCTTTTACGGTGTTTATTCTTAAATAAAATGATGTTATCAATATTTGGATTCCCTTCTAAAACTGGAATAGTAGATTCGTAAACCAAATAATCAATTCGTGCATTCGGATACGCTTTTTTTAAGTTATTGCAGAGAATACTGCTCACTAAAACATCGCCTATCATTTTTTGTTGAATTACAAGAATTTTCATAAAAATCTATTTTGGCTTAAAAATGAGTTCATTATTGTTGACTCTTTCATTGAAAGATTGAATATAAGCTTTAATAAATTTTTCCATTTCTATTTTACGAATACGCTCTTTTTGTAACAAATTATTTTTTAGAAAAGGATCTTTTTTAAAATTAAACAATCCAATTGATTTAGTACCATCAAAAGCTAAATAAAAATCATTGTTTATATAATTGTAAATATTATCCAAATAGGAAACTACAAAATCCTTATCAGAATTATAAGATTTTCCATAAGTCACAATTGTATCTTGTATGTTTAAATAATCTAAAACACTTGGCAATATATCAATTTGTTGAAAATTTTTCTCGATTACACCTTTAAAATCGGGCTTTGAAGGGTCGAAAAAGAATATTGGAATTTTAAATTTTCCTACACTTGTTGTGTAAATTCCTTTCCCTAAAGCGGATGTATGGTCTGAAGTAAATACAAATAAAGTATTAGAATACCATTTTTGAGTTTTTGCTTTTTTGAAAAACTGTCTCAATGAATAGTCGGTATAACCGATACTTTCATGAATTTCTGTGGTTCCTTTTGGAAATTTACCTTTATATTTATCTGGAATAGTAAATGGTATATGTGATGAAATTGTGAATAATGAAGTAAAGAATGGGGTTTTGAATTTATTTACTTTATCGCAGAAAAAATTTAAAAACTCTTCGTCAAAAACACCCCAAGTTCCATCAAAAGAGGGTTCTCCTACATATTCGTTTTTACCATAATACTGTTCAAATCCTGCAACTTTACAATATTGATCGAAATTCTGACTTCCATTAAAAGCACCATGAAAAAAAGAAGTGTTGTACCCGTGTTTCTTTAATATCTTAGGCAAACCATAAACCTCATTTAATGAATATCCAGAGGAAATAAGTGGCGTATTCATTAAGCTAGGGATACTTGACATGGTAGAAGGAACAGCATCAATAGAAACTTTTCCATTCGCAAAACCATTTTTAAAATAGTATGATTTTGTAATTAAAGAATCCAAAAAAGGAGTATATCCAAGATGAATATTTTCATCTCCAAAGCTTTCTAGAATAATAATAACTAAATTCTTTTTTGTTGGTTCTCCTTTAGGTGCAGTTTTTAAAATTGGATTAAAAATAGCATTCAATTCATCGTTTGAATAATATTTTGGGTCAGTTAGAGATTCTTTTTCTCCTAATGTTTTTAAAATACAATACGGTGTGTTAAGTACTACAGCAGTGTTTCCAATAGTAGAATAATTAATAGCATCGACTATTCTTATTGGTTTGGTTTGAAATCCACCTCTAGCAAATAAAAAACCGAAAGCGAGAGTTAATATTAATATGAGTGATTGTTTTGTTAGATCTCTTTTTGATAATTTTTCAATTGTATGAATAATTTTAGGAGAAGATAATGATCGCCAAATCAGTATGGATAACAGGATAAATCCAATTGGTAAATACCAGTATTTTGTTAAAAAAATGGGTATTAATCCACCTATTTCATTCTCCATTCCTTTAGCGGTAATTAATCCAAAGGAGCTTCGCCTTCCTGTAAATTTATAGTATTCAAAATCTATAAAATTGGTGGCAATAAAAATAAGATTAACTATAAAAAAGGCAATTTTTAATCTTTTTTGATAGTTCGGTTTGTATTTAATATTACCTGGAAATAAATGAAGTACAATGAAGAATAAATTAATAAAACTAATAGCAGATAAATCGTAAAGTATTCCGCCTAGAAAAATAGAAGGAGATAAATTTTGAAAATAACTCTTGTTAAAAAAAATAAAGAATAATCTACAGAGTTGATATATCAGGAATACAACACCAATTCTTTTGATTAGAATTTTTAATAAATTATAATAATTATTCATTGGAAGATAAACAAATTGATACTTTCTAAAATCATCGTGTGACTATACAGCTACATCATATTCTCTTAAAGCATCGTTTAGAGAAGTTTTTAAATCTGTAGAAGGTTTTCTTTTTCCAATGATTAAAGCACAGGGAACTTGATATTCTCCAGCTTCAAATTTTTTAGTATAGCTTCCTGGAATAACTACTGATCTAGCAGGAACATATCCTTTCATTTCAATTGGAGACGAACCTGTTACATCAATTATTTTTGTTGATGCTGTTAAACAAACATTAGCACCTAATACTGCTTCTTTTTCAACTCGAACACCTTCAACAACAATACATCTTGAACCAATAAAAGCGCCATCTTCAATAATAACAGGTGCCGCTTGAAGAGGTTCTAAAACGCCACCGATTCCAACACCACCAGAAAGATGTACATTCTTACCAATTTGAGCACAACTTCCCACTGTTGCCCATGTGTCGACCATAGTTCCTTCATCTACATAGGCCCCAATATTAACATAACTTGGCATCAAGATTACTCCTTTGGAAATATAAGCACCATGTCTTGCTACTGCATGAGGAACGACACGAATTCCCTTTTCAGCATACCCTCTTTTTAAAGGAATTTTATCATGATATTCGAAAATACCGACTTCTATTGTTTCCATTTTTTGAATCGGGAAATATAAAACCACCGCTTTTTTAACCCATTCATTCACTTGCCATCCATTTGCAGTAGGTTCAGCTACTCGTAAAGTGCCCGAATCCAATAATTGTATAACTTCTCGTATTGCTGATGTAGTTGTAGTTTCTTGAAGTAAATCACGGTTTTCCCATGCTGATTCAATGATTGTACGAAGTGAATTCATAGTAGAATAATTTTGACAAATATAGAATCAATTTTAAAAACGATAATCGTTATTTGGATTATTATTTTTAATTAAATTAATCCATTTCAGCCAACTGGAAAAGGCTTCCAGGATGTTGAAAATTGATTAAAAAGCGTTTGGATTTTGCATACAAATACATTTTAATATCATCAATAAGCATTACGGTTATTGGATTTGATTTTTCGTCTTTGCATAGATAAATAATGCCTTTATCTGGTAAATTAGTTTTAGAAACTATTGTCAGTTGATAGTTTTTGTCAATTTTTAACTTGATGTTATCAGCATTAAATTCAACAGTTTGATTAGAGATGTTTTCAATTTTACCCCACTCTTGAATATCGTTTCTAGTTTGAATTTGATTATAGGTAAATACCTTATGCTGAGCAATACCTTTTAAGGGAAGGAATACAACAATAAAATAAAACAGGTTTTTTAATGACATTTAATAGATTTTGGTACTGCAATAACGGACTTTTTCGCCAAAAGTATTCTAAGTAAAAAATAAGTTATTAACACTATTGTTAGACTTTTCAACAAAAAAAGGAGATTACAAATTGATTTATAAAGAAATCATTCCATAGAATTGAAGGGTGAAATTATAACTTTATAGTATCTTTGAAATAAAAAAATGGCTCGAATATTAGCTATAGATTATGGTCAAAAGCGAACAGGTATAGCTGTTACAGACGAATTGCAAATCATTGCCTCTGGATTGAAAACTATTCCAACTGAAACTGTTTTTGCTTTTCTAAAAGACTATTTTTCTAAAGAAAAGGTAATTAAAGTACTTATTGGAGATCCCAAACAAATGAATGGTCAACCTTCTCAAAGTGCGGATATGATTCATACTTTTGCCATTCAATTTCAAAATCAATTTCCAGAGATTCAAGTTGTTAGGGTAGACGAGCGATTTACTTCAAAAATGGCTTTTCAGTCGATGATAGATAGTGGCTTGAATAAAAAACAACGCCAAAACAAAGCCCTACTTGATGAAATTTCAGCAACAATTATGTTACAAGATTACTTAACTAGAAAAATGATTTAAGGCTGTAATTGCTTACGGATATTCAATTGAAGCTGCCAATTGTATAAAAATATGCTAATTATTTATTTCAAATTATTCAATGTGTATTTTTTCACTATTTTTGCCATCCACTTTAGCAATTTTTTTGTCAAAGTGAAATTAAATTTCATTAAAATGATTTTACCTATTATTGGTTATGGAGATCCAGTTTTGAGAAAAATTGGAGAAGAAATTTCACCTGAATATACCAATTTAAAAGAAACTATTATCAATATGTATGAGACCATGTATAACGCCTATGGTGTTGGATTGGCGGCACCTCAAGTTGGTTTAGCAATTCGTTTGTTTATTATAGATACCACTCCTTTTGGAGAAGATGATGATTTGCCTGTTGAAGAACAAAATGAATTGAAAAATTTCAAACGCACTTTTATTAATGCCAAAATACTCTTAGAAGAAGGAGAAGAATGGGGTTTTAATGAAGGTTGCCTGAGTATACCTGAAGTTCGTGAAGATGTATTTAGAAAAGATACCATTACATTAGAATATTTTGATGAAGACTTCAATAAAAAAATAGAAGTGTTCGACGGTCTAGTGGCGCGTGTAATTCAACATGAATATGATCACATTGAAGGTATATTATTCACAGACAGAATTTCATCCTTAAAAAAACAATTGATCAAAAAGAAGCTGCAAAATATAATGGAAGGTAAAACCAGACCTGATTATAAAATGAAATTTATATCCAAAAAAGGCAGATAAAGTAGAGTAACATAAGTCAAAATAAACCCTATAACCCCAATTTAAGTAGAAAATGAATTTAGAAAAAATATTAGCCATATCAGGAATGCCAGGAATTTACGCTTTAAAAATGCAAACGCGTACTGGTTTTGTAGCCGAATCTTTATTAGATGGAAAAAGAGTAACGGTTGGATTGCGAAGTAATGTAAGTTTATTAACTGAAATATCAATTTACACACATGATGCCGAAAAGCCACTTGCTGAAGTTATGCGCGCTATTGCTATTAAAGAAGATAATGGTCCAGCAATTTCTAACAAAGAAGAAAATGCAAAATTAGTAGCCTATTTTAAAGAAATTATGCCTGATTATGATGAAGAAAGAGTCTATCCATCGGATATTAAAAAAGTAATTAATTGGTATAATATTTTGCAAAGCAAAGGGTTGGTTTCGAAAGAAGTGCCTAATACTGTTGAAGAAGCTAGAGTAGAAGAAATTGTAAAAGAAAAAGTAGCTGAAGCTAAAGCTGCACCAAAAAAGAAAACACCTAAAAAAGAATAATAAAATTTTGTTCAAATAAAAGAATCCTGTCTCGATGTATCAAGACAGGATTTCTTATTTTTACAGCTCTACGGTATAAAACCGAATAGATGAATCAAATAAAATCGTATGAATTCTAAGCAATTACAACTCCAATCTTTCGAACGTTTGCTCACTATTATGGATGAATTGCGTGAGAAATGCCCCTGGGATAAAAAACAAACTTTCGAGTCACTCCGACATTTAACCATTGAAGAAACCTATGAACTCGGCGATGCAATTTTAAACCATGATTTGAATGAAATCAAAAAGGAACTCGGCGATTTACTATTGCATATTGTGTTTTATGCCAAAATTGGAAGCGAATCGGATTCGTTTGATATGGCGGATGTTTGCAACGAAATCTGCGATAAATTAATTCATCGTCATCCTCACATTTATAGCGACACCGTAGTTTCTGATGAAGAAGAAGTCAAACAAAATTGGGAAAAACTCAAACTCAAAGAAGGAAAAAAGTCAGTTTTAGAAGGTGTTCCTAAAAGTTTGCCAGCCTTAGTCAAAGCGAGCCGTATTCAGGATAAAGTAAAAGGAGTTGGTTTTGATTGGGAAGAGCCACATCAAGTTTGGGATAAAGTGCAAGAAGAATTAAATGAGTTGCAAGTTGAAGTAGCTGCTGGAAATCAAGAAAAAATCGAAGCCGAGTTTGGTGATGTACTTTTCTCGATGATTAATTACGCTCGTTTTCTCAATGTAAATCCTGAAGATGCTTTGGAACGAACTAATAAAAAATTCATCAAACGCTTTCAATACTTAGAAAGTAAAGCAAGTGAATTGGGAAAACCATTAATGGACATGACCTTAGCCGAAATGGATGTGTTTTGGAATGAAGCGAAGAAGTTATAACGACTCAGCTATTTTTTTCAATTTTGAAACGTCTTTAATAATTATTTTCTTTCCTTCAATCTCAATAAGATTCGATTTATTAAACTCAGAAAGCAATCGAATACAACTTTCAGTAGCTGTTCCTATCATTCCTGCCAATTCTTCTCTGGAAAGTTGCACAAGCAATGAACCATTTTCTTTTACACCAAATGTATCATACAAATAAAGTAGGGTTTCTGCCAATCGCTCTTTTACGCTTTTTTGCCCCATCGAAACAACATGATCATCAGAATCTTTCAAATCACCACAAATAGTTTTCATAACATTCATAGAAAACTCATTATTATGATCAAAAAAACCTAATATTTCAGACTTAGGAATAAAACAAACTTCCATATCTTCTATAGCAACAGCACTTATATTAGCCGATTCATCACTAATCATAGAACGTTGCCCTAATAATTCTCCCGATGTGGCCAATTTTACGATTTGGTCTTTACCATTCGAACTTAATTTAGATAATTTGCAAATGCCATCTTTAATGCAATAAATACCTTTCAAAGTTTCGCCTTCTTCAAAAATAGGTTGCCCTTTTTTGATAGTATATGAGGTTTTACAATTTGCCATTTTCAAAAGCTCGTCTTTATTCAAAGCTTTCAAAGAACTAAATTGTCTCACAATACATTGCTCGCATTTACCCATAGTAAGTTGTCCTTTATTGGAATCTCAAAAATACAATTTTTTATATGACATATATCATATTTTAAAACGTTACATTCAACCAAATTTGCATAGGTAAATTGAGCAAAGTTATGGACACAAACAACTGTTTCCATTGTGGTTTAGGTTTTAGTGAAGAAATAGGAATACCATTTGACGATAAATTTTTTTGTTGTCAAGGTTGCAAAACCGTCTATGAGATTTTTAGTCTCAACGATATGACATGTTATTATGACTTCGAAAAATCACCTGGAGCTACACCAAAGGAATTAAAAGGGAAATATGATTTTTTAGAGAATGAAAGCATCATCAACAAGCTTCTGGAATTTCGAGAAGATACCACAGCAATTATTTCACTTAACATACCTCATATTCATTGTAGTTCATGCATTTGGATATTGGAAAATCTACAACGTCTTCAAAAAGGAATAACGTTTTCACAAGTTAATTTCCCGGAGAAAAAAGTCCGTATAACCTTCAATTCTGAAATTGTTTCCTTAAAAGAAATTGTCAATTTATTAGGCACAATAGGATACGAACCCTATATCAGTTTGGAGAATTATGAAACAGGAAAAACAAATGTCGACAGAAGTTTATCTTACAAATTGGGTGTAGCTTTCTTTTGTTTTGGTAACATTATGTTGCTCTCGTTTCCAGAGTATTTTGAAGTCAATGAATTTTGGCTCAATCAATACCGGGGCTTTTTTCGATGGTTAATTTTTGCATTATCCCTGCCTTCTTTCTTGTATTCTGCCAGCGGATATTATGTTTCAGCCTACAAAAGTATCCAATCCAAAATGTTGAATATAGATATTCCAATTGCATTAGGAATTGTAGTAATGTTCATCCGTAGCACTTTTGATATCACCATGAATTACGGTTCGGGTTTCTTTGATAGTCTCACGGGACTTATTTTCTTCATGCTTTTGGGTAAAATGTTTCAAATAAAAACCTATAATTTCCTGAGTTTCGAACGTGACTTTAAATCCTATTTTCCTATTGCAATTACCAAAATCAATTCCAATTTAGCAGAAGAAAATGTTCCTATCTATGAAGTTCAAAAAGGAGATCGTTTACTCATTCGAAATCAAGAGTTAATTCCTGTTGATGGTATTTTAATTTCAGAAAAAGCCGAAATTGATTATAGTTTCGTTACGGGGGAAGCCATTCCAATCATAAAAAATTCAGGCGACAAACTATTCGCGGGTGGAAAGCAAATCGGAAAAGCTATCGAATTGGAAGTATTGCATTCTGTTTCCCAAAGTTATTTGACTCAATTATGGAGCAACGATGTTTTTCAAAAACAAGTTGAACAAAAACACAAAACGATCACCGATAATATCAGTCGTTATTTTACACCGATATTATTACTTATTGCATTTAGTGGATTTGGCTATTGGATTTTTTTTAATGCAAACACTGCTTTTAATGTATTTACAGCGGTTCTAATTGTGGCTTGTCCCTGTGCATTGGCTTTAACGGCTCCATTTACTTTTGGAAATATATTGCGAATTCTAGGAAAGAAAAAAATGTATCTCAAAAATGCGCTTGTAATCGAGCAATTGGCAAAAGTAGATACAATAGTTTTTGATAAAACAGGAACGATTACCACCAATAAAAAATCGAATATTTCTTATGAAGGAAAAAAGATTCCTGAGGAGGAATTGCACTTAATAAAAAATGTACTTCGGGCATCCAATCATCCTTTAAGTCGCATGTTGTATAACCATTTACCGGATTCTCCCAAAATTTCTGTGAATTATTTTGAAGAGATTTCTGGAATGGGAATTCATGCTATCATCAATAACATTGTTATCAAAATTGGATCGGCTGAATTTCTAGAGCATATCGAAGAATTATCCATAGAACAAACGGCTGTTCATATTAAAATAGATAACATTTATTATGGTAAATTTCTTTTTAATAATGAATACAGAGAAGGATTAGCCCAACTATTTGAGAAATTAAATACAAACTATCAAATCAAAGTTTTGTCGGGAGATAATGAAGGGGAACGCAGCGTTTTAGAGCGCCTTTTGCCTAAAGGAACTGAATTGGTTTTCAATCAAAAGCCAGAACAAAAATTAGAATTCATTAAAAAATTACAAGAAAACGGAAGCAACGTTATGATGGTAGGCGATGGACTTAATGATGCAGGAGCTTTGGCTCAAAGCAATGTTGGAATTTCAATTGCTGAAAACGTCAATGTGTTTTCTCCAGCTTGCGATGCCATTTTAGATGCTTCTCAATTTCAAAAAATAGTTTCCTTTTTGAAGCTTTCAAAAAATGCCATTACAACCATCAAAATGAGTTTTACGATTTCACTTTTATACAATGTAGTAGGATTGTCTTTTGCTGTCACAGGGAATTTATTGCCCTTAGTTGCTGCGATTATAATGCCGCTGAGCACGGTAACTATTATCAGTTTTGTGACGGTGATGAGTAATTATTATGCAAGAAAAATATAGAATTCTATAAGTATTATAAACTAAGCTAGGTTATTTTTAAAACAAAAAATCATGTATGACAAATGTCATATTTTATCAAAAGAAGTAAAGGTAATTTTGTTAACACAAATTTAAGGTATGAGTGTCATTTATTTATTAATCTCCATCAGTATTGTAATTGCCATAGGCTTTTTCATCGCTTTTATCAAGGCAGTAAAATCAGGTCAATACGATGACGACTATACACCATCCGTGCGAATGCTTTTTGACGACGAACTCAAAATTGAAAAACCAAAATCAGTAGAATCAACCCAAGAAAAACAAATTTAATTATGGAAATGCAACAATTTTATTACGACAACAAAATTGTAAAGAAATTCCTTTATGCCACGATCCTTTTTGGTGTGGTAGGAATGCTAGTAGGGCTTATATTGGCTACGATGTTTCTATTTCCGAACATCACGGAAGGTATTTCGTGGTTGAGTTTTGGGCGTTTGAGACCTTTACACACCAACGCAATTATTTTTGCTTTTGTTGGAAATTCAATGTTTGCAGGAATTTATTATTCCTTACAACGGTTACTAAAAGCAAGAATGTTTAGCGATTTTTTAAGCAACCTTCACTTTTGGGGTTGGCAATTAATAATTGTTGCGGCCGCTATTTCCTTGCCTTTAGGAATCACAACTTCAAAAGAATATGCTGAGTTAGAATGGCCAGTCGATATAGCAATTGCCTTAATCTGGGTTGTCTTTGGGATCAACATGATTGGAACTATTTTAAGAAGAAGAGAGCGTCACTTATATGTTGCGATTTGGTTTTGCATCGCCACATTTGTAACAGTTGCTGTATTGCATATTTTCAACAGTTTAGCAATACCAGTTTCTGCATTAAAAAGTTATTCTGTTTACGCTGGAGTTCAAGATGCCTTAGTGCAATGGTGGTACGGACATAATGCAGTAGCCTTTTTCTTAACGACACCATTCTTAGGTTTGATGTATTATTTCATACCAAAAGCGGCGAATCGACCAGTTTATTCCTATCGACTTTCTATTGTTCACTTTTGGTCCTTAATTTTTATATATATCTGGGCTGGACCACACCATTTATTATATTCTGCTTTACCGAATTGGGCTCAAAATTTAGGAGTTGTATTTTCTATCATGTTGATTGCACCTTCATGGGGTGGTATGATAAACGGATTATTAACGCTAAGAGGTGTTTGGGATAAAGTACGTGAAGATCCAGTTTTAAAATTCTTTGTCGTGGCAATTACGGGTTACGGAATGGCAACTTTAGAAGGACCATTGCTATCTCTTAAAACCTTTAACGCTGTAGCGCATTACACCGATTGGATTATTGCTCACGTGCATGTTGGCGCTTTAGCTTGGAATGGATTTATGGCGTTTGGTATGATTTATTGGTTGATTCCACGCATGACAAAAGGGAAATTATATTCTTTGAAATTAGCCAATTTCCATTTCTGGATTGGAACTTTAGGAATTATCATCTATACTTTACCCATGTATGTTGCTGGTTTTACACAAGCTTCTATGTGGAAACAATTCAACCCTGATGGGACTCTAACCTATGGGAATTTCCTTGAAACCGTTACTCAGATTATGCCAATGTATTGGATGAGAGCTATTGGAGGAACCATGTATTTAGTAGGTATGTTAGTTCTGGTTTACAACATTATTCAAACCGTTAGAGCGAATGCAGCAGTTGAAGACGAATTAGCAGAAGCTCCAGAACTTCAAAAAATTAGTGCTGGTAGAATTAAAGGTGAAAAATACCACTCTTGGTTAGAAAGAAGACCAATTCAGTTGACCATTTTTGCAACAGTTGCAATCTTAATAGGCGGTATTATTCAAATTGTTCCTGCGATTATGATTAAATCTAATATCCCAACAATTGCAAGTGTGAAGCCTTATACACCTTTAGAATTGGAAGGTAGAGATTTATACATACGGGAAGGTTGTGTGGGTTGTCACTCTCAATCTGTTCGTCCGTTTAGAAGTGAAGTAGAGCGTTATGGACCCCAATCGAAAGCGGGAGAATTTGTGTACGATCACCCATTCTTGTGGGGTTCAAAACGGACGGGTCCCGATTTGTTAAGAGAGGGAGGGAAGTATAACGACAATTGGCATTTCAATCATTTCTGGAGTCCACAAAGTATTTCAGCAGGTTCTATTATGCCAAGTTACAGATGGTTGTTCGATAATGAATCATTGAATATTGCCTTGACTCAAAAGAAAATGCAAGCTATGGCAACACTCGGAGTTCCTTATTCTGAGTCAGATATTGCAAAAGCTCCTGAAAATTTAAGAGCACAAGCGATTCAAATTGAGAACAACCTCAAGAATGATCCAGACTTTGTGAAAAGTTATGAGGAAAGTAAAAAGAAAGCAGTGGCAAAAGGAGAAAAATTTATTCCAATGAATGAAAGAGAAATCGTTGCTATGATTGCTTATATCCAAAGATTGGGAACCGATATTAAAGTAAAAGATAACGCTAAAAAATAAAATCATGTTCGAACAAATAAAACACAACATGGAAACAATCGCAGGAGTTTCTATCTATCCGATACTTTCATTATTGATATTTTTCATCTTTTTCGTAGTGCTTGGAATATGGGTTTTCTCTTATAAAAAAGAAAAAATTGAAGAATTAAGTCATATTCCACTTAATGATAATCAAACAGTATAATTTATAATACCTGAAAAATGAAAAAGTTATTTCCAGTATATGTAAGAGTTCCCTTTATTTTCTTCACCGTTTTTATGGCACTTGAATATTTCATCGACTCTGGAGATCGTCCAGCTTTTATTAAGTATCCAATGGTTTCCTTATTTTTATTTGTCTTTCTATTTTTATTAGTTGCCATTGAAACAATTGTAAATGCAATAGATAACATTACCTATCATTTACTTTCTGAGGAGCAAAAAGCAAAGTTAGAAGAAGCCAATACTATGAGTATAACAGAAAGTCAATGGTATAAAAATATTCTTAAAGCACTAACCAAATCACAGCCTATAGAAAATGAAGGACAGTTGCTTTTAGACCATGATTATGATGGCATTAAGGAACTCGACAATACGTTGCCGCCTTGGTGGGTGTATTTGTTCTATGGTTGTATTGTATTTTCTGCAATTTACTTAGTTCGTTATGAAATTATGGGTGGAGACAATCAAGAAATGGAGCTTAAAAATGAAATGGCTCAAGCAAAAATTGATGTAGCCGAATATATGAAAACGGCACCTGATCTTATAGATGAAGAATCCGTTACTTTATTAACTGATACACCTTCATTAATAGAAGGTAAAACTATTTTTACAGCCAATTGTGTGGTTTGTCATCGTCTTGATGGTGGTGGAAATATAGGACCAAACTTAACAGATGATCACTGGGTTTTGGGAGGTGGAATAAAAAATGTATTTCATACATTAGAACATGGAGGCCGAGATGGAAAAGGTATGATTTCATGGAAAGGAACTCTTAAACCAAGTGAAATGCAGAAAGTGGCGAGTTATGTATTGTCTCTTAGAGGAAGTAATCCAAAAGACCCTAAAGCTCCAGATGGTGAAATTTGGGTCGATTCGACAGCGATTAAAATAATAGTTGTTGCATTAAATAACACTCAAGTAAAAAAATAAAAAATGTCAAAACTACCTGACGAAGCTTTTAGAGATACTATCGGAACAATTGATGAAGCTGGGAATAGGAAATTTATTTTTCCTAAAAAACCATCAGGGAAGTTTTACGACTACCGAAAGTGGGTGAGTTATTTCTTATTGTTAGTCTTAGTAGCGAATCCTTTTGTTAAAATTAACGGGCATCAGTTTATGATGTTCAATGTATTGGAACGTCGATTCAATATTTTTGGATTCCCATTTTGGCCACAAGATTTTTATTTATTCGTTCTATTTATGATAGTTGGCGTTGTATTCGTCATTTTATTTACGGTTATTTTTGGCAGAATATTTTGTGGATGGATTTGCCCACAAACCATTTTTTTAGAAATGGTTTTTCGTAGAATTGAATACTGGATCGAAGGAGATCGTGGCGCTCAAATTCGTTTAGCCAAACAAGAATGGAATGCGGACAAGATTCGTAAAAAAGGAATCAAATGGTTTATTTTTTTAATTATATCCTTTTTCATTGCCAATGTATTTTTGGCTTACTTAATCAGCAGTGAAGAATTGTTTAAAATGATAACCGATGGTCCGGAAATACACATCAGTATTTTGATATCCTTATTGATTTTTACAGGCGTTTTCTATTTTATTTTCGTTTGGTTTCGAGAGCAAGTGTGCATTATAGCTTGCCCTTACGGAAGATTGCAAGGAGTTTTATTAGACAATAAATCCATCAATGTTGCCTACGATTTTGTTCGTGGTGAGAAAGAAGTAGGTCGTGCGAAATTTAACAAGCAAGAAGATCGAGCCACAACTGGCAAAGGAGATTGTATTGATTGTCATCAATGTGTTCATGTCTGCCCAACTGGAATCGACATCAGAAACGGAACTCAATTAGAATGTATCAATTGTACCGCATGTATCGATGAATGTGATACCATTATGGAAAGTGTTGGGTTGCCTATTGGATTAATTCGGTATGCTTCTGAAGATGAAATTGAGAAAAAAACCAAGTTTACATTTACCTCTAGAATGAAAGGCTACACAGCTGTTTTATTCATTTTGGTAGGCGTATTAACTGGATTGTTATTTATTCGAAACGAAGTTGAAACAACGATTTTGAGATTGCCAGGGCAACTATTCGAACACAAAGGAGAGGATATAAGTAATATTTATACTTTTAAAATCATTAATAAAACGAACACTGATTTTAATGACATTCATTTTAAGTTAAAAAATATAAAAGGAGTAATTAATGTTGTGGGACAGCAAGAATTTAAAGTAAAAGCACAGGGAATGGCTGAAGGAACATTGTTTGTTCAGATTCATCAGTACTTGTTAGAAAACGATCGCACCAAATTAAAAATTGAAATCTACAACGAAAATAACAAAATTGAAACCACAACGACGAATTTCTTAAGTCCGAGGAGTTTCGATTAAATAAATAGATATAATGGAATCAACTATGAATACTAAAAAGAACATGCGAATCAATTGGGGAACTTCTATTGTGATTGCTTTCATATTGTTCGCAAGTTTCATTTTGTATTTTATCATCAAAGTCGAAACAAATGCTAAATATGAAAACGAATTAGTTATTGAAGAATATTATAAGCACGATGCACACTTTGGTGAAGAAATGGTTAAAATTCAAAATGCACATGATTTAGTTGAAAAACCAATTATAATGAATACTGCAGATGGTATAACAGTTCGTTTTCCTAGCGCATTAAACATCAATAAAATAAATGGAAAAGTGTCTTTCTATAGACCGTCTAATAAAAAATTAGATTTCGAAGTTCCAATTTCGTTGTCTAGTCCAACTTTGCTCATACCTAAATTAAAATTGGTAGGCGGTCTTTGGGACATTTCTATTTTCTGGAGTTATGAAGGGAAAGAGTATATTTCTAAAGAAACCATTTATTTTAAATAAAGAATTATGTTGTATACAGCATTTCTTTTTGGGTTCATTAGCAGTTTGCATTGCATAGGAATGTGTGGCCCTATTGCAATGATGTTGCCAGTAGCAAGAAATAATCCGACAAAAAAGGTACTGCAAATAATCACTTATCATACAGGTAGGTTGTCAGCTTACGCTTCAATAGGTTTCTTTTTCGGACTGTTAGGAAAAGGTTTATTTCTGGCGGGAATACAACAACAACTTTCTATTTTTATTGGTATTGCAATCATTATTGTAATTATTATTCCTGAAAAAATTTTTGCACGGTATAACTTTTCAAAACCAGTTTACCAATTAATTTCAAAAGTTAAAACTACTTTCGGTAATCAATTTAAAAATGGCAGTTATCAATCTCTATTCACAATCGGAATTTTCAACGGATTTTTACCATGCGGTTTGGTTTATGTTGCTTTATTTGGAGCAATAGCGATGCAGAGCGCTGGTTTAGGAATTCTCTACATGATTTTATTCGGATTAGGAACTGCGCCGATGATGAGTAGTGTTGTGTATGTGAATTCATTTATTTCTATTCCTTTCCGAAATAAAATTCAAAAAATCATTCCCTACGCTGCCATACTTATAGGTATTTTGTTTATTTTTAGGGGATTAGGATTGGGAATTCCTTATGTCTCTCCCTCCAATTTAAATCTTTTTGTTCAGCAACAACCAAATTGTCATTAATATTTGTTACTTTTAAAAGTATCTTAAATCATTATTTATGGAAAAACACGATTTACTACATGAATTTCCTGAACATCAGGATAAAATACATCAATTGAAAATAGAGAATAAGTATTTTAGAAAATTATTTGATGATTATCACGAATTAGACCATCAACTTTTGAGAATGAAATCAGGAATTGAAACAGTTACTGATGAGGCATTAAAAGAATTAAAAGCACATTCATTACATCTAAAAGACGAGCTCTATAAGATGATTAAAAACTAAAAAAAAACACGTCAATTGATGTGTTTTTTTTAGATTTATACAGTCATTGAAAATAAGGATGTATCAGGTAATTTACGCTTTAGCCTTAAATCGAAAGCCATACAAATGTTACGAACAAAAGGTTTTCCCGCTTCATTTACTTCAATTCCATTGGTATTAATATGTAGTAAACCATCTTTTTCCATTTCTTTTAATTGCAGTATTATTTCAGGAATATGCGCTAAATAATCCTTAGAATCATTCCAAGAAGTATTGAATTGGCACATCAAATTTAGGATGTGTTTTCGAATAATCAAATCTTCATTTGTCAATAAATGACCTTTAAGAATGGGTAATTTATCCCATTCCAAGAGTTGGTAATAATCTTCTAAATTTTTTACATTTTGGGCAAAATTATACCAACTATCACTTATTGAAGAAACACCTAATCCAATCATTACTTGTGTTTTGGAAGCACTGTATCCCATAAAGTTTCGATGTAAATTATTAGTATTAAATGCAACATACAAACTATCCGTTTTTAGTGCAAAATGATCCATGCCAATTTCATAATAATCATTTTCAAAAAGCAATTGTTTGCCAACTTCATATAGTTCTCTTTTGACATCATCTTTCGGAACATCTTTTTCTTTAAAACCTCGCTGTCCGTTTCCTTTTATCCACGGAACATGAGCATAACTATAAAATGCCAAACGGTCAGGTTGTAAAGATTTAGTTTTTTCGATGGTATCTATAACATCTTCTACTGTTTGGAAAGGCAGACCAAATATCAAATCATGTCCGATAGAAGTATAGCCAATTTCTTTCGCCCAAAATGTGACTTTGGCTACGTTATGAAAGGATTGTTCTCTATGAATCGCTTTTTGGACTTTTTCCGAATAATCTTGTACTCCAAAACTGACTCTTCGAAAGCCTAAATCGTATAATTTTTGCAAATGAGCTCGAGTAGTATTGTTGGGATGTCCTTCAAAACTAAATTCATAGGTTTCTGCTTTTTTAGCATGGCAAAAAATCCCGTTGATGAGATCTTCAAGATTTTTGGTGGAAAAGAAAGTTGGAGTTCCGCCACCCAAATGAATTTCTTTAATAATTGGAGTCTCTTCTAAAATTTTACAATACAACACCCATTCCTTTAAAACAGCTACAATGTAAGGATGTTCTACTTCGTGATTTTTGGTGATACGTTTGTTGCATCCACAAAAAGTACACATGCTTTCACAGAATGGAAAATGAATATAAAGGCTAATCCCTTCTTTTGAGTTGCTTTTTACAAATGATTTCTTTAAAGTATTAACCCAAATTTCATTCGAAAAATTAGTATCATCCCAATATGGGATAGTAGGATAACTTGTATATCTTGGACCTGGAACATTGTATTTTTGAATTAATGAAGTCGCCATTTATATGGAATTTGATCCTTCAAAAATAGAGTAGTCTTTAGTAATTTTCAATGACAAATATCATATTATGTGTTATCAAAAAAAAACCTCGTATTCTATAAAATACGAGGTTTATATAAAAAAAATAAAATAATTTATTCTGATTTAACAATTCGTAATTGTTTTAATTTTGCCTTTAAAACTTCTAAACTTTCTTTATGTTTAGCGATGTTTTTTCGTACTTCAAGAACAATTGAATTTTCTTTCTTAGCGTTTTTAGTATTCGTAAAGAACTGAATGTTATTTTCTAATTGGAAAATTTCATTTTGAACTTCTTCAATTTTTCGAATCAAGAAGATTTTTTCGTTTTCTAATTTACGAGTATCATTGTTTTCGGATAAGTTCCCAACTCTATTAGAGAATCGAATCATATCGGTTTCTTTTTTACTCAAACTTAATTTTTCAAAAAGGACATCTAAAATTTTATTGAATTTCCCTTCGATATGTCTTCTACCTTCAGGTACTTTTCCAAAACCTTTCCAATTTTCAATGTGCAATTTGATGGCATCCAAATCTGTTTTGTGATTCCCTGTCATTTCGAAAGCTCTAAGAGTTTCTAAATAAGCTTTTTTCTTTTCAAAAGCTGCAACTTCATCAGGATTCTCCTCGCTTTTATTCTTTTTTAAATTTTCAAAATAAGTGTTACAAGCGGCTCTGAATTCTGTCCATAATGAATCTGAAAATTTTCTAGGAACATGACCAATGGTTTTCCATTCTTCCTGAATTTGTTTCATTATTGGAGTAGTAGTTGCAAAATCAGTGCTTTCTTGCAATTCTTTCGCTTTGGCAACTAATGCTTGTTTTAAATTTAGATTGGTAGTTTGATCTTTTTTAATGTCTTTATAGAAAGAATTTTTCAATACATTAAAACTTCGAACAGCGTTTTTAAAGCTAGTCCAAGTTGCTTCATTGACATCACTGGGTACTTTTCCAGCGCTAAAGAATTCGTTTCTAGCAGCTTCCACTTTGACAACTTGTGCTGTCCAAGCGGCATGTGAATGAACATTTTCTTGTGCTAATTCTTCTAATTTAGTAATAATTTCTTTTTTCTTATTTAAGTTTTCTTGTTCTATTTCCCTTAAATTTTCAAAAAGTAATTCTCTCTTATCATGCATTTGTTTGGTCAAATCGCTAAATTTATTCCAAACTTCTTCACGATGTTCTCTTGAAACTGGGCCAATTTCTTCTTTCCATATTCGGTGTAAATCTTGTAATTCACGGAAAGCTTTATTGATGTCATTTTCATGAACCAATTCTTCAACACGAGCAATAATTTTTTGTTTTTGTTCTAAATTGTGCTTGAAATCAACATCTCTAGCTTCACGATCTAAATGCAAATAATCATAAAAATTTTCAACATGAAAGTGATAGTTATTCCAAACGTGATTGTATTTGTCTTTTGGAATTGGACCTGCAGTTTTCCAACGGTCTCTTAATTCATTAAAATGTTTAAGCGTGTCTTTGATATTTTCTTGAGGATTGATAAGGTTTTTCAACTCTTCAACAATAGCTAATCGAACTTCAAGATTGGTTTTTAAATTGGATTCAAGACTTTTGAAATGTTTACTTTTTCGGTCTCTATATTGAGAATATATTTGATCAAATTTTGTTTTTAAAGGGAATTGATAATGAAAATCTTCTGTTGATTCAGGATTTTCCGCATGAAATGCATCCTTTTTTTCTTCTAATAAATGAAAATATTTAGCAAGAAAAGATTTCTTTATTTCTTCTACATGGTCTTTCACCGCCATTACTTTTTCGTTTGAAGTAAGCGATTCTAATTCGGTTACTAAATCTTCCATAGATAAGGTTTCATAATCCTGTAATGGAATATCATGACGAACTGTTTCATCTTCACTTTCAGCAGCATTAACCTCTGTAATTGCAGAAATTGCTTCTTCATCTGAAGTAACTTTTTTCTTTTTAGAGGCAGCTTTAGCAAGTGGAGTTTTCTCCTTTAGTTCGCTAACGCTCGAATCTTCAATTTCAGTTAGATTCACTTCTTCAATGTCATCTTTAACAAGAGTTTGCTCCACAATTTCACTTACGTTTGAATCTACAATATTAGTAACAACAATTTCTTCAGTTACTTCTTCAACAACGTTTTCTTCAATTGTTTCCGAAATTGGTGTTGCTTCTGCTTCAGAAACAACTACTTCTTCAATTACTTCTGCAATTGGAGTTTGCTCTGCCTGTTCGCTAACCGTCGAGTCTTCAACTTCCGCAATAATTTCTAATTCTTCAGTAGTTTCAACTAGCTCATCTATTGAGATATTGCTTTCAATTTCAGCGCTTTGAGAATCTTGTACTTTAGATTCAACTTTTCCATCTGTCTCATTTTTTACTTCAGACAGGCTATCATTCTTTTCTTCTAACATCACTAAAATGTTTAACGATTATATTAATTTTTCCACTTTTGGAATGCGAAAGATAGTAAAGGCACTTTAAAATACAAAGAAAAACCTTTATTTATAGTGATTATGATTTTTTTAATTGTTTAATCAGTAGTTATAATTTATAAAATGTATATAAGATTTGAGTTGTTTTATTTTTTATTAAATAATAAATTGCACTCCTTTTATTTAATAAAAAAAATTTAAAACTATTAATTAATATTGTTATGAAAATAATATCAAGTATTTCAACTGTAGTTATTATGACTTTGGTTTCTACATTTTCAGTTCAGGCTCAAGAAAAAAAAACAGAAGAAAAAATAAATAATCAGGAAGTAACTAGCAAGCCTCAAGAAAATAAAGATCGGTTAGGGCTTACTTATGCTCAACAGACACCCTATCGTGAAATTATAAAAAGATATGCTGAAGAAATGCGAGAAGTTCGGAAAAGTGTATTAAGTAGAGATGAGAAAATAGAAAAACTTAAGTTAATAGATCTAAAAAGAGAAGCTGAAATAAAAAGTTTATTAACAGTAGAACAATTTAAGATTTATATTGAGTTGAAAGAAGAGAAAAAATCAAAAATGTTAGACATGAGAAAACAAAATAATTTTAAATAAGTTTATTTTATTTATTCCATATTTTCCAGGCTTTTTCTGCTTGAAAAACTAACATACTCATTCCGTTTTTAGTAATAGCTCCTTTTTGTATTGCTTTTTTTAGAAATTGGGTTTCTTCAGGATTGTAGACCAAATCAAAAGCAATATGTTTTTCTGTAAAATAGTGATAGGGTATTGAAGGGAATTCTTCAGTGTTTGGACTCGTTCCTATTGGCGTACAGTTGATTATAATTTGAAAATTATCGAAAGTAGTTTCGTTAATTCTATCATAAGGTATCGTGTTTTCAAGTACATCTCTTGAAGCAAAACTAAAAGTAATATCTAATTCTTCTAGTGCAAAAGCAACTGCTTTTGATGCTCCACCAGTTCCTAATATCAATGCTCTTTTATGATGTGCTTCTAATAAAGGTTTTAAGGATTTCTTAAATCCAAAATAATCCGAATTGTACCCTTTTAATTTTCTTTTTTTCGTAAATCGAATTACGTTAACTGCGCCTATTTGAGTTGCTTTTTTAGATAAAGAATCCAAATAAGGTATTATCGTTTCTTTATAGGGAATCGTTACATTAAGTCCAACGATATTTGGATTATCTTGAATTAATTTAGGAAAGTCTTCAATACTTTGCAAGTCAAAGTTTTCATAAATACAATCTACAACATTGGTGTTGGCGAAGCGTTCAGTAAAGTATTTATTGGAAAAAGAATACGCTATATTTTTCCCAACTAAACCATAGACTTTCATTTCCTTTGGGTTTATTTGGAATGTTTTTCAATAGCTTTTTGAACTAATTTCATTTCCCAAACTACTGGAAAAAGATGTTCTAATAACATGTGGTTTTTAAAATTTAAACGCAAACCATTACTCAAATGAAATTTTCCTTTTGTTGTTTCTTGAAGCATAAGATACAATCCGGCCAATCGATATTCTACCTCATATTCTTCAGGAAAATATTCGGATGCTTGTAATAAGGTTTGAATAGCACTTTCAAATTCACCTAAATGCTGAAGAATATCTACCCAAAACAACCAGGTATCTAACATGTAATCTCCATGTTCTACTGCTTTTCTGTAGCCAAATTCAGCATCTTCAAATTGATGTAATTCTTTGTTTATTGTAGCAAATCGTTTCCAATAAAAACGATTTTCATTGTCAATAGTTAAAGCTTTATTGACATAATATAATGCTTTTTTGAAATTCTTCTGACGCACATAAAAGTCGGTTATGGCTATCCATCCTTTATCTAATAATGGATCTTCGTGTACTGTTTTATTAAAAAACTTTAGCGCTAAAACTTTATTCCCTAACTTTTCATGACACTTGCCTATTCGCAATAATGCATAGGATGTAGGGTCGTCTAATTCTATAGTTCGGTTATAACTTTCAATTGCTTCCTCGTATTTTTTGAGTCTTTCTAGCGTTTTAGCTTTTTCCATAAAAGCTCCTAAGAATTCGTCGTCTATATAGGTTGCAAATTCAAAGGCTCGTAAAGCCTCGGGATATTTTTTTAAACCATAGGATAAACGACCTATTTGATGCCAAGCAATTTCACTATATGGATTACTATCTATATAGTGATTTAGATACGTTATTGCTTCTTCATTTTGATCTAAAAACTCAAAACAATACACCACATTATATAAAGCAGCTTGATCTTCAGTATCTTCTTCAAGGCATTTGATAAAATTTTGTTTAGCCAATTCAAGGTCATCCATAAATAGATATTCCATGCCAATCAGATTATAAACATCGGCGTAATCATCGGTATATTGAAGTGCCGTTTTTAAGAACTCTACCGCTTTTTCGTGTTGATCACGTTTAGAATAAATACTTGCTTTTTGTATGTAGATTTCTTCGTTATTTGGTTCAATGGCAAACAATTCGTTTAGAAGTTTTTCTGCCAAATCGAGTTTGTCTTCGTAGACCAACATTTCTACTTGAACTAATTTTAAACCGGTAGATTTTGGATGTTGTTCTAGTGCTAATTTCAAGGCTTTTTTTGCTAAGGAAGCTTTACCCAAGTCAAGATAATGCAGGATAATTTCCTCAAATTCCTCGGAGTCAAAAAAGAGTACTTTGTTGGTTTTCAACATCGACTCGAATTTGGATAAGGACAAGTTGTAATCGTCTTCTTCGTCGCTGAGTTGCATAGCTTTTGGTTTAAAATTATCCTAACTAAAATTAGGAAAGGTTATACGAGATAGGGGAAAAGTTGGTAATTGTTGTGAACAATTTAATTAACAAATAAATTTGTACTAATTCTATTGTCATAGCCCTGATAGAAGTGGAAATCCTTTTCTTTTTTTCTTTAGAAAAAGAAAAGATTACTTCACTAAACAATATTTTAATGGTGTTCAGTGAACTTCGTTTGCAACGGATAGCAGGAAATAGCTCCTAAAAATTAGCTTTCATTTGCAATTTCATCTAGCGATTGAAGAATGATAGCGCAGCCTTCTCGAATTTCATCTTCTGAAATGGTGAGTGGTGGCGTGATTCGAATCGCATTACCTTCAAAGAGCAACCAAAACAGGATTAATCCTTTGTCTTGGCATTTGAAAATCACTTTATTGGTGATTTCAGGATGCGCTGTCATAGCAGCCAGCATCAATCCTTTTCCTCGAATTTCGAGTAGCAAAGGATGTACCAAAAGAGACCTAAACAGTTTTTCTTTGATTAATGTCTTTGGAATTAGGTTTGTTTCCGTAATTTCTTGCAAAGTTGCCAAACAGGCTGCCGCAATGACAGGATGTCCGCCAAAGGTAGTAATGTGTCCAAGTTTTGGATTGTCGCTGAGTAAATCCATGTGCTGAGTTGAAGCGGAAAAGGCTCCAACAGGCATTCCGCCGCCCATTCCTTTACCTAGAATAACAACATCGGGAATGACATTATAATTTTGGAAACCGAATAATTTTCCGGTGCGACCGAATCCAGGTTGGATTTCATCAATAATCATTAAAGCACCGACTTCATCACAGCGTTGCCGCACTTTAAGTAAAAAATCATTTTCAGGTTTAATAAAACCAGCGCCACCTTGAATACTTTCTAGAATAATTCCCGCAGTTTTAGAGGTTATTTTTTGAATATCGTCTTCGTTGTTGAAGGTGATAAAATCGACATCAGGAAGTAATGGCCTGAAAATTTGTTTGCGCTCTTCAAAACCCATCACACTCATAGATCCCATGGTGTTACCGTGATAAGCATTGTGACACGAAATTAATTGACTTCTACCTGTCACTCTTCGCACCAATTTCAAAGCACCTTCGGTAGCTTCGGTTCCTGAATTGACTAGGTACGTTTTTTCTAAAGGTTTGGGTAGGAGTGAAGCGAGTAATTTACAATATTCCACCGCGGGACTTTGGGAATATTCACCGTACACCATGACATGTGAATATTTGTCGAGTTGGTTTTTGATAGCGTCATTTACCCGTTGGTTTTGATGTCCAAGGGAACAGGCAGAAACGCCAGCGACAAAGTCTAAATATTTCTTATTGTTTGTGTCATATATATAAGAACCAATCGCATGCGAAATTTCCATACCGAGAGGATATGGAGACGTTTGGGCTTGGTATTTTAGGAATTCAGGGTTCAAGATTGTTGTTTTAACCGCAAAGTTCGCAAAGGTTTACGCAAAGTTCGCAAGCGAATTTTATTTAATTATAGGTTTGTCAGTTGGGTTATTTTTATCGTACTCTAAAGTTTCTTTTCTGACTTTCATCGGGACATTTTCCTTCGCCAATTCAACTTTACTTTCTTTGATGATTTTGTCATTCATTTCGTTTTCTTCTGCGGGAAAAATATCGTCTTTAGATTTGATGCTTTCGTCTTCACGCCAAATAAACCCACGGAGCTTTCTAGCATTTTCCGGCAAATCTTTTTCAGGATAAATATCGCCGTCAACATTGGTAAAAAAAGTCATGCTGTCTATTTTATTACCGTCTAAAGTCATATTGATTTTGCTGCTAACATTTTTATTGATTCCGATAAGTTCATGGGCATCATTTCGTAAATAATAGATGACTTCGGTGTTTTTGATAATATCTACTTCTGATAATTTGTTGTCTTTAAATTTACCATATAAATTTTGCCCTTTAACTTGATTAAAACCAGTTCCAAGAGAATCCTTCGATATGATAAAAGCATTGTTGAGTACTTTGAGTGAATCAAGTTTTTGCGTAGTATCATTACCGACAAGATGCATGACATCGCCTGTCATTTGGTTATCGAAATTCCAAAGGATTGGTTTTCCTATTAGCTGAGTGATGTTAGTAACTTGACTCGAGTGAATAGAATCGCATTTTCCACTCATGTCTTTTTTGAAAATACGTGCATTGTTATAAGCTCTAACAATTCTTTCGTTTGGTTTGCCAGTTATTAATAATTTTTTTCCGTGAATGTAAACAGAATCTTTTTCAACCAAATTAATAGCAACCGCTCTTTTCGTGACAAACATCGAATCTTTCTTTTTGAAGATTTCAGCATAATGTCCTTTGATAATACCTTTATTGATGGAATCTGTAATTTTTACATTATTTGTTGCGGAGGCAAATTCAGTATTACGATTGTAGAATAAACTATCGCCTTCAATCAATCGGTCTTTATATTTGATATAGGATTTTCTTAGAAAATGTCCAATATTTTTTTTACTATCATAAAATCCTTTTTCAGTATAAATAAAATTCTCTTTACTGGTGATGGTTGATGGACCGAATAAATAGGAGTGACCCGAATTATTGTAATAATCCAAGTGATTCGATTTGACTACATATTTAGGATTGGTAATTATAACAGCGGTTAAAAACTGAAATTTCTTCTCGTTGGCATAATATTTACCGGATTTACTTTTCAGCACATTGTCTTTGTTGGTAATGGTTCCGTAAGTATTGTAAGCAGCTTGCTGAGTGTTTCTATCAAAATTTAAAGTGTCCGTAACCAACGTCATTTCTGGGGACCGCATTTCAACATTTCCTGTAGCATAGGCTTTTTTTACGTTGCCATTGTATTCGGCATATTTACTATTCATAAAAAGCGTATCTCCTTGAATCATTCGAACTTCTCCGAACGCTTTTACATAATTTTCCTTTTGAAAATAATACGCTTTGTTACAGATTAATCTAATACCATCATGATAAATTCTCACATTTCCAGTTAGTAATAATGCACCGGGAATTTCATATTCATTGATGTCTTGAAAATCAGAGTTTTCGATGATGATTTTTTTAGGAGTTTGTGCCAAAATTGAACTCAAACTAATTAAAAGCAAACCAATAAAAGTGAAAAATTGTATTTTCTTCAACGGAATAATTTTTTGCCAAATTTATGAAAAAGCGCGCAACGAAATCGTTTATTAAGAATTATTTATTAGATGATAGGAAGTGTGATTCTAATTTTTATATTTGTAAATCTGTCTTTAAAAATAAAGAAACAATGAAAAAAATAATATTACTTGCTTTGATATGTTGTTCGCTTTCTGCGAATGCTCAAATTAAAAAAAAGAAAACCATGCCCACGAAAAAAATGGAAGCCGTTTCAAAAAAGAGTGAAACTCCCATCGAGCGAAAAGCAGTCGTATATCAGGTGTTTACGCGTTTGTTTGGAAATAAAAACACTACAAACGCACCTTGGGGAACCATTGAGAAAAATGGGGTTGGAAAGTTTAATGATTTTACAGATTTAGCGTTGCAAGAAATCAAGAAATTAGGGGTAACTCATATTTGGTATACCGGCGTCCCTCATCACGCATTAGTAAATGATTATACACAATATGGCATTTCTAACGATGATCCTGATGTGGTTAAAGGTCGCGCAGGTTCTCCGTATGCTGTGAAAGATTATTACAATGTTAATCCAGATTTAGCGGTTAATCCAGCGAATCGTTTGCAAGAATTTGACGCATTAATTGCTCGAACTCATAAAAATGGTTTGAAAGCTTTAATTGATATTGTCCCGAATCATGTTGCGAGAAAGTATGAAGGTAGATCGAATCCAAAAGGGGTTCGAGATTTTGGGGCAAATGATAACGTAAATGTAGTATACGATAGAAATAATAATTTCTATTATATACCAGATTATAGATTTGAAGTGCCAAAATCGGATTCTTATAAACCATTGAATGGTGAGAAAAACCCTTTGATTGATGGTTCGTTTGATGAAAATCCAGCAAAATGGACAGGCAATGGAACTCGTTTGCCAAAACCAGACATCAACGATTGGTATGAAACGGTCAAAATTAATTATGGAATTCGCCCAGACGGTTCTAAAGATTTCCCTGAATTACCAGCTGGATTTGATAATAAATCATACCAAGTGCATTATGCATTTTGGGCAAATAAAGAGGTGCCTAGTTCATGGAAAAAGTTCCGAGATATCGCGTTATATTGGACAGCTAAAGGAGTCGATGGATTCCGTTACGATATGGCCGAAATGGTGCCCTATGAATTTTGGAGTTATATGAATTCGGCTATTAAAATGAAAAACCCCAATGCCTTTTTATTGGCTGAAGTATACAATCCGAATGAATACAGAAACTATATCAATTTAGGAAAAATGGATTATTTGTACGATAAAGTTGATTTGTATGATCATCTAAAACAAGTAATTCAGGGTAAATCATTGCCAGACCCAATCACCGAGATCCAATCAAAATTTGCAGATATTGAGCACCATATGTTACATTTCTTAGACAATCATGATGAACAACGATTGGCGAGTAAAGATTTTGCAGGAACTCCTGAAAAAGGAAAACCATTAATGGTGGTTTCTACAACATTGAGTTCTTCTCCGACCATGATTTATTTCGGTCAAGAAGTTGGAGAAGCAGGGATTGAAGAGGGTGGATTTGGAAAGCCATCAAGAACGTCAATTTTTGATTACGTAGGAGTTCCGAGTCACCAAAGATGGATGAATGACGGTCTCTTTGATGGAGGAAAATTAACAGAATCCGAAAAAAGCTTAAGAGATTTCTATTCTCGATTGCTGAATTTCTCAATCAAGAGTCCGGCCTTAATGGGCAAATTTCAAGAAATACAAACTTTTAATCGGAATCATATTCCACTAAGTAATAGTAGTCAAGAAGCAAGCGCAACGTCTATTGAAATAACTACAAATAGTATTGGTAAAAATAGTTACAGTGAAGGGATTTATTCTTTTGTACGTTGGTCTGATTCTCAAAAATTAATTATTGTTTCAAATTTTTCTTGGGTTACAGCAAGTGAATTCGATTTATTTATTCCAGCGGATCTTATTGGTGAATGGAAATTAAAAGACGGGACTTATGAATTGAAAGAGCAATTATCTCCTAAAGTGCATGCTTATTTAGTGGTTAAAGATGGTGAAGGAAGTGTAAAGATTTCTATTCCACCTTCAGAATCTTTTATATTTGGTTTTTAATTGAATCAAGTATTATTGAAAGTCGTACTGAAAAGTGCGACTTTTTTTATTTCTTTAAACTGTATTTTAAAAAAAGAAAACCGATGGTTCCAGCAATTAAGGACGCAAGTAAAATTGCAATTTTAGAATGGTCAATTATTTCTTTACTGTCAAACGCCAACAACGTAATGAATATTGACATTGTAAAACCTATTCCACCCAAAAAGCCTGCACCGATGATATTCTTCCATTTTAAATCATTGGGTAAAGCACAAAGTCCCAAGCCTGCAGCAAGATAGGAAAGTAGCCAAATGCCTAATGGTTTTCCGACAATTAATCCAAGTATAATTCCAAAACTATTGGAATGCGATAAACCCTCGAGTAAATGGTCTCCCAATGTAATACAGGTGTTAGCAATAGCAAACAATGGGAGAATCACAAATGCCACTGGTTTATGCAAAAAATCTTGTAATAGAAACGAAGTTGATTTCTCATCGCCATTCCCAAATGGAACTGCAAAAGCGACTAAAACGCCCGTAATTGTAGCATGAATACCAGTTTGCATCATAAAATACCACATGATTATTCCGCCAATTAAATAGGGAATTAGATTGCGAACTTTTAGGCTATTGAAAATCAGTAGCAAAATCCAAATGGATAAGGCAATGCCAAGATGAAAAAAGGAAATGCTTTTGGTATAAAAAATAGCGATAACTAGAATTGCCCCCAAATCATCAATCACTGCTAGTGCTGTCAAGAAAACTTTGAGTGATGTCGGCACTCGATTGCCTAAAAGAGAAAGTATTCCAACTGCAAAAGCAATGTCTGTTGCCATCGGTATTCCTGCGCCAGATTGCATTGCAGTGCCATAATTGAACAACAAATAAATCCCGGCAGGAACAATCATCCCACCGAAGGCACCAAAAAGGGGTAATGCTGCATTTTTGATATTGGAAAGTTCACCAATATAAATTTCACGTTCCAATTCTAAACCTATCAGTAGAAAGAATATCGCCATCAAACCATCATTTATCCAATCTATAAGAGAATGGGAACCGATAGGTTGATGCCAAAAAGTAATATATTCGGATTGAAATATAGAATTAGCAAGAATTAAGGATACAAGGGTAACAAAGACTAAAACCAATCCACCTGCTTTTTCGCTTTCGAAAAATTCGGTAAAAAGGTTCGGTGCTTTAATCGGTGCTTTTTTCAATGCTATTTGTGTATCGTTTGTTTTCGATCTGGTCCGACAGAAACAATTTTGATAGGAACTTCCAACTCTTTTTCTATAAAATCAATGTAATTTTTGAGTTCAATAGGTAATTCGTCGTACGAACTCATTCCCGTTAAATCTGCTTTCCAGCCTTTAAAATCGGTATAAATCGGAGTTACGTTTTCAGGGTCAATAGTATAAGGAAGATGTGAAATTGTTTGACCCTTATAATCATAAGCAGTGCAAACTTTCAACGTTTCAAACCCAGATAAAACATCTCCTTTCATCATCATCAATTGTGTTACTCCATTGATTTGAACCGCATACTTCAATGCAACTAAATCCAACCAGCCACAACGTCTTTTTCTGCCGGTTACCGAACCGAATTCGTTTCCAACACTTGCCATAATATCTCCGGCTTCTTCGAAGTCTTCGGTTGGAAAAGGACCGCTTCCTACTCTTGTAGTGTACGCTTTGAAAATTCCATAAACGTCTTTGATTTTATTAGGTGCAATTCCTAAACCTGTGCAAGCACCCGCAGCGGTAGTATTGGACGAAGTTACAAACGGATACGTTCCAAAATCAACATCGAGTAACGAACCTTGAGCGCCTTCACAAAGAATTGATTTTCCAGCTTTTTGAGCTTGGTGTAAATATTCTTCGGAATCGATGAATGTCAGTTGTTTCAATTCTTCAATAGCATCAAAAAACTCTTTTTCCAATTCCGGTAAATTATATTGAATATTGACGTCATAAAAGGCAATCATCGCTTCGTGTTTGTCTGCCAAAGCTCTGTAGCGTTCTTTAAAATCGACTAGTTCTATATCGCCTAAGCGAATTCCGTTTCGTCCGGTTTTGTCCATATAGGTTGGTCCAATTCCTTTGAGAGTAGAACCAATTTTAGCTTTCCCTTTAGCAGCTTCTGAGGCGGCATCTAGCAAACGGTGCGTAGGTAAAATTAGATGTGCTTTTCGAGAAAGAATCAATTTGCTTTTGATGTCTAAATTGAATTTCGCCAAACCATCCAATTCGCTTTTGAAAACGACAGGATCGATGACCACACCATTTCCAATAATATTCATAGAGTTTTTATGAAAAATCCCTGATGGAATCGTTCGCAAAACATGTTTAATTCCATCAAATTCTAAAGTGTGACCAGCATTGGGACCGCCTTGAAAACGCGCTATAATATCGTAATTAGAGGTAAGAACGTCTACAATTTTTCCTTTGCCTTCGTCGCCCCATTGTAATCCAAGTAATAAATCTACTGCCATTTTTTTTTGTTAGTTGTGTGTTGTAAGTTGTATGTTGTGTTTGCGTTAGGGATTAAGGCTTTGTTTGAGCTCTTTTGCGAAGTATGAGCAAAAAGCGAGTGCCGAAAGCCCGGGCCGTAGGTAACGCTATAATTATTCGCTTTGTTTCTTGTTGCCGTATAAATAAAGGGAATGATTGTGAATTTCGATATTAAAAATCTCTTCAATTGTTTTTTTTATCATCTGAATTCGAGGGTCACAGAACTCGATCACTTCGCCAGTATCGGTCATGATTATGTGATCGTGCTGTTTGTCGAAATAAGATTTTTCGTAATGTGCTTGATTTTGACCAAATTGATGTTTGCGAACTAAAGCGCAATCTAGCAACAATTCGATGGTGTTATAAAGAGTCGCTCGACTCACACGATAGTTTTTGTTTTTCATTTTGATATAGAGATTTTCAATATCAAAATGGTCTTCATTGTTATAAATTTCATGAAGAATAGCAAAACGTTCGGGAGTTTTTCGATGTCCTTTATTTTCAAGATACAAGGTAAAAACATTTTTTACAATTTCTTGATTTTTACTATTGTCGGAAGCGATTAATGTCATGCGCCAAAGTTAAGTTTTTTAATTAATAATTAACAATGAATAATTAACAATGGGAGGTAATTTTCAACAATTTGTAATTTGGAAAGTCAATTTTAGGATTCGTTTTACTAACAAAAAATAGATAGATTTTTTATTAAATTAGAGAGTTTAAGTTTATTTCGATTTTGGGAAAAACCAATCAAGATGGGATTGTTTTATAAATTCATTCCAAAGACTTAAAATTAAGAATATATTTAAACGTATTAAATATTGAATCCTTATTTTTGAAGCACTTTTACAAAAAAAGCACTATGAAAATTGTTATTTCCCCAGCTAAGTCATTAGATTTTGAATCCACAATTCCAGCAATAGAAGCTACTCAATCTAAATTTTTGAAGGAAAGTAAAACAATCAATGCTATTGTCAAGAAAAAATCGTCTTCAGATTTAATGAAATTAATGTCGATCTCAGATAAACTTGCCGAACTAAATTGGCAGAGAAATAAAGCATGGAAAACTCCCTTTACTAAAGAAAATGCAAGACCTGCTGTATTTGCTTTTTCTGGGGATGTCTATATTGGTTTGAATGTTAAAACACTTCCGTTGGAGAAATTGCAGCTACTTCAAGAGCGACTACGAATTCTATCGGGTTTGTATGGTATCTTAAAACCACTCGATTTGATGCAACCCTATCGCCTTGAGATGGGAACAGCTATTTCGATAGGTGATTCTAAAAACCTTTATGATTTTTGGAAAAAGAAACTCACAGATTCCTTAAATAAAGAACTTAAAAAAGGGGAATTGTTTATTAATCTAGCGAGTACAGAATATTTTTCGGTAATTGATGTCAAAGCGTTAAAAGTTCCTGTGATTACGCCAGAGTTTTTAGATTCTAAAGATGGCAAACTCAAAATGATTAGTTTTTTTGCTAAAAAAGCTAGAGGAATGATGGTGCGTTTTATTCTAGATACTCAAGCAGAAACCCTTGAAGATTTAAAAGGTTTTAATTATGAAGGTTATCGTTTTGATGCTAATTTATCGAAAGGAAATAAACTTGTATTTACGCGATGAATTTTAATCCTCTAATTTTTAGTTAATTGCTTGTGGATTTGTAGGATTTTATTACATTTACGCTCCAAAAAATAGTTGTTATGATTAAACAAAGTTTTATTGCACTGGGAATTTTATGTTCTATAAGTGTATCTGCCCAAGATGATTTAATTAATAAAGTCATCAAGAATGCATCTTTAAATTCTAAATTTGAATTTGAAGAAATTATCAATTTAGAGGGTACTTCAGTTAAGAGTCAAGGTTCTGCTGGAACTTGTTGGAGTTATTCGGGGAATTCTTTTTTAGAATCGGAAATGATTAAAAAAGGAAAAACACCAGTAGATTTAGCGGAAATATTTGCGGCTCGACAGGTATATCTCGGAAAAGCTAGAAACTATATTCTTTTTAATGGAAATTTAGGTTTGGGTGATGGAGGAGAAACACATGATGTCATGAATATGCTGCGTAAATATGGAGCAATGCCACAACAATCTTATACTATGGAAGATTACGGGAAAGGTGTTGTGAAATCGGATGAGTTTCAAGCAAAATTTAAAACAATCCTTGATGATTATATCAAGAATCCAAATGCAGTTAAAGGAACGTCATGGGTAAATGAGATAAATTCGTATATGGATGAAAAGTTAGGGAAACTTCCAGATAACTTCAGTTATGCAGGTAAAACATATACGCCTCAAACCTTTGCTAAAGAAGTAGTAGGAATTAATCCAGATGATTATATGGAGTTTTCTTCTTATAAAGACAATCCGTATTATTCGAAAATGGTTTTGCCAGTTCCAGATAACTGGAGTTATGACCAATTGTATAATGTGCCAATGAAAGAAATGACCGATATTATTGATTATGCTTTAACAAAAGGATATACTATTGCTTGGTCATCGGATGTTTCTGAGCCTTATTTCAGTTGGAAAAATGGAGTAGCTTTTGTGCCTAATGTTAATGATTTGTATTCAATAACTGACGATCAAAGAAAAACATTATTCGATGGGCCAACTCAAGAAAAGGCAGTTACTGAGGATTTGCGTTTAGAAGGATTGTATAGTTTGCATACAACAGACGATCATGCCATGCATATTGTAGGTTTGGCTAAAGATCAAAACGGTAAAGAATATTATAAAGTAAAAAATTCTTGGGGAGAAACTAATGATTATAAAGGATATTTGTATGTAACTAAGGCATTTGTACAATTGAAATCGACCGGAATACTTTTGAATAAGGCAGGTGTTCCAAAAAGCACCAAGACAAAATTAAGAGCTTAATTAAAAATCCTGTCAATTGACAGGATTTTTTTTGACTTTTTTAATCGTGAAATGAGTAATGGTGTTCCATTAAGAATTCACCCAGTTTTCTAAAATTATTTTCCCATTGGGTGTTAAGACACTTTCGGGATGAAATTGAACTCCTTTCACATCGAATTTTTTATGTCGGAGTGACATAATTTGACCATTTTCATCTTGAGAAGTAATTTCTAAAACCTCAGGAAAATCTAGTGTATTGGTTACCCAAGAATGATAGCGACCCACTTCAAGTTTATTTCCTAAACCTTTAAATAGATTTTCATCGTCTACAATTACAGTAATGTTTGTGGCAACGCCATGGTATACTTTATCTAAATTAATAATGCTTCCACCGAAAACTTCTCCAATAGCTTGTTGCCCTAAGCATACTCCTAAAATACTTTTTGTAGGAGCATAGTGTGCAATAACTGATTTCAATAAACCAGCATCATTTGGAATACCGGGTCCTGGTGATAGTACAATTTTATCAAATATTTTTAATTCTTCTAATTCGAATTCATCATTTCTAAACACAATGACTTCACATTCTAAATCTTCTAGATAATGCACTAAATTGTAGGTAAAACTATCATAATTGTCTATGAGTACTATTTTTTTCATTTATTCTAAAATCAATTTAAAACTAATTCTCAATGGGAAGTATTTTTGTTCTGTATTATAAATTCAGAGGGCTATTTAGAAAATCAAATTCACTTTCAATTCGAATTCATCATAAATGGTTCTGTCACCCAAATCGGCAAAGAAGCTGCCGGAACCATATTGAATACCATATTTAGTTCTATCAATAATAAGCGTAGTTGATGCTTTATTTCCTTTAATTGTTAAATCGAAAATGACTGGATTGGTTTTGCCTTTGATGGTTAGGTCGGCCACAATTGAATAAGTTCCTTTGGAAATTGGCTTAATAGCCTTAAATACCAACGTAGCTTCTTTAAATTCTTCGGTGTTAAAAAAGTCGTTTGATTTTAGATGGCCTTCCAGTTGTGCTTTGTCCTTTCCAGATTGGTCGGTGTTGTTAAGCGTTGTCATATCAACAGTAAAACTTCCTTTGGTTAGTTTCTTCTTAGAATAGGAAAGTGATCCTTCTTTGAATTGTAGCGATCCAATATGTTCTCCAGTAATCTTTTTGCCAGTCCAAACAATCGTGCTTTTTGAAATGTTTATTTTACGAGATTGTGCAGCAATGGAAAGTGAAATTAACAGAATAAATAAGAGAGAAGTTGCTTTTTTCATAATGAAATTATTTAATTATTGCCAAGACTAGGAATGGTATATTCCAAAGTTACAAAAACAAATGTTTTTCAGCTTGTTTTTATAAAAATTAAATAAAGACAAAAAAAAACCTTGACGTCTCGGTCAAGGTTTTTCTAACAGCAATTTTTCCCTTTTTTAAAACTGTAGAGAAACAGTTAAGTCGAAATTATCTGAAATTACTTTATCTCCAAGATTGTCGAAGAAACTTCCAGAGCCATATTTAATATCGTATTTTGTTCTATCAACGACAACTTTTGCCGTAGCAACATTGTCTTTAACCGTTAAATCAAAAGTTACTGGATTCGTAATTCCTTTGATTGTTAGGTTTGCAACCACAGTATAAACACCATTTGCTTTTGGAGTAACAGTTTTGAAGTTCATATTTGCTGTTGCAAATTTTACAGTACCAAAGAAATCATCTGCTTTTAAATGTCCTTCTAGTTTTTCTTTTCCTTCACCAGCTTTTAAATCAGTTACTTCAATAGATGTCATGTCTACGGTAAATTTCCCGCGAGCAATTTTGCCGTCTTTCATAAAAAAAGCACCATCTTTTAATTTGATAGTTCCTTCGTGTTGACCCGTTACTTTTTTGCCAACCCAAGTAATTGTACTTTTTGAAGCATTAACTGGTTTAGTTTGTGCTGTTAGCGTTGCAGTTGAAATGGCTACTGTTAATAATAGTGCCAGCGTTTTTAAATTTTTCATTGTTTAGATTGATTAAATTAGGAATTGTTTATAAAGTTAAAAATAGTTCTTCGTTTGATTTGCGTACTTTTACGTAATGTTGTGTTTGATCTTCTTCGTGACGATAACCGATGGTTGCTACAAGAGCTGCATTCAAATTCATTGCTTCTAAACCAAGAATTTCATTGAATTGTGCAGGTTCAAAACCTTCCATTGGAGTGACATCTATTTTTAATTCTGCGGCAGCGTTCATAAGGTTACCTAAAGCTAAATAGGTTTGTCTAGCTGTCCAAATGTCTCTTTTATCTAAAGGTAAAGTAGTGATTTTTGATTTCATGAAGTCACCATAGCTTTTTAAAGCCTCAGCTGGCAAGCCTCTAGTTATAGTCAAATTCTGTATTGCCTCGTCAATTTCTCTATCACCAAAATTAGTAATGTTGGCAAAAACAACTAGGTGAGAAGCTTCTACAATTTGACTTTGACCCCAAGCTGCAGGTTGCAATTTTGCTCGTAAATCAGTATTTTCTATAAAAATAATTTGATAAGGCTGCAAACCATAGGAAGAAGCGGACAATCGCATCGCTTCTTTTAATAATTGTAAATCAGTTTCCGATACTTTTTTATTCGCATCAAATTTTTTAGTTGCATATCGCCAATTTTGGTTTTCAATAAATGTATTCATAATAGGTAAATTAATTTATAATTGTCTGTATTTTTCTAGTAATAGATTGAGTTGTTCCAATTCCTCATTGCTTAAGTGATCTGCAAAAAAGCGATCAAAAGCTTCTATTTTAGGATCTAAATCTTCTAATAATGTGAGTCCTTTATTCGTAATTAAGATTTCCATTTTACGACGATTTTCTGGACATACATTTCTAGTAACTAAATCTTTAACTAATAATTTATCGATAAGACGAGTAGTATTACTGTTTTTAGCAAGCATTCGATCTTGTATCAAACACATATTGGCAGGCTTTCCTTTCTGTCCTCTCAAAATTCGCAAAACATTATATTGTTCACCAGATAATTCAAAAGGTTTTAATAATTCATTTAGTTTATCTCCAATTACATTATAGGTATACATCAAATTGATGATTACTTTTTTGGGATTGTCTATAATTAAATTTGATTTTATTAACTCTTCAATTTTCATAGTAAGACGTATGATATTTGTAGGTACAAATGTATAAGATATTTTCATTTGTATATACAAATGTTTGTTATTTTTGTGTTAATTAATAGAAATGTACTATTCAATTAATTCAAACTTTTTTGTGTAGATTACTTTTTCCTATTTTTACAAAAAAAAAGGATGGATTTATCTCAAAAGGAATGGTCAGAACAGTTAGCTCAAGATGATAATGCTGTAATAGTAGATGTAAGAACACCTGAGGAATGTAGTGAAGGAATTATTCCGAATGCGCTTCCAATAGACATTTACCAAGGTCAAGGATTTATCTATAAAGTAGATGCATTGGATAAATCTAAAAATTATTATATATACTGTAAAGCGGGTGGAAGAAGCGCTCAAGCTTGTAATATTATGAATCAATTAGGCTTTGAAAATACTTATAATTTATTGGGTGGTTTTATGGAATGGAGTGGAGATGTGGTTTTTCTGGAGTAAAAGTATTTTAGATTGTTAGATTTTTAGATGAAGATTAGCAATAAAAAAGTCTAAAAGTCTAATAATCTAACTATCTACTTTCCAATTCTATTCTTTTCGTCTTCCAAACCTGTATCGCGTTGACGTGATTTTTTAACCGTATCGCTTCCGAAATTATAACTCAAATTAAAACGAACTTGTCTGCTATCTTGACCACCATCACCAATTATTTTAGCAAAAGCGTTTTCAGTTCTTCCATTCCATGGGGAAGTATATAAAACATCGGAAACCGCTACTCTTGCAGTAAGTTTCTTATTCATAAATTGTTTTTGAACCGCAATATCTAACGAACCAAGACTTTCAGTTTTAAACGTTCCACCCCAAATAGAGGGAGAACTAAACCATCCGGATACTTCCAAATTGATTCCTTTGGGAAGACTAAAACTGTTTTGCCCATAGAAACTAACGGTTTCTTGTTTTATTGAAACAAAAGAGTCGTTTGTGGCGATAAATTTACTTTGAAAAGCATCCACACTAAAATAAACATTCCACCACTTTTTGATTTCATAAGGATAGGAAATGCTTAGATTAATTACTTCTTGTGTAGCTACATTTCTTGAAGTAAGATAACTTTTACTAGGACCCGATGCTTCAATAACTTGCGCAAAATAATCGGAAACTTTCGAGTAACTGATGCTTGTATTCAAAGAGTAATTATAAGTGTGTGAAAATTTTATATTATCTGTATATTGTGGTTTCAAAAAGGGATTCCCACGTATAAAAGACAATTCATCAAGTTGATATTCAAATGGATTTAAGGATTCGTAATTGGGTCTTTCAATTCTTCGACTGTAAATTAATGCTAGTGCGTTTTTATCATTTACATTATAAGTTATCCCACCACTAGGGAAGAAGTCCGTATAATTTCTTTTAACTCGTTCGTTATTTGTCGATAGTAAGGCAATCAATTTTCCATCTGAATTGGTGTTTTCAACTCTCAAACCAAATTGAAAATTAACCTTCTTAAAAGTTCTATTGTAATTCAAATAGCCCGCATTGACATTTTCATTATAAATAAATTGATTACTACGATTCGGATTTAATGTGCTTACATTGCTTACAACATCAAAAAAGCCTAAAGTATTATCTGTCTCAACAAAGGAAGTTTTGACTCCAATTCCCAATTTCCCTTTGAGGAAATTTTGCTCGTAATCTGTTTTGAAAGTAGCAATATCAATATTTACAGGTGTATTCTGAAAGCTGTTGTTTTCATTCAAAATAGTTACTTCATTATTTTCATAATACGTATTAGGTTGATAATTTTCTTTTTTGCTATCGTATTTCCCATAATCTACATCCATATTCAAGGTTACTCCTAACGTGTCTGCATATTTATAATTGATATTTGAATATAGATTGTACGATTTATTGTTACCAATACTTTTCGCAATCAGAATACTATCATTCACTGCGGAGTTAATTGGTCGTATTGGCGTTCGTGTAAGAGCATCGTTATAATTATTATTAAAATTCCCACTAACTATTATTCCAAATGTATTTTTGTCATTCGCATAATAATCATAACCTAACTTGATATTATTGGCGTTGACAGTGTTTTTGGTTTTAGTTTTGGAATCAAATATCGTGTTGCTTTGTTCCCGATAGATGTTAATAAATTCATAGTTATCACCAAAACGATTGCTATAATTCCCGTAAATATTATTCTTTTTGTTTCTATTATTTAAGGAAAGTGAATTGATAGCGGTTTCATATTTTCCAATATTAACGCCTGATGAAGCACTTCCGTTGGTTCCGTAGTTTTTATTTTTCTTGAGTTTGATATTCACAATTCCTGCATTTCCAGCAGCGTCATATTTAGAAGAAGGTTGCGTAATGATTTCAATACTATCAATATCGTTGGCTTGTAAAGTTTTTAGAAAGTTAGTCAAATCGGTACTAGTCAAGTAGGATTGTTTCCCATCAATGTAAATTAACACCCCAGTTTTTCCTTCAACAATCAAATTGTCATTGTTGTCAATGATAACTCCAGGTGCTTTTCGAAGTAAATCGAAACCTGAACTTCCTGTTGCATTGATGGTATTTTGAACATTAAACACCGTTTTATCTGCCAAAACTTGAATCATTGGTTTTTTGGTTTTGATAACCACTTCGGAAAGTTGATTGGTTTTTTCAGTTAATGTTATTACGGGTAATAATACTGCTGAAACGTTTTTTGTTATTGTTTTGGATTTATAATCTTCATATCCCAAAGCAGTAATTTGAATGTAATAACTTCCGTCAGGAATATTCACAAAACTGAAATTACCTTCCTTGTTGGTGAGTGTAGTTTTTTGTAATATATCTTTCTCTGATTGAAATAGGAGCACCGTAATGTTGGAAGGAGAGATGTCTTTTTTTAATAGAATACTGCCAGTTACAGATTGTTCTTGAGCAACGATGTATTGAAAACAAAATAGAATTGTGGCGATGAAAAATTTCTTCATTAGGTTGGTATTTTTGTGTTTTTTAATAATCAATTGACCTTTCGTATCAAAATGATCTTGATTTATGATTGTTGTATAGACACATAAAAGGTACAGTTGTTACAAAAAAAATCAATTTTATTTAATATTCCTGAGTGGGTTCAAAAGTAAAAGATTAAATCTAAAGTAAAGTCTCAATTTATATTTTGAGACGAATTTCTTAATTTATTAAAAAGTATAATCCTTTAAATACAAAGGATAGCAGTTTATTTTCTTATTTTTGAAATAAAAAACATGTGTTTTTATTTTGGTTTACCTGACAATGCAACAGCGGTAATGAAGCGATTTAAGAAATCTTTTCAACAACCAGATTTGTTTGTGACCAATGATAAATACAACGGGTTTTCACACCCAACTACTGCAATAATCACAAATGAAAACCCTGATATTATCTCTTTTGGAAGTTGGGGTTTGCTACCACAATGGGCTTCGGAGATTTCTTTTAGAAAAAACACGTTGAATGCTCGAATCGAGACAGTAGTAAGTTTGCCAAGTTTTAAAGACAACATTTCCAATCGATGTTTGATTCCAGCTTCTCGATTTTACGATTGGCGTCATGAAGGTAAAACAAAGATTCCCTATATTATTTTAAGTAATGAAAGCGAGATATTTTCCTTCGCTGGTCTTTATAGTGATTGGCTTCAACCTGAAACCAATACAAAGCTTCGGACATATACATTATTGACTACTCAAGCCAATGAAACGATGCAGTATATCCATAATACGAAACAACGCATGCCTGTAATTTTGCATCAAAAAGATGAAGAAAAATGGCTTGAAGGAGATGAAATTTCAAAATATGCATTCCCCTACAATACTTCTTTGGTTGGGTTTAAGATGGAGTAGAAGTGACTTTGCTTCTCTTGTTTTTATAGATATAAATTGCAATTGGAATGTAGGCAATACTATATATTGAATAACTTAATCTTTTGATAATTTTGCCATAAACGGGATGAAATAGTATCCCTAATTGAGTTAATACTAATGCAATAAAAAACACAATTAATGCCCATTTAGGAAGTTTTCTTGCTTTTAGAAATGCAGCAGCTAAGAAGATTTGTCCTAAGAACCAAAAATCCAAATACCTCAACAAAAAGAATAGTTTGGAGTTGTCGTAGAATAAAGCTCCGATAGTTGCATTCGCTTGTATTTTGTCTAGAAGTAAATAAGCCTGATCTTGAGGTAATTTGAATAGTTCTACCAAACAAAGATCAATAGTAAACTGACCAAACATTACAAAAATGGAAAGTATTGTAAATAAAAAACTGAGCCCAAACCAAATTGGGTAATTGCGATTTTTTAAAAAGGAACCTATGGCTAAATAGGCAGGAATCATTAAAAGTAAAGCAATCATTAAAACTAAATGAGAATTAACCCAACTTGAACTATGATCATGGATTCCTTTATAAAAATCTTGATGATTTTGGTCATGAATGAAGAGTAGAATTTGTCCAAGGGAATATAATGGGAAACATAGTAAAAGACAAAAAGCCCAAAAACCATTTTTTATTTGTGTAAACATGCGTATCAGCAATTAGTAGGGTATTGTTTAAATTGTGTTTAAAAATAGTAAATTGATTTCTATCAACAAGAAATAAATGCATTATTAATGCAAACTAATAACACGAACAATTTTATAAGTGTTGTTTTCTTTTTTCCATATTACAGTAAAGCGCCCCACTTTTGGTTTAGCATTGGGATCTGCACTGTTGTGAAATTGATGCAAGCCAATTTCGATAGCCCCAAAATCTTTGATAGGATATACTTCGATACTTCTTTTGATCAATTTGCGTGTTACTTTCCCACAGACATTTTTTTTTGTGGCAGCAATGAGTTCAGATTTTGAAGTCATCAAACCACCTTTATCGTGGTAAAACTCAATGCCCTCCGAAAAATAATTTGCATAGACATCTAAATTTGTATCGCAAGTATTGTAGGCGCCAAAGAAGGAAGAATCTAAACGAACAATTTCTTCATAGAGTTGCCTATCGTCGGGTTGGTAGTTTTTGGTAAGTGAATACGTATATTGTTTGGATGAAGTGCAGCTTGTTACAACAAAAAGTAACAATGCTATTCGAAGGTAAGTAAATCGGTTCATGATTTTGATTTGATGATGAATACATTTGACTAAAATTAGAAAATTCGTTACACTATAAGTATAAATGTTGAAAAATTAAAAAACCATTAGCTTTCACTAATGGTTTCGTAATAACCAACCCAAATTTTATTTATTTTTTTACCACTTTTAAAACTGAAGTGCCTATTTCATTGGTAACACTTAGAAAATATACTCCCCCAACAAATGAATCAAAGTCTACAGTTACATTTTCTAAACTACCGTAGGTAGTTGAAGCAATTTGTTTTCCCAAAACATCTGACACAACAACTTGCTTAATATTTTTTCCAGTAATATTTAAAACACCACTAGTTGGGTTAGGAAATGCTTTTATTGATTTATCATCAGAGAAAGAAGTAACAGCGAGTTGTGTCAATCTAAAAAAGACACCATCTCCCAATTTATAAATACCACCTACTGTAGGGCTATTACTAAATCCTCCGGCAAAAGCATTATTTGAATTTAAAATAGCAATCTGACCACCGTCTATATCAAGTTCATCAATAAAATCATTGACATTTTCCCAAGTTACACCACCATCTAGTGTAAAAGAAGAGCCTCGTATAGCTTCATTGATATCTTCACCTATAGAAATATATGCATTGGGCATGTCTGGTATTGCAGCAATATTAAAGTTTCTAATGTTTGCATTAGCAACTTCTGACCAAGTTGAACCCCCATCTGCTGTAGCAAATAATTGATATATATTAGTCTGGATTAATCCGTTATTTTGATCTGTAAAAGCCATATTCGCAGAACCAAAACCATCAAAGCTATCAACAGGAGTTTGCATTGCACTCCAAGTAAGACCTTTATCAACAGACTTTATGAATCGCCCAGCAGCTGTACCTACCCATATTGTATTGCCTCTAACTTCAAAATTATTAACAATGGCCCATTCTTGACTGTTAGTTGGTACAAGTGAAGGTGTTGAAGCGACCCGTGTCCATGCGTCTCCACCATTGGATGTAGTATAAACTTCATAATAACCATCGATTGCATCACCAAAGGCAACACCATCATTGGCATTCCAGAAATAGACTAAATCTGTAAATGAATTTGGGTCCGAAAATGCTGCAGTGGTTTGTTTTGTCCATGTGGTTCCGCCATCTGTTGTTTTCCAGATGCCACCACGAGCAGTTGGTAAGGTTGGATATGCAGCAGCATAAGCTACCAAATCCGAAACACCGAGAATATTACCAATATCAAGGTTAACAGAATCTACACCCAAATTTATTGCGCCTGTGGTCCAAACAGTTCCACCGTTTAAAGATTTTGAATAACGCCGAAGTGATTGGCCATTACCACTTCCATCACTCATGTTGAGCCAAGTAGTGTTTTCGTCTACAATAGAAATACTTCGTACTCCTGTGCTTGTTAATGGCTGTGCCGTTGCGTATTCAGTCCAAAAATCCTCAAACTGTGACTGTGAAGTCATAGCAGTTAAATAGATTGAAATAAATAATAATTTTTTCATAGCAAGTTTTTTTTATTATTTAGTAAATATCAGATTATATTCTTATTAGTCTTGTTATCAATTAGAATTCGATGGATATGAATTAGAATTCGATAGTTTTTTAATGTTTTTTTTATTTAAAGGATACTCTTAACACTTTGTATAACTAATTTAGGTAATGACACTTGACTTAGGTTTTAATTAATTGTTTACATTTACTTTCATTCGTTAGTATTCATCAAAATCAAAATCAAAAACAATGAAAAGAACTTTCTCTCCATTTATTTTAATAATTTCATTTTTCACTACTTTTTCTTACTCACAGATCACGGAAGAAAGTACCATAATTCAACAAACAATTGTAGCAACCAATTTAAACGTGCCTTGGGATATGGTTTATGGACAAGACGGATGGATTTGGATTACCGAGCTAGGAGGGAACATCAAAAGAATGAATCCAACTACCTATGAAATGCAACAAATTTTCTCGATTAGTGATGTAGCTCTTTTTGGTTTTAGTGTCGGATTGCATTCAATGGTATTGGATCCAAATTTTGTAACTTCTCCTTATTTGTATGTGCATTACGCCAATACTACGACAACTTCAAAAATTGTACGCTACGAATACGATGCTACCAACAATACATTAATAAACCCGTTAATTATTCTCGGAAATATCCCTGCTGGGGTTTCTCATAATGGGTCTAGAATGGTAATATTGGGCGATAAATTATTTATAACTTTAGGGGATACATACAGTACTCCAGCCTTAGCGCAAGATCTAAATTCTATTAATGGCAAAGTATTGCGAATGAATTTAGACGGCAGTATTCCTAGCGATAATCCAATGCCAGGTAAATATATTTGGTCTTTTGGTCATAGAAATCCACAAGGATTGTGTTATGCCAATGGAAAAATGTATAGCTCTGAACACGGTACTGGTGCAAATGATGAAATTAATATTATTGAAGTAAACCGAAATTATGGTTGGTCGACAGTAGAAGGAGTTTGCAATACAGCAGCTGAAATCACCTTTTGTACGGCTAATAATGTGAAAGAACCCATTTGGAGTTGGTCGCCATCAATAGCGCCTTGTGGCTTAGATTTCTATCAAAACAGTGCCATTCCCGAATGGAATAATTCGTTGTTATTGGCGGTTTTAAAAGATAAAAAACTAATTCAATTGAAATTGAATGATGACGGGACACAAATTGTACAACAAAATTTTCTCATTACGAATACCTATGGTAGATTGCGGGATGTTTTAGTAATTCCTGATGGACGTGTTTTTATTTGCACCTCTAATAGAGATTATACAGGGACGCCAATCGCTACGGACGATAGAATTATTGAATTGAAAAACAACGCTTTGAGCGTTGCTAATTATACTAATGCTACTTCCTCTATATATCCTGTTCCTTCCGATTCGATGCTCAATATCGAAACGGAGAGTAAGGTTGACTTTGTATTCATTTTCAATGGAGAAGGCAAAGAAGTATATTCAGGCAAATTTTTTAAACAATTGGATGTCAGCAAACTTGCTTCAGGAATGTATACCTTACAATTATTGGATTCCGATAAAAAAATTGTGAATACAAAGAAAATTATTATCAAATAATCGTGACCTTGGTAAAATAAAGCCTATTCTTTATTGGATTAAATATTATTTTATATATTTTCGAATAACTTTTAACGTAAAAATTTATGAACTCAGAAAATCTAATGTTATCTCAAGCTTCAGATCTTGAAAAAGCTACTTTTTATAAGAAAACATATTTGCATGTAGCCTATGCTTTATTGGCGTTTATTCTAGTGGAGACTTTATTGTTACAATTAGTTCCAGCAGAAATGATAATCTCTATGATTAGTGGTCGTTTTGTTTGGTTGTTTATTATTGGCCTTTTTTGGTTAGGTACTACCATGTCCAACAAAATGGCATTTGCACCAACTCAAAACCAGCAGTATTTAGGACTTGGACTGTATGTACTTCTCGAAGCCATTATTTTTCTCCCGATGATTACAATTGCCATGCTATATGCAGGCGGAGGCATGATTATGCAAGCGGCTGTTATTACCCTTTTTATGTTTTCTGGATTAACGGCTGTAGTCTTTTTTACCAAAACCGATTTCTCTTTTTTAAGAACTGCCTTGATCGTTGGTGGTTTTATTTCTTTAGGAATCATAGTAGTAGGAGCTATTTTTGGTTTCGACTTAGGGTTGTGGTTCTCCGTAGGAATGGTGGTTTTAGCTTCGGCAAGTATCTTATATCAAACCAGTCAAATTAAAGATCAATACAATACTGAACAATATGTAGGTGCTGCTTTGCAGTTGTTTGCCTCTATCATGCTATTGTTCTGGTATGTGTTGCGTATTTTGATGAGTAAAAAATAATTAATTGAATTTATTTTATAGAAAAAGCCGAGTTGTTCTCGGCTTTTTTTGTAGGTCAAAACACCTATTTTATCTATTTGTATCGATGCAACTATGCCATTATATCAGCTTCAGAAATAACTTCAATAACATCAGACACAACCTTAGCACTCGCTTCCGAACGCCCTGAATGAATAAAATCTTTGATAGAAAGTTGAATGAGATGTTGGTACACCAAATCTGAAAAAGGATTGTTTGGGGAGACAAAAGTGATACGCTTCGCTGCTGCCATAACGTCGATATAAATTTTACCAATATTCATTTTGTCGGTCTCAGACAACAATTGTGTTAGTAAGGTAACTAATTGAACGGGTTTTTCAGTTTTCATAATAGGGAGTTTGTACAAACGTATTAAAAAAGAGTGAAAGTAGATACAATTGTATTTCTGTTATATTTGATATCTTTAATACCTAAAATTCTTTCCATGAAAAAAATCAGATACTTTATTTGTCTTTCATTAATAACACTAACTGCTTTTGCGCAAGGCATTACTGGTCAATGGAATGGCATATTAAAAGTGCAAGGCACACAATTGCGTTTGGTTTTTAATATCTCCAAAACCGAAAGTGGTTACAGTGCCACTATGGATAGTCCAGATCAAAAAGCAATTGGAATTCCTGTTTCAACAACTACCTATGAAAATGGAACTATCAAACTTGCAATTCCAGCTGCAAATATCCTTTATGAAGGAATCTTAAGTAAAGACGAGGTTTTGATTGGGACTTTCAATCAAGGTGCTTTGTCTGTTCCGATGAATCTTTCTAGAGAAATAAAAGAAAAGGAAAAAGTAATTCGACCACAAGAACCAATCAAACCTTATTCGTATTATACCGAAGAAGTTAGTTTTGAAAACAGTGCTGCAGGAATTACACTAGCGGGAACCCTAAGTTTACCGGCTAAAGAAGGGGTTTATCCAGCAGTAATTTTAATTTCAGGTAGCGGTCCGCAAAACCGTGATGAGGAACTTTTGGGGCATAAGCCATTTTTGGTGCTTTCCGATTATTTAACTAAAAATGGTATGGCTGTTTTGCGATACGATGATAGGGGAATAGCCTTGTCTAAAGGAGATTTTAAGAGCGCCACTACTGCTGATTTTGCCGCCGATGCTTCAGCGGCATTGGCTTATTTAAAAACGCGTAAAGAAATCAATACAAATAAGATTGGATTAATGGGACACAGTGAAGGGGGTGTCATTGCACCTTTAATTGCCAGTACTGATAAAAACGTATCTTTTATTGTGCTTTTGGCAGGAACAGGATTGCCTGGGGACGAAATATTATTGTTGCAAAAAGCGCTAATTGAGCGAGTAGGTGGCGTTAGTGAAACCGAAATAGCCATTGGACAAAAAACAAATAAAGGCGCTTTTGAAATTGTAAAAAGAGCCAAAACGGACGATCAACTTAAAACCGATTTAAATCGTTACTTTCAAAAAATAGAAGAAGAAAACCCTACGGCTGAAAAGGATAAAAAAGCCAAAGAGCAAGAAATTCAAGCTATCGAAAATCAATTATCGAGTCCTTGGATGCAGTATTTTATTCAATATGATCCTGCTACCGCACTCGTAAAAGTGAAATGTCCGGTATTAGCAATGAATGGTTCTAAAGATTTACAAGTACCAGCTATAGAAAATATCACTGCCATACAAAATGCATTGACGAAAGGGGGTAATAAGAAAGTAACGACTCAAATTATTCCAAATCTAAATCACTTGTTTCAAGAATGTACTACCGGGTCACCGAGTGAATATGCCGATATTCAGCAAACATTTTCTCCCATTGCTATGAAAACTATTGTAGATTGGATTCAATTACAGACGAAATAGCACTGAATGATTACCTCAAGGGATCTACTTTTTACCTTTTCCAAGTTAAATGAGAGCAAAAAAAAGTTATTTTTATACCTTTACACTATTACTTTAAAAGGAGCTATCATGAAAAAACTATTACTTTCTGTTGCACTAGGTTGTCTACTTTCATCCCATGCGCAATTGCGATTGGTGAAGAACCACGATGGCAATAATTCTTCCGGTGCTTTGCCAAGATTGGTTCTGAATAACCGATTGGTTTATACTGCTACGGAAGGAGCGATTAACTATCCGTTTTATACCGATGGGACTACTGATAACAGTTCAAATATTATTGATGCCACTTCGGGTTTGGTTGCCATGACTACTGGAACTTCTTTTAGCAATGCGGTTTTGAACGGAGAAGCACATTTCTTAGCGAGTTTTAACAGTGTCAGTACGGGCTCTTTTAGTCGCATTACGAAAGCTGGATTTAATAGTACAGCATGCAATGCTTATGGCAATCTAGCTAAATTTACGGGATTGGCCACTTCGCAATTGAGTCGACAAGTTGTATTGAATAACCAAATACTTTTCGCGCCTAATACCGTTGCTTCTGGTAATGCCACAGGTATTGAATTGTATATGTCTGATGGCGCTACAATAAGTTTGGTCAAGAATATAAATACTACATCGGCTGCATCATCGCAACCTTCGGAACTTACAGTGTTGAATTCGTTATGCTTTTTCACTGCTGATGATGGAACGGGTAAAAAATTATGGAAAACGGACGGAACCACAATTGGAACAGTACCTTATGTCAACCTCGGTTCTGGTGCGACCATTACTAATCCGTCAGGTTTAGATGTTTTTGGAACTGATTTGGTATATGCTGCCAATCCAAATTCAAATACAGGTAACGAATTATACAAAACCGACGGAGCTGGGAATGTAACTTTAATAAAAGACATAGCAACCACGCTCTTGGCAAGCAGCAATCCACGTGAGATTACCGTTTTGGGCAATTGGATCTATTTTAGCGCAGACAACGGTTCAACTGGACGAGAATTATGGCGGTCAAACGGAACCAACGCAGGAACCCAATTGATTAAAGATATTAATGGAGTAGGAGGCGGTGGCGGTATGCCAACCTTGAGCAGCAATCCTTCCGACTTTTTCCAAGTAGGATCCAATGTATATTTTACAGCAAATAATGGAATTAACGGAGAAGAATTGTGGAAAACTACAGGTTCTGCTCTTGGAACGGTTATGGTTAAAGACTTAACTCCAGGATCAGATAGCACGATCATTAGTGATATGACCGAATATAACGGGAAACTTTATTTTATAGCTTCCAATGTGATCGATTTTGACTCCAATTTGTGGGTTACTGACGGAACGACTACAGGTACGGCAAAGATCCCCATTAACCCAACAGGAGATAGTGACGTTAGCAACTTAATCGTATTCAATTACGATTTGTATTTTGGAGCCAATGACGGAAGCGGCATTGGAACGGAATTGTATGCCTATCTCGATCCAACTTTAGGAACGGAAATACCTACCACAACAGAAAAAAGAATGGTTATGTTTCCTAATCCATCTCGTGATTCATTCGAATTGCAATCGGAGGACACTATCCAGCAGGTGGCAATTTATTCGCTACAAGGGCAATTGATCAAGTTATATGCTAAACAGTTGCATTATGATGTGACTGATCTAGCCAAGGGTGTGTATTTGGTTAAAATTATTGGAGATAAAACGGTCTTTCGGAAATTGACGAAAGATTAGACAAGGAGACTTTGCAGTTTTATGCACTATCTGGACTTCTATGGTTTTCTATTGAATGTTTTAAAGATTGAGAAATTAGAGGTCGCTCTAACTTCACAATTTGAATAACAGAATAAGAAGTGAATTATACAATTTTTTCTAAGAATACTGCAATTCAGTTCATAGACTAAAGTCTAATTTCGTAGTATGTTTTAACTCTTAAAAGCTACTTAATCATGAAAAAAATATTTGTATCCATTCTCTTTTTTGTAGGAATCGCAGTTGGCATTGCTCAGGTTGAAAAAGAAGGAGATCGTCAAGAAACAGATCAAGACAAAATACAACAAGAACCGCAACGACCAGTTCAGATTGACCAAGAACGCGCTGCTAGAATAGAGGCACAACGTGTCTACAATGAGAAAAACGAAAAAAAGAAAGAAAAAAAATTAGCAAGAAAGGAAGCAAGAGAGGAAGCAAGAGAATTACGTTAGTTTAACAATAGCAATCGGATATTTGTTATGGCCCAAAGTCTGGAGACTTTGCGGAGTTTGGTGAAAGACAATTATTATTCGTTATCTAATGGAAAGATAAGTCCTACAGCAAATGCACCTGAGAATTGTTTCACACTCGACATGTAATAGTAGGAAAACACCACATCTACAGCATGCTTTCTACCTACGGCAATCCCTATAGCGAAAGGGATGTGTGGAACGACTCCTTTTTTATTGATTTCGTCATCGGGAGTGTACGTCACGAATGTGCCAATGGATAGACCAAAACCTACTTCTAAGTACGGAGCAACATAAGGTAAAGGGACACAAAAACGAACTTTTCCACCGAGTAAAAAAGCCTTGGTACTGGCTCCATAATCGGGTTTAACATCTGGGGTTTCGTCATCGTCTGGAGAGGTGATGATAAATCCAGCGTAGGGTCTTACACCAAACCAATTGTTTACAGCGTGTATATATTCCCCTTGCACATAAAAGCCTTTACCACCAATATCTTGCTTATCATAGGAGGCAGAAGTAACCCCTAAACCAATGTTGGCATTGATGAAGTTTCCTATTCGAGGTTGAGCATTCACTAACGTGGAGAATAATAGTAGTAGTATAGTAAAAAATGTTTGATTTGATTGCATGGCTAGTTTGTTTTGATGTTTATATTTTTGAGAATCCTATTAAAGTAGCTACACCCAAATCACTACGGTAATGGCTGTACCAAGAGTAAGTTTTTCTTTGGATCTAATGTTCGCTTTTACCGGAAGCAAATACGTATTTCTTTTCGTATCAAACCAAATGGCGGTTTTCCATTCGGTGGTATCGATTTTTGCAGTGGCTTTGAGTCGACCCCAACCTTCTTCGGAGGATTTTAAGAGTGTTCGTATTTCAGTAGCGGTTGCTTCTGGCAGCGACGCAAAATGCCAACCACCAGTAGCGGAGTGTTGCCATAGGGTAGTGGTGAATTCGTATTTTATTTTACCAGTCATTTTATATTTTAGCCACGGATTGGACGGATTAGAGCAGATTTTGTAGTACTAGTTTCCTCGCTTCTTAACTCAGGAGTTCCAAGAGTACATTATTGTATTTATTGATGTTAATGAGGCGCAGGTTCAAATCGATTTGGGTGTTTTTAGCATCTTTTTTCAAGTAGGAAATCATCAGATACAACGCTTCAATTAGTTTTTCTAAATCATAATCTACGAGTCGTTTGATTGTGTGCTTTTCGGCTAATACCGTCGTCACTTTTCTTCTTGATATGGCGGTATAGGGCATTTCGTAGCGCACTGCGGCGGTTAGTTCTTCGATATCGAGCATCTCGATAATTGCTATCCTACGAGCTTGATCAATAATAGCCGAGTTGCCAATGTCGGTCAGTATTTTTTTGTTCAGTTTCAGCTCTGTTTTGAGGGCGCGTTTTAAGGCTGCAGCTTTGGTGGCCAATGCTGCGCTGTCTTTGGCAACATCGTAGATTTCTTTAATGACACTCACTTTTGATGCTTTTTTGTACTAGCGTACGTTCCATTTTTATCTTTTGAAAACTAGTGGGAAAGATATCATTTTTTTGCCAAGGTTGGAACATGCTACGACAAATTGCCCAAACGCATGATTTATTTTCAATTGAAATCTGCACCATTCAGATAGTGCGGAATTACTTCGTCAGTTTGCTTCGCTCGGCTTCAAGTACGCGCTATCTGTGTAGCGGGGAAGTTATGAAAAGTAAACAAACAAACTACCGAAAAACTAGCCATGAGATGTAGCATTTGTTTGCGGTAGTTATAGTTTGGCAATGTAAAGGACAATCTCGGCCCCTACGGTACTTGCAACGTAAGAACTTTATTCTCTAATAATTTTGATTGTTTTTTCCTTTCCATTGCTTTTTATTTTGAGGAAATACAGGCCGTTTGACAGTTGTGATATATCGGTGGATGTATTTGATACGTTTATATTTTGGTTGATGATCTCTTTTCCAAGGACATCTAGTAGCGTAATAGATTCGATGATTAAATTTGGTTTTTTAGAGGAGATATTGATAAGGCCTGTGGTTGGATTAGGGTATACCGTAAAATTTGAGTCATCAAATTGATTGACAGCCAGGGTTGCAACAAATTCTGTATTGAAAGTATTGGTAACAATTCCCGGATTGGTATCGAAATAAATGTTGGCGGTATTTGGGATAATATCACCGACTGCGTAGCCGGGTTTTGGTTTGATCTCAAAAACGATATATCCTTTTCCTATCATTGTATTGGCAACAGAGGGCGGCAGATTAATATTGGCAAAGTTCCAGGTTAAGTTCGAATCTACTCTTTCAAGGGTATAATCATGGCTGGCATCAATCATCCGGATAGAAGTCTCGTCGAGTTTTGCATCGAGTAGGTCAACTACATTGACGTCAAAAGCTTCTGCGGTTCCGGTGTTTTCGAAGCGGATGGTATACGTCAGGTAATCGTTATTGGTAAAGCTGGAATGCAGGATTTTACCACCGTGATTTTCGGTCATATCGTTGGGATCGTAGGACGCTACAATGGTCTGAGATAGAGAAGCCGTATTATTTTCAAAATAGGTATCCGTTGGTGTTATCGATGCTGTTGCGGTAAGGATCTGGCCCATAGCTATAGAAGGAATCGCAGGCAAAAGCATGTCTATAGCAATATGTCTTTGCTCACTAGGCAGCAGGTTAGTAAACGTATAAGTAAAGCCAGTTGGTGTGGCAACGGTACCGGTTTGGGAAAGACTGCTTATGGTGGCATTGGGGTCTTTAATAAAAGTCACCATTCCTGAGGCGATTGGTTGGTCACCGCCATTTTTATAAGTTAAATTATTTGTATAGGTCCGCGAGGGTCTTGGAGAACCACCAATAGGAGCAAGATTTACCAACAAATCTGAGCAGCCAGCATTGGTAGGGACTAGCGGAAAACTATACATGACCGTTCCGGCATCAGCCGCTACAGTAACATTACTGTAAGAAGCTACAGGCAGTGTATACGAATTGCTGCAATTACTACTGCCAGGTAGCATTGAAAAACCTAGAGTATAGCTATCGAGTGGATCTATATTGTACAAAAAATATTGCCCGTTATTAGAATTGATGTAATAAGGAGTATTGGAATTTATCTGATAGCTGAAGGTGCCGCCAGAATAATCCGTTTCAGCTCCATCCTTAATATTATTGTTGTTGGAATCTATAAACGCATTTAACGAAATTATTGGCCCTCCAAAATTAATTCCACCGTTCCAGCGGAAAATTCCTCCATCAGTGGGGGAAGTGTTAAACCCACCAGCAAATCCGACATTTGCATTTAACATTGTAATAATTCCCCCATCCACATAGTTCACGTCAGGATTATCGTTAATGGATATCCAAGTAAATCCTCCGTCAGGTGAATAAGAGGAACCTCTTTCGAACGTATCTATATCCTCGCCCACAGAAACATAAGCATTGGGCAGACCAGGAATAGCTGCAATATCAAAGGTTCTTAACACACCCGCCCATGGCACATTATTCCATGTAACACCGCCATCATTGGTGTTATACAATAAATATTCACTGGTTTGCAGCAGTCCATTATTGGCATCCCTAAATGCGAAATCAGCGCTTTGGTTTCCATTGATTCCTCCTCCAAAATCAGGAATCGGAGATTGTAAAACCGACCAAGTGGCACCTTTGTCCGTAGAATGTAATAGTCTGCCAAATGTAGTCCCAATCCAAATACTATTCCCGCTAACGGCAAATTGATCATGCAAACCATACTCTTGTATGTCGAGCGGAATAAGCGCAGGTGTAGATCCAATGCGAGTCCAGTTGGTGCCGCCATCAAGGGTTTTATAAATTTCAAAATAGCCATTTGCAGGGTCACCCATGGCAATCCCTTCATTGGCATTCCAAAAATAGACCATATTAGTAAAAGAGTTGGAATCGGAAAAGGCAGCTGTTGTTTGCTTTGTCCATGACACACCTGCATCCATGGTTTTCCAAATACCACCTAGCGTTCCAGCAGCAGTTGGAAAAACAGAGGCATAGGCTACATCAGCAGATACACCATGAATATTAGCAATCTGAAGATTCGTAGAGCTTGGCCCTAAATCAATCGCGGCCGTTGTCCATACACTACCACCGTTGACTGTTTTTGCAAATCGTCTAATAGTGGTGCAGCCAGTAGTCCCGCAGCCCATATTAAGCCAAGTATTATTAGCGTCTACAATAGAAATACTGCGCACCCCGGTGCTGACAGCAGGCTGCGCCGTTGCATATTCTGTCCAGACGTCTTGAGCTTGTGAGACTAAGGTAAGTAATAGAGCACTGAGGAGTAGTAATTTTTTCATGGTTGAAGTTTTAATAATGATATATAAAAGTAACCATAAAATTTTAAATCAATGGTTTCCAATTAGAATTCGACGGTTTTGAATTAGAATTCGATGGGATGTTGTTGAATTCTCCGAGATTCGAAAGCTAAAGCTCATAACGTTTTCTTGCTAGAGTTGTGGATGCTTTTGGAAATCTTTTTATGATAACCTACCGAGCGAAGATATTTGTTATGGCTCAAAGTCTGTAGACTTTGCCTTTACTTTGAATTCGATAGGAAATGATTAAATTTATTCAAAGGAAAGCAGAGGTGAACTTTAGACTTTGCTAGTTAAGAACTAGGCTGCGCATTAGTCCTCTGCCTTCTCCTTGAACCCAGTTGAATTGCTTCAAATAGAATGATAGACATAGCGGTCTAATAAAGGCTCTAAAGAAGTTCAACATTTTTGTTTATCCTAAAACCAAATTTATGAAAAATTATTTATTTTACACAGGAATCGATATTTCGAAATTGAAATTTGATGTAAATCTCCTAAATTCCCAAACATTACAATCAGAACATTTTGTGATTAATAATAATCCAAAATCTATAACTGATTTTGTAAAGCTATTGATTAAGCGAAAAATTGAATTAAAAGATGTTTTGTTTTGTTGCGAAAACACTGGTGTTTACACGAATCATTTGAGTTGTACTCTATTAGGTTTAGAATTAGATTTATGGATTGTTCCAGCTATTGAAATCAAACGTTCAAAAGGAATATCCAGAGGAAAGAATGACAAAACGGACGCTAAAGATATATCCTATTATAGCTTTAGAAACATTGATAAATTGCGCTTATTCAAATTAGCAGAAATTGATATACAAAAACTAAAAATGCTGTATACAGAAAGAGAAAAGGCGCTTAAATCCTTATTGCTTTTAGAAACAACTAAAGAAAACATCGAGTTTGTTAATAAAGAGGTTTTCAAAGAAGTTTCAACAATTAATCAATCTTTAACAAACACTATCAAGAAAAGCATTAATAAAATAGAGAAGAGAATTAAGGAAATAATCAAATCTAATCAAGAGCTCAGTAAACAATATGCATTAATTAAATCAGTTCCTGGTATTGGTGAGCAAACCAGCCTATATTTTATTATCGCTACAAAAGGATTTTCAGCTTTTAAAAATTGGCGACAGTTTGCTTGTTATTCAGGAGTCGCGCCTTTTGAATACAGCTCAGGAACTAGTATAAAAGGAAGAACAAAAGTAAATCATATGGCTGATAAAAAGATGAAGACTTTGCTTCAAATGTGCGCTATGACCACACTAAAATATGATCCGCAATTGAAGGAATATTATATTAAAAAGAAAGATGAAGGTAAAAATTCAATGCTCGTTTTGAACAATATCAGATGCAAACTTATCAGTAGAGTTTTTGCTGTTGTAAACAGAGAAACATCGTATATTAACACTTATAAATTTGCATCATAATTTTAGCTTTTTTTATTTGTTTTTTATCATAGAATGCGCAGCTGGATTGAAGCGAGTTTGCTCTTATTAGGCAGTTTTTTATTTTATTCGTTTGGCTTTCATTTTATTTCCGTTCTGTACTAAATATACTTTTATTACTTCGCCTTTTTCATTTTTTTCAAATTGCAATTGTGCCTCTACCACTTTTAAGAAAAAAGATACTTCGCTTTCGGCAAAAATTGGAATAGCATTTTGTCCTGTAAGTTGCGCGAATAACTGATCTTTCTCTAAGGTAATTTTAATTTCAAAACCTTTTTCAATTTCATATATGCCAACAAATGGCGCTACTTGTTCCGTGCTTAATGGAATTTCTTTTCTTACCATTGGTTTAGGGAGTGGTTTATTGTATAAAATTGCTCGAATTGATTTTACAGGCATGGCAACATTCTCGTGATTTTGTAATATGATAATTGTTTTATCATTGGTAATATTCCGATCGATGAATGTTTTGTACCCTGGCCAACCACCACTATGCGATACACTTTTTCCAAAATCAGCATTGTCTTCAATAAACCAACCGAACCCGTATTTGGTTTTAGAATTATCGTTTAACGTCGCCACTTCAAAAATTTCTTTCATTCCCTCTGCTGAAAGTAAATTATTGGTGTATAAAGCTCTATCCCATTTTAATAAGTCCATTACATTTGAATTTACCGTGCCATCACCCACAATTCCATCCAGCCAAATCACATATTTAGTCTCCGCAAAGTCATCAGGCAAAATATATTTTTTTAAGCTGTCTGAATACACATACCCTAAAGCATAATTCTTTATTTGTTGCGTGGTATATCTTCTTCTAAAAACGGTTGTGTTATTCATCTTCATTGGTTTGAAAATTACTTTGTTTAAATAATCTACGTAATTCATTCCCGATACTTTTTCAATCACAGAAGCCAAAAGCGCATAACCGGTATTGCTATATTTCCATTTGGTGTTGGGTTCAAATAAAATTTTAGGATGATGCTTGGCGTACAAAGTGATAATATCCTGATTGATGGCAATTTTATTTTTGTCAAATAAGGTGTCCATGACTTCTTCGTAGTCAGGAAGCCCTCCTGTATGGTTGAGCAAATTTCTAATGGTAATACCTTTATAGTGGGATAGTTCCGGAATATATTTCGTAAAATCGTCCTCTAAATTCAACATCTTTTTTTCTTTCAGGATCATAATCGCCATGGCCGTAAATTGTTTGGATACGGACGCCAATTCAAAAACTGAATTCTCCTCTAATTTTTGTTTTTTTTCCTCATTAGCATTTCCAAAACTATGTTTATAGATTACTTTCCCATGTTCTGCTATCAGCACATTTCCATTTATTTTTTGATCCGCGGACAATGCATTCAGCAAACTGTCGATTCTTTGAACTCTGTCTTGTCCGAAAGTAATTTGTCCTACTAAAAGTAGTAGGAGGGTAGGTAGTAGTTTCATGTTTGATTTATTAAGTTCCATTTCCTGTCTTTTGGCAAAATTGCCGCCAACGTTTCCTTGATAGTGCTCGTGGCGATTTACAGAAAGCTTTTTTTCCATAACCGACAGAGCGAAGTTAGGAAAAAGAAACGAACAACTTACCGAAAATTAGCCATGAGATTTAGCATTTGTTACCGATAGTTGCAATTTATTTGCCTGAATATTCAAGTCATTATTTAATAACGACTTTTTGTGTATTTCTTTTTTCTTGACGTGTAATCGTTAGAAAATAAATTCCTTTCGACAATGATTCTACATTAATCATCGCAGTATTTTCTGTTTGATAAAATTTGGAAAATATCATTTCGCCCAAACAGTTGGTTATTTCTACAGAAAAAGTTTTTTTTGAATTATCAGAGAAGGATACCATTATATTATCAGAAGCAGGATTAGGATATATAGTGATCTCATTTTTTTTATCAGCTTTATTTGTTCCTAGCATACTTCCGGTTGAGTTTTTAAAAATAGTGCCTTTTGAAAGCGGCGGACCCATATCTCCTGTATAACTAAAATAACCTACCACATAGCCATTTGTATCATTAGCAAAGTGAATTGCACTTAACATTGAATTCCAACCAGCTACTAAATCACAGTTATGTATAACTTGGTTTTCGGGACTTTCTAATTGATTTTTTTTTGTAACGCAATATTCCGGTGGACAGCCACACAATAAAAATAAACCATCAACTTGCCATATTACGTTTTCATTTAGAGAAAATATGTCTATCCCTTGCAACATTGATTCATCTTGATACTCCATTAAAGAAAAATTTAATCCACCATCAGTAGTCTTATAAAAAGCTCCACTTGAGTTGACAAAGCCTATATTTTGGTTAAGAAAGAAAAAAGGGCCATTATCATAATTATTTAGTATAACAGTCCAAGTAGTACCACCATCATTTGTTTTGTAAAGTTTATCAAGACCTTTCTTATAGCCTATTTGTTCCGTAAGGAATTGGATGTTTTCAATATTCTGACCAACGGGTACTTCAAGCGTTTCAAAAGTAATACCGCCATTTATAGTCTTTTTAAACCAAAGGGCAGAAGAAATGTAAAATACATTTTCACTTATACATGACAACCCACATGGAAAATAAAAATTACTCGTTCCGCCTATATCAATAGGGTTCCAGTTCTCCCCTCCATCTATAGTTTTAAGTAACGTCCCAGCACCCAACGCGAAACCAACATTTGAATTGACAAACTGTACTTTCATTAAATCCTGGATAGTTCCTGAATTTTTTTGTATCCAATTTGTACCGCCATTAGTAGTTTTTAATATTATTCCATTATTTCCAACTACAAAAACAAGATCTTGTGTTACGCAATAAACATCATTCAATGCTTTGTCAACCCCTGAATTTTGTTCTATCCATTGCGAGTAAAGAGGCACTGCCATCAAAATTAAAAGAAGCGTTATAATTTTTCTCATACCATTATTATTTTTCATTTAAGTCGTCGTTGTTCAATCAAAGTTCCAACTTCAAAGCAATTATCGGTAACGTACTACTACCACTAACAAAATAATCGCGATAGCACCATCAAGGGTGTGATAGTGATACTTTTGCTCTATCGTTGCTATTGTCAAATGTAGGCAAAATCTGGATATCATAGTCGACTAGTAAAGATTATGGCCTATCCATTGTATGGCAAATCCGTGCTTCTAACGTAGGACTTGTCTCCCGTAGTGCGTTGATAGGTATGGTAAGATCATGCTTCTTATTTTGTATTTGTATGTGGGCACGGACTGCACCCGAGCGGTAGCGAACTGACGAAGTAAATCCGCGCTATTCGTCGCGAGAGGAACCTCCGCGCGATCGGGTTTTCTTCTTCAGTTCCTTGCGCTCTTACTCATTTCGTATTAGCGCATCCAGTGTTTTACTTTTTCCACGTCGATCCGCAGGTAATCGCAGACTTCAAAAAAAGTCAATGGCAAATCGGTGTTTTTGTTGTAATGCGAGTAGATTTTTTTCATCAGCGATCGGGAGTATTTGACTCCTTTTCCAGTGAGTTGACAGACATCTTTAGTATTCACTACAATTCGGTACATGGTGATGGATTTTTAAAATATAACAATCAGTGATCCAGCACGATAAGGCTTTTGCCTGTGGTATTTAACGTGTTAATTTTTCGTTTTCAAATAATGTGCCAAAGTCTGTTTTGCTTTTGTTGAGGTGGCAAAGTGCTTTGGTTTTCTTCGAGAGTGCTTCGAGGATGCTTCGAGAAAACGGCATTTTTCTGTAACGTTCTCGAAGCATCCTCGAAGCACTCTGTAACAAACCCATGGGAGTCCTCGGTAAAAAGTGCCTTTTTGTGCCTTTTTAGGGTATTTTGAGACCTTTTAAGGCTTTACGTGGCCTTTTGTACCTTTTTTAGGTCAAAAGAGGGCAACGGTTACCCTGTGCTTGGAAGTTTAAAAAACCCATTTTATATTCGTTAACGATTTGGTCTGCAGCCTAATACAAATTGTATATTATTTAGTAATCTTTAAATTTTTAGTATCATGGGAATTATCAATAAAGGAATCCTAGGTGGATTCTCAGGAAAAGTAGGCACTGTAGTAGGTTTTAATTGGCGCGGTCTTGACGTGATGCGCAGCCTACCTAAGAAATCGGGGCGTCAGCCTTCGGAAAAACAATTGAAAGTGCAGGCACGGTTTACACTCACCGCGCATTTTTTAGCGCCAATAAAAGCGTTATTGAGTGCTTATTTCGGACAACCTTCCGGAGAGAAATCGCGTTACAATCTGGCATTTTCGTACCACAATACCGAAGCCATTGCAGGGACGTATCCCGACTTTGAGATCGATTGCCCCAAGGTGATTATCAGCAAGGGCGATCTGCTTCAAGTAGGGCAACCTGCCGTGAGTGCTCAAGCGGGTGCCGAATTGAAGTACATTTGGCAAGACAATTCTGGCGAAGGCGAGGCTAAAGCTACTGATACGATTTTGGTGGTGGTGTTTAACCCGTCGCGCGAATTGTTTTCGTACAAAGAGTTGGCGGCTACCCGCACGGATGCCGTATTTACACTCGCGTTGCCCGACACTTGGGTAGGGGACACAGTACACACTTGGCTTTCGGTGGTGAACGCCGCGGAAACGAAGTGGGCGAGTAGTGTGTATTTGGGTAGCGCGGTTTTGATTTAGGATAATGGATGTTAGATAATAGATAATAGAAAATAGATTTAGGAAATCCCAAATCTAACATCGCAAATCAAAAATTGTATTTGAAACTCCTGATCGCTGTGGTGATTGGGAGTTTTTTTTGTTTGATGTTTTGATTGTGGGCACGGACTGCACCCGAGCGAAGCGAACTGACGAGGTAATTCCGCGCTATCTGTCGCGAGGTGAACATCCGCGCGATTGGGGCTAGTTGTCGTGAGAGGAGCATTAGTGTAATCAGGTTATTTTTCTTTTGTCTTGATACAAAAGAAACAAAAAATCATGCCTCGTATATAAAAAGCTCAAAAACTACCTTGAATCTTCACTCCGCACCCCAAGCCGTTCCCCGCTGAAGCGGGTCAACTCGTGGAGTGCTGCCGTTTCGATTCGGCGTTGTTTTTTTAAGCTTTTTCTATAAGGGCAGGGGGCTGCTTTGAGGTTGACGTTTTGGGTATTATACGATGAAGTGAATAATAGGACCGGGCCAGTTCATGCTTCTTATTTTGTATTTATTTGTGGGCACGGACTGCACCCGAGCGAAGCGAACTGACGAAGTAATTCCGCGCTATCTGTGTGCTATTATAACAATTTGTTTTAGTTGCTGTTAACTCAGTAGGACACCTCAAAATTTTACAAATTAAATGCAAAATAGTGCAAGACTTCCTTGGAGTATCGTGTCTACTTTAGCCTTTACAATTTTAAATATAGGAACATGAAAAATCGAAGCATCGTATTCACACTTGCCATGGGCATAGGGCTCTTCCTTTCCGGTTGTTCGAGAGACAACAATGGCGGGTCGACACTCGCCCCTTTAATCGGAAAATGGAATTTTAGTAAAATAGGCACGACCATCGCCGGGCAGGAAGTCTTGACCGATCCGCCACAGAATGAGAGTGGTTGTTATAAGGATTATTTCGAATTTCACTCGGACAATACCGTGACGGCAGGGAATTATGACTCGGGTAGCAGTCCATGCGCGCTGACGACGCAATCGGGTACTTATGTAAGAACCGACAATCACATTACTACCGTTATTGATGGTACGAACGTATCGGAAGAGATTTTGAATTTGACTTTGACGGAATTGAAAGTAAAGGATACTTCGGGGGCTATTGCGGTGTTTGTGAGGGGATAGTGTTGTTTCGCAATAAGGTATAAAATAGCGCGGACGGTATGTTCGTGCTTTTTTTTGAAGGGAATAGGGAGTTGAGGTGTTTATTTACTTTTTACCAGATAGCGCGGAATTACTTTGTCAGTTCGCTTCGCTTTTGCGTAGTTTGTGCTTTTCTATGCCAGATAGCGCGGACTTGCAGTCCGTGCTTCTAACTTCTAATTCTAACTTGCTCAGATAGCGCGGATTTTCACCCGAGCGCAGCGAACGGACGCAGTAACCAGATAGCGCGGACTTGCAGTCCGTGCCAAAAATAAATGTAATAAACCAAAACTTAATACGATTCGTTTTTTTACATTTATAAAATAAATCAACGCCATGTCAACAAAATACAAAGCCACTACCACTGAAGAAGCTTATTTTATTACAATTACAACCACAGGTTGGTTGGATGTTTTTACAAGACTTAGTCAGAAAAACAATATCATCCATGCATTGCAATATTGTCAAAAGTATAAAGGACTTGAAATTTATGCTTATTGCATCATGACCAGCCACATTCATATCCTCTGTAAAGGTACTGAGGGGTTTGTATTGTCAGATATCCTTCGAGACTTTAAAAAATTTACTTCAAAACAGATCATTAAAACTATTATTGAATTTCCGGAAAGCAGAAGAGAATGTATGCTAGCTTATTTTCAAGAAGCCTGTGCTCATCTAAAGCGCGACCAAAAATATAAAGTTTGGCAAGATGGTTATCATGCGGAGATTGTTACGACCAATTGGTTTATTCAACAGAAGGTCAATTATATTCATAACAATCCAGTAGTCGAGCGAATCGTTACCGTACCTGAGGATTATTATTTTAGCTCGGCGAGAAACTATGCAAGATTAGAGTGTCCTTTAGAAGTCGTTTTATTGGACTTGTTTTAGCATTCAGCTATCAACAATTATGATGTTGCGATGAGGATGACGGGGACTTTAAGTCTGAGCCTTTCTATTTTGTTATTTGCTTGTACATGAAGTTTGATAGCGCGGACTTGCAGTCCGTGCCTCTAACTTATAAATTGCCTCCGTTCGTAATGTAAACAAGTATTGTAATCTCAATCATCTTATATAGTAATTGCTTTTGTTTGTGGGCACGGACTGCAAGTCCGCTATCATTCGCGAGGGGAACATCCGCGCGATTGGGTTTATTATTTTAGCTCGGCGAGAAACTATGCAAGTTTAGAGAGTCCTTTAGAGGTCGTTGTATTGGACTTTTTGTAGCATTGATGAGTCAACAATTATGATGTTTCGATGACGATGGCGTGGATTGCAGCTATGATAGCGCGGATTTTCAACCACAGATAGCGCGGACTTGCAGTCCGTGCTTCTAACTTCTAATTCTAACATGCCCCAGTTAGTGATGTTGACAAGTATTGCAAGTTCATACTTCTTATTTAGTATTTGTTTGTATTTGTGGGCACGGACTGCAAGTCCGCGCTATCCGTCGCGAGAGGAACATCCGCGCCATCGGGAACATCCGCGCGATCGGGGTACTAATGAAAAAAGGCGAATACGCATTATATATTTACTGATTTGTTGCCCAATATGAAAGTGCAATTTGGCGATTATTCATTTGAAACCCTTGACCTCTAAATACTTCTTCGTCATTAATAAACCATACAGCAGTGTACATATTGTTTTCTATTGTAAAGATCAAGGTGCAAATTTGTTGCACATTATTTACATCAAAATAAAAGCAATCATAGGTTCTTATAACAGATACTGCAGATTGACTTTCAGCTCTAAGCTTGGCTGTTTCGGTAAATATTTCTGCATTGGGGATTTTGTCGTTGGTATAAACACCGTTTAAACCACCATCTAATTCTATGTTATATAAAACAATTCCTTCTACCTTAGTCATTTGATTTATTTTTTTATTTCAACCCCTCAATAATCGCTCGAAAACTCGCCAAGCCCGCCTCGATATTCTCAACAATATCCAACGCCAAAACATCTGGGTCAGGCAAATTGTCTAGGTCGGCTAGGGATTTGTCTTTAAGCCAGGTGATGTCCAAACTGGTTTTATCTCTAGCGATGATTTCGTCATAACCAAATTTTCGCCAACGCCCTTCAGGGTTCGTTTCAGCATTGTAGGTTTCTTTTCTTTTGTGGCGGTTTTCCGGTTGGTAGAGGGTGATGAAATCGCGCAAATCTTCCAACTTTAGTGGGTTCTTTTTTAGGGTATGGTGGATGTTGGTTCTGTAATCATATACCCAAACTTCTTTCGTCCACGGGTCTTTGCTTGAGGGTTTACCATCGAAGAACAAGACATTTGCTTTGACGCCATTGGCATAGAATATTCCTGTTGGCAAACGCAATATCGTATGCAAATCGGTGGTGTCTAATAACTTTTTGCGCACGGTTTCGCCTACACCGCCTTCGAACAAAACGTTATCAGGTAAAACGACAGCGGCTTGACCTGTGGTTTTGAGCATGGTGCGAATGTGCTGCACAAAGTTGAGTTGCTTGTTGCTCGTCGTTACCCAAAAGTCCTGACGGTTATAAGTTAGGTCTTCTTTTTCCTGTTCGCCTGCTTCATTGGTAAAGGTCATGCTGCTCTTTTTGCCAAAAGGTGGATTGGCCAATATATAATCATAGCGTGTCCCCGAATCGGTAATTAAAGAGTCGTTGGGGGAGATAAAGTTGTCTGAGTCTATATCACCGATGTTGTGTAGGAATAAATTCATTAGTGCCAAACGACGTGTGCTTGCTACAATTTCATTCCCAAAAAATGTTTCGTATTTGAGGAACTTGGCGGCCTCTTTGTCTAGATTTCGGTTAGCAACGATCCAGTCGTAGGCGGCTAAAAAGAAACCACCAGTACCACAAGCTGGGTCGGCAATGGTTTTGTTGGCTTCTGGTCTTAAACACTCGACCATGGCTTTGATAAGGGGGCGAGGGGTGAAGTACTGCCCAGCGCCGCTCTTCGTATCTTCGGCATTTTTTTCTAAAATACCTTCATAGATATCGCCTTTGTCTTTGACGCCCATCAGTATCCAATTCTCGGCGTTGATGAGTGCAATGAGTTTATACAACTTGGCAGGGTCTTGTATTTTGTTTTGGCTTTTGACAAAGATCTGCCCTAAGATGCCTTTTTCTTTGGCTAACTCCCGCAACATGATATTGTAATGCGTTTCTAACTCACTTCCGCTTTTGCTGATTAAGGTCTCCCAGGCAAACTCGGTAGGAATGGGCATGGTTCTGTTGTGGGGCGGTTTGGTGTATTCGTCTGCCATTTTGAGGAATAGCAAATAGGTGAGTTGTTCTAAGTAATCGCCATAGCCAACGCCGTCGTCGCGGAGGGTTTGGCAGAAGGCCCAGACTTTGGATACTATACTGGACGCGTTTGTGTTTTCTTTGCTCATAATTAATTTATCTCCGGAAATTTATGACCTGTTAAGGAACGAAATTGGTCTATAGCAAAAGAATCTGTCATTCTAGATAAATAGCTTGATATTTTCAATAAAACTATATAGGAATCATCACCTTTTTTTACCCTGTAGTGATGTGGAAGCATGTTAATTATATTTTTTCCGTATTTATCATCAATGTTATCAAATGCATCCAAATATAATTCTAGCAATCCCTTTATTACGTGTCTACCTGAAGATTCAATTGAAACTACCTTATAGTAACTAAAAAGTTTTTCGCCTTTTATATCTTCTATTTTAGTAAGTTGTTCTTTTTGAGGAATTAAATCAGTTAATTCAGAATCAAATTCACCACTCATTATTTCAGGATAATTTTTTTTAAATACTTCAAAGCATTGATAAATTAAACTATTTATTGATTTAGCTCTAAACGCGCCAACTTTTTCATAAGGGTCTTGAATGTTTAATAAATCATCAATATTACAAGGGTCATTTTGAATATTCTCGGTAAATGGCTTTAGTAATTCAACTACTTCATCAGTACTAATTAAACCTAATTTATGACCATCTTCTAAGTCCATAATTTGATAACTTATATTATCCGCTGCTTCCATCACAAAAGCTAAAGGATGGCGTGTATAATAAATTTGTTTATCAGATAATTTAAGTAATCCAAGTTCACTTGAAATTTTTTCAAAAATTTCTTTTTCAGATTGGAAGAACCCAACTTTTTTGCAAGACCTTCTTTTTGAAACAGATTGTCCTAATTTGTTCTGTTCAATTTCACCACCACCGCAAGTATATTTTGAGAATGTAGAGAGCGTAGAATATGTCATTTTTAAACCACCTTCAAAACCAGAAGGATGATCATTAGTTAATATTCTAAATCCTTCAGCGTTCCCTTCGAATCTAAGAAAATCATCCTCTTTTGCTTTGTCCTTTAATTTTTCGAATAATGGTTTTGAACTGTTATTTAAATAATTTTTAAAATAATGCCTAAATGATTCCTCACCAGAATGACCAAAAGGAGGATTTCCAATATCATGAGCCATACATGATGCTGCGATTATATTGGCGAAAGTGTCTGCTGTAATAATATCATTAGTGTGACCATCTCTAATCTCACCTTCTGTTTTAATAATATAAGTTCCAACCAATTTACCCAAAGATCTTCCAATACTCGCAACCTCAATACTATGAGTTAATCTTGAGTGAATAAAATCACTTTTCGGGATAGGAAATACTTGAGTTTTATCTTGTAATCTTCTAAAAGCAGATGAAAATATTACTCTATCAACGTCTCTTTCAAATTCATTTCGAGCATCAGCTTGAAGATTTTTATTATCAGTCCCTAGTCTTTTGCTAGTAATTAATTTATTCCAATCTAGTCTCATAATTTCTAATTTATATTATTCAAAGCTTAACTTTATCTGATAATCTTCACTTGTAATCCCTTCTTTATATAATTCTAAAACTTTTGTTAGCGCCAGTTTTTGTCTTGAATTATAGGATTGACCTACTCTCTCAGCATCTTCTCTCAGTTTTTTTGTCCATGCACTTTCTCTTCTGCTTTTTATATTTAACAATGTAACAAATAAGGAACCTGATATGGCTGATAAAAAATTACTAATTGCAACTCCGCTATCACCTCTTGCTGATTGAAATCCAATTTCAAAAATCGAAAATCCATAATCGACAAGTGTAGTGCATTCGCTTGCTATTTTTAATGGTATTTCAGTTGCTTCTTTCATTAAGTCATTTTCAAGCCGAGCTATTCTTTCAGCTTCTTTTTTATTATCATTTTTTTTCGCTTTATCACGTTGAGTTCTATAAATACTTACTTGATTAAAACACTCGGCATCATCTTGAAAAAGATTAATTAGTTTTTGTCTCGATTCCTCTATTTTCTCAAGTATGATTTCTATTTCTCTTCTAACCTTTGTATACTTATCTTCTTCTCTTGTTAAGGTTAATTTGCAGACAGTTTTCAAAAGCTCAACTCCTAATAGACCAGAAAAAGCTGCGGCACTTCCTGAACCAGGAACATGACTTCCTTCTCCGAACTTTTGTAAAAGCTCATCTGTTGGCAATTTTAAGTAATCTATTTTCTTCTGTTTTCCCATTATTGTTTCATTTTTTTAAACCAACTCCCCACTAAAAGCCTTCTTCAAAATACTCTGCCGCAAAGCCTCGGCTTGTTGCAAACTCTGCGCAATACTTTCCTCCATTTTATCAGCAACACTAAAGCGGCTTTCAATTTCTTGAACGATAACGTGTTGTTCATTAATAGTTGGCAAAACAATTGGAAATGATTTAACTACTTTCATATTTAAAAATGGTTGTGCCGTTTGGGAAGCAATATCTTTTAAAGTATTCCTATGGAAAAAAATATAATATTCTAAAAATTTTGAATTAATTACATTTTTATCTATTCTAACCCTACAACTTCCAGTAGTTGAAAGCATTGCTTCAGGAAGATTTGGATATATACAACAATCTCCAATTGTAGCCCCAACTTTAGCAATTAATATATCTCCAAAAACAATATTGTGTCTTTTTAAACTTTGAAATTTACTGTCTTTAATAAATTTTAAATTTTTATTAATAAATTTTAAAGGTCTTATATTAATCATTCTTACTACAGGTACACCTTCATTTATATAATCTTCATTAACATTTATTGACGAACCAAAAGGTCCATCTACAATTGAGTTAGGTAAATTATCAGAAACAAAAACAAGTGGAACAATTTCCCATTCGTTTGTTAAGTTTTTTTTATCGATTAAACCCTCAAATAATTCATTTTTAGAATCAAGATTTGATGGTTTTTGCGGTTTAAGAACTTTTTCTTCTTTAGAATTAATTTTAATTTTTTTCCATTCTTCTAATTTTTTATTATAATTAATTTCACGTGATTTATTTGTTTCAGAAATAAATATTTGTGATAAGAGTAAATTATCTTGTTTTCTTCTCCATTCCTCAGTCAACTTTCCTTCAAAAGCCCATTTCAATACACTTTGTCGGTAGGTTTTGAGTTGCTGTTGTGCGGTTTTTAAATCTTCTATGCCTTTGTCTAGTTCGCTAAAGAGTTCTTCTATTTTGGAGACAATGGCTTGTTGGGTATCAAGTGTTGGCAATACAATTTCCATTTCTTCAATTTTTTTAGAAGAAATATTTGGTTGCGCTCCACCATAAGCATCTTTCTCAATTTGCCTTTTTAAAGAATGAAGTTGATGTAAAAGAAAATTATTATCTAAAAGCGTTTTATCAATAATATCAAACTTACCTACTCGTTGGTTTTGATAGGCTTTTTCTTTAGACTTATAAATTCCAAATTTGCCAGTTGTTGCTCCAGACATTGCAACAATTATTTCATTTTCATCTATAATATAACTATCATAAATTGAATTTTCAGAAACATGAACCGTATTTCTAGGTACTATTAGTCCATCTTTAATATCAGAAATTCTAATAACAGGAATACCTTTGTCTAAATAGTTATCACTTTTAAAAGCATATCCATTTTTTAGTTTACAAACTTCTCCAAGTGGTTTTATTTGCCAACTCTTTGGAATTATTTTATTTTTTTCCTTCATTCGATAATAATGATATTAATGCAGCAAGTCCAGCTACTACAGCACCAACAGTTAAAATATCTTCAAAAGCACTTGTCTTTGCCGGTTTATTTTCATTTGCCTGAAACAATTGATCGATAGCTAATTGCGGGTTATTTCTGTGAAATCTAATAAACTGAATATCATTTTTATTGACTTGAACTCCTTCTTCAATTAGTAAAATTCTTTGTTTACCCTGACGTTCAGCAATGAGATATTCATTGAATACATTGTTAATAGAGTGACTATGGTTGGTGATTAATCCAACAAAAAACTCAGAATTATTAATATAATTTTCAGATAAATGATTATTGTCTGAAAGTTGAACAATATTTCCTTTTTCTCTTAGTTTGCTGACCAAAAGAGTTAATAGATATAATTCTTTATCTATAAACGAATAGGATACAAAAACTCTCATGATTCTATTTGTTTTTCAAATTTATCAAACGCTGATTCAAAATCAACCTTTGCATTATTTTGAATGAAATATTCGTGATAATATGTTGGAAAATATGACTTAATTATTGACTCAGAACCTATAATCTTTCGCCAAAATTGGGTTCCATTCCAAACTACAGAACGCAATTTTTCATTCTCATTTAGTAGTTTTTTTAATTGGCTACTTGCATCGCTTTTACAGACAAGCAGATATCCATTTGCTTTATTACTATCTAATATTGAATACAAGTTGTTTGTATTAATATCTTTATTCCCTACCGCTCTTTTTTGAGATTTACATTCAACTACCCATCGATGGCTATGCTTTCCAATAGCATCTTCAAAATGAAAATCAACTAATATATCACAACCGTTATCACAACCGATTCCTGTATCGTCTACATCGATATCTGCTATGTGATAGTCTTGTTTTTCTTTCTTTAAACTACGGAAATATTCAGCAACAATTTGTTGAAAATAGTTACCATCGGTTATTTCATGGAGGGGTGTAAAAGTTGCTTTATTTACCATTGCTTAATTTCTAAGTCTACCTGCAGGAGATTCAAAAACTTTTCCTCCAAAAACACCTTCTTTAAAATACTCGCACAAAACTTTAATTATGTTTTCTGCATCATTTTCATCATTGGCGATAATATTTCCTTTACCGTCGAACTTGAATTTGATATTTAGTTTTTTGCCTGTTCTTGCAAACTCATTTTTTATGCTCTTACAGGTTTTTAAAAAATCAATATTACCAATTGCCTTTGCTTTAATTAGTTTATTTCTAAATGCAGGTTTATCGGAGATTAACTTTGATAGGTGCTCAAGACCATCCACAAAATCTATTTCCTCAATTTCGTTTACTAAATCATTAGCTATATTTTCGAACTCCTCAGTGAGGCTAGTAATATCTTCAAATCCTTTTTTTCTAAAAATGTAAATACTTTCTTCAAAATAAATCATATCAATACTTGGTTCGATATTTAAAGAAAATCCATTAAAAGCTTTTAGTGTTTTGGTATCAAGATCAAATAATGAAGTAAAACCATGTTTTATTGCTTCTGCAACTGAAGTTGAGGTTTCAATTTCAACAGCCATATTTCGAGGAGACAGTTTTTTAATACAATAAAGCCATTTTTCTTTTTCGTTGTTGTAAAAGCCATAGCACAATGCCCAAGCCTTTTCAATTTCATCAACCTGTTCAAACGATTTAATCTGCTTTATTTCTCCACCTAGTCTGCTGTTCAAAAACTCTTGAAACCCTGCAATTTTACTTAAATCAGTGTAAGTCTGCAATTTATTTTCAGTATCATCAATAACTTCATAGTTTTTAATTTCAACATCTTCCTTTACTTTTCTTTCAATAATTTTTGCTAACATTCCTTGAACTACTGGTACTAATTCTGGACTCAAAGTTATTTGCAGAGGAATGTATTCAAACTTATTTGATGGTCTTTCTTTGGCTGTCCTACCAGCTTTGAGTTTACGCTCAATCAAATACATGTGAACTGTTTCACTTGATGTAAATTCCGTAAGTTCTTTTAGTAATATTTCTGGTGTCATATTCATTCTTATTTAATAGGCAAAATATAGATGGTGGCTTAATTTTATAATAGATAATTCATCACCTTCATCTAACCATTTCTGTTTAGATATTATCAGAGCATTTTTATTTTTATTTTCAGTAGGATGATAATAATCAATTTCAAACAACCCGTATTTCATATTTAATATCGGGTTAATTAATATTAGGTTAGAAGTCGAATAAAGTTTGTAATAGATTATGAAAAGTACTGCGAATGTGGCATATTCAAATAGGCCTACATTTCCTTGGGCCAATAAAGGAATGACATACGTTGCTAAATAAGACAGTACTTCTTCATTTTTAGATTTTATTGAAACTAATTTTACAGGAAAAGAGTTGCTTTGTTTCTTCAATATTTTTTTGAAAGTCAACCCTGTTCCAATAAAAGCATAGGTGCTTAGAAGACCTAAAAATGTAATAAAAGCGTAGCTTTGTAGGTACAGTAAGATGGGTTCTTTGGTAAATCCTCCAAAATGAAAATTAACTTTATTTGCAATAAATATTTTAAGAGATAATAATATAAAAAGCGGAAAATAGGACAAGCAAAACATTGCAAATAATGAGTGCTTATTTAATAAATGAGGATTTTTATTTGTCGCCATAATTACGCTGCTAACACCTCATTTAATTCCTTAATAATTCCATCCGTTTCTGCACCAAACAACTGCCACATTTTACTCAAACCACCTTCCGCATTAAATGGGCTGAGGTCAAAGTCATCCTTGTCTATACTAAAACTGTTGGCGACATAATCTTTCATCATACGCAACCAGTCCATTTGTTCTTGGGTAAACTTTATTGCGGCGCCCGCTTGTTTTTTAAACGCCCAGTCTTGAAAGTTTTTGTCTACCGTTTTATCATAAGCGGTGAGGGTAGCGTCAATTCCTACCACACGGCGTATCAAAGACACCAAAGCAATCAATTCGTTTTTAGCCGAGCCGTTGGTTTTTTCTAACTGCTCGTAGGCACGCCAAACGGCTAGTGGGGCTAATAATGGTTTTTCGGTTTTGAGTTTGTCGCACAAATCTTTGATCATTTTGTAGGTAAAGGTGCGGTGTCGGTAATCTTGCGCGTAGAAAATCTGTAGGGCGATAATTTCGTCTTTGTGGCTTTCTATCCAAAGTCTAAAATCAGCTATAGTATTTGTTGCTGCTTCCTCTTGGTCTTTTACCCATCCGATGTTGGTCACTTCATCTATATTCACCACATCAATGATTTGGTCTAGTTTTTTGCGAATGTCGATGATAAAGTCACGCAATGCCGGATTGTTAAAAACAGCCACAGCTTGGTCTATCAATTGTTGGTTCGCTTTTTCAATGGCTTTCTCTATTTCTATGGGCGGCATTCCCAGCATCCCACTTTTGACATTCGATTTTTGACTTTCGATTAGGTCTGGGTCGTGCGCTTGTAATAAGTTTTTTACCACTTGGTTAATGGTTAATCCATTGGCTTTTTCGCTAAACTCTATTTTATGTTTGTCTTGTAATTGTTTTTCTAAACGAATCAAACGATTGGCTAAGGTGCTCATCATTTCTTCGGAAGTGTTGCCCATAGCGATACTCGTAATTAAGTCTTTCAACGAAACACCCGGTGCTTTTTCTAAAGGTCGGCTGTCGGTTTTCTGCGATTGCTCAACCCCAATAGCATCAATAATGACAAAATGGTCTTTGCTGAACTTGGCGGTTGGTGTGCCTTTGGCTTTGAGTTCTTCGATAGAGCAGGTGCGGGTACCACGCCCTTTCATTTGTTCGTAATAGGAACGGCTTTTGACATCGCGCATAAACAGCAATACTTCCAACGGTCGGATGTCGGTTCCGGTGGCAATCATGTCGACCGTCACGGCAATGCGCGGGTAATAATCGTTTCGAAATTGTTGCAACACACTCTTGGGATCTTCCACCGAGCGATAGGAGATCTTTTTACAAAACTTGTTTTCCTCGCCAAACTCTTCACGTACTATGTCAATAATGTCTTCGGCGTGGCTGTCGGTTTTGGCGAAAATCAATAGTTTAGGCACTTCAAAATTACCTTGTGCATCCACACGATCCGGAAACATGGCTGGCAAGTTATCTTTGGTTGCGCGTATAATCGTGCGAATGGTACTCGGGTTGACAATATCGGCATCTAACTTTTTACCACTATACACTTCATCTTCATCTAATGCTTCCCAAAACTTTTTGCGGGTTAACCGTTCTCGTTTGTCTACTTTTTCGCCCATTTTAATCACACTACCATTTTTGGTAATTTCGGTTTCGATGGTAAACACATTGTAAGGCACTAAAACGCCATCAATGACCGCTTTTTCATATCCATAATCCGACACTAGGTTTTGATTGAAATACCCAAACGTTCTATTGTCGGGCGTAGCAGTCAGCCCGATTTGGAACACGTCGAAGTAATCTAGTACTTGTTTCCAAAGATTGTAAATGCTTCGGTGACATTCGTCGATGACAATAAAGTCAAAGAACTCAATCGGCACTTTTTCATTATAGCCAACTGGAATGGGTTCTTTAGGTTCGAAGCGGGTTTCGTTGGGGTTTTCTTCTTCGGCGCTTTCATCTAAGTCGGTTTCCTTTAGGATAGAGTACATCCGTTGGATGGTGCTGATATAGACTTGGCTATCATCTGGAATAAACGAGCTACTTAAGCGTGTAACACCATACAATTCGGTAAACAAACGGTTGTCTTCTTGGGCGGTAAACGCTCTAAATTCGCCTTCGGCTTGTTCGCCTAAGTTTTTGGTATCTACGAGAAACAGAATGCGTTTGGCTTTGGCGTATTTTAACAAACGATATACAAACGTAATCGCTGTAAATGTTTTGCCCGAACCAGTCGCCATTTGGATTAGCGCTTTTGGGCGTTGGTCTTTGAATGATTTGTCGAGGTTGTTAATGGCGGTGATTTGACAATCACGCAGTCCTTCTTCGGGTAATACCGGTAAATCATGCAAACGTCCTCGTAAGGTTTTCGGTTGCGACAGCCATTGCACAAAAGTTTCAGGTCTGTGGAATGTAAATACATTACGAGAGCGAGGTTTTGGGTCTCTGTAATCTGTAAAACGAGTCACTTCACCTGTGCTTTCATACACAAAAGGTAGCGGGTCATTGTTAAGCAGCCGCAATTTCGCATTGGCATATTGCGAGGATTGGTCTTCAACGGACGTCAATCTGACGCCTTCTTCTTCGCGTTTGGCTTCGATGATGCCGACTGGTTTTTTGTCGACGAATAAAACGTAATCCGCTGGACCGATGTCGGTTTGGTATTCTCTGATTGCAATTCCCAGTCCAGCCGCAAGATTAAATTTCTTTTTGTCTTGTAAAATCCAACCACAGGCAAGGAGTTGCTTGTCGATATTATCGCGGGCGATTTGCTCTGGGTTTTGGTTGATCATACGATTGTTTGTGTATTTTCCAAACTTAGGGAAATTTGTTGGGCGGTGCAAGGGGAAAACCCCCTTATTTATGGATTATTTACCCCTGCTTTTTACTCGCAGCTGCGTCACCCGAAACAAATCATCAGACTCCTGCAAAATCTTCCTTTTAAGATTATCATTGTATGACGGATTTGCTTTGAGAAAGGCCAGCATTTGGTCGGCAGCCCCTTGGCTTTGGTACGAACTAAGCGTGGCACTCAAACAATTTTGTGGGAAGAATACGCCACCGGTAGCTTGCATTTTTTCGAGGAGTAGCAAGGTAGGCGTGATGTGTTTTTCGCTTTGTATCGCTCTGAGCGGATGGTGCAAAAAGCTTAGTGCTGTCGGCAACCATTCTTGGTTTTTGAGTGGGAGTATGTCCGACTGAAAGAAGGCATCGCGCACGGCTGCCTTATTGGATAAGGGCGTCCTGAGGTATTGAAAACGCGCTTTGCGATCGGTATTGGCGATGCGGTCGTATTGGGTGGCTAGGATACGCTCGTATTGTGGGTGCGAACGAAAGGCGAGTTCTTCGGCGAGAGCGGTAGTTTCGTCTTCGGTGAGGACGAGTGCTGAAGGTCCGATTTGGGTGTCCCAATACTGGTAGAGGTTGGCTACCGCCTCCCGGCTCATCGCGATGCGGGTGTAGAGCTGGTAGAGGCTTCTTTTTTTGGTGGTGGTCGTCGCGTTGGTTATGGCGGATAGGATATTTTGTTCGGCAGTTGGACTTGCCTTTTCTCTTTGCTTAGGGGTGAGGAATTGCCAGTAGATATTTTGAAACTGTCGTTTGAGGCGTTCTAGTAAGAGCGGCTCGTTTTCGGTGGCGCAATTTTTTGCGTACAGGTCGATGAGGTCGGTGGGTGAAACTCTATTGCCATCTAATACATTTTCGTAAAGGTTGATATAGGCGGAAGCGCGCATCAGAGGGTCTTTGATGTCGGCTAGATACGGCAACATCTTCCCATCGGTCGGGAAGTTGCCATACCCTGTACCCGAAGCATTGAATAGGAGGTAGCGTGGTGATTTGAGTCCATGAGCGGCAACGACATCCACTGTAGCGGTGTTCATGTCGACGGGCAGTATTTTGGTTTCGTTGTCGTAGACTAGTGCCACGGTGAACTGTTGTGGCCAGAGTCCAGTAGTTTGGTTTTCGCCATGTTGGCTGAGGGTCAATTGGGTGATGACGCCTTGGTCTTGTTGGAGTTGATAGGTGATTTTAGGTCGTCCTGCTTTGTTGATCCAGTTGTCGTTCCAGGTCGTAAGGTCTTGGGTTGTGTTGCTTTGGAGGAGGGCGATGAGGTCGTTCCAATCGGCATTGCCATGGGCGAATTTCGAGAGATAGGTTTGCAACGCCTTTTGCATAGCAGTTACTCCCACAATCGTTTCGAGTTGTTGCATGACGATGGGCGCTTTGTCGTAGATGATGCCGCCATAGAGCGAACTCGCCTGGTTGAGGTTGTCGAGCGTTTGGCGGATGGGATTGGAGCCTGTGGTGCGGTCTACGAAATAGGAAGCGGGATAATGGTCTAGGAGAAATTGAAAGGCAGCGGGATTGTCCGGTTCGAGTAGGTGCGTGAGTTTGTCTGCCATAAAGTTAGCGAAGACTTCTTTCATCCAGACATCGTTGAACCATTGCATGGTGACTAAATTGCCAAACCACATGTGTGCGGTTTCGTGGGCGATGAGTTGGATGCGGTCGATTTTATCCGATTGACTGGCGGTGTTGTCGAGGAATAGGGTGGACGCCCGATAGTCGATGGCGCCCGTATGCTCCATGCCACCTGCTTGAAAGTCGGGAATGGCGATGCAATCGAACTTTTTGAAAGGGTAGGGAATCCCGGTGTAGGTTTCCATGAAGGAGAGCGCTTTTTGGTGTACCTCGAAGATGACCTCGAGGCTTTCTTTGACTTTTTCCGGGTTGGTTTCGCGGTAATACAAATTGAGTTCTCGGTTGTTGACGGTACGCGTTTCTTTTTGGAATTTCCCGGCTACGATAGAAAAGAGATAGGTGCTGATGGCGTCGGAGGGCGCAAAGCGAAACTGGGCGTTGTTGGCTGTGGTCGTTTTTTGTAGTAGTGGACCGTTGGAGATCACTTCCCAGTCGATGGGTGCGGTGGCGGTGAGTGTTAATGTGGCTTTGAGGTTGGGTTGATCAAAACAAGGGAAGAAAGTTCGCGCTCGTTCGGGCACGAAAAAGGTATAGAGAAAATCGGGGTTGCGGGTAACGGCTGCGGCACCGGTGATAAAGGTGATTTGGATGGTGTTATTTCCTTTCTGCAAGAATGCTGGTTTGATGATGAGGTGTTCGTTTTCGTATATAACGGGAATTGTTTGACCGTTGGCTGCGACGGATTGTAGTTGATTGGCAGTGCCTTTAAAGTCGATGTAGAGTGGTTGTGAGTTCTCGGTTAATTGAAAGGTGATTGTTTCGTCTCCGGTGATGTCTTGTTCTTTGGCTTGTGGGATCTTGATGTTGAGTTGGTAGTTGATTTGAGTGATGGTTTTGTGGCGGTAATCGGTTAGTTCCTTGGAAACGCCGTTGGTGTTGGGTAGGATTTGGGCTTGGAGGTGGAGGGTTATTAGGGTGAGGATGAGGGTTTTGAGGTTCATTTTTTATTTGCAATTTAGGGATTTTTTTTTGGTGGGGAGTAGGCATGGATTACAAATCCGCGCTATCAGGTTTATTAGGGTGAGGAGGAGGGTTTTGAGGGAGGTCATTTTTATTTGCAAGTTAGGGATATTTTTTTGGTGGGGAGTAGGCACGGATTACAAATTCGCGCTATCAGGTATGTTTGATTGAACTACACTCAAACCAATAATTAGGAACATGCTTTGTTGAAATGAAACAAGCACGAGTTGAATCGTGCTTGTTTTGTAATAATTGCACTTTATTATTATTTTTCTGTATTATTTATGGCAGGTTTACTCCCGAAAATTTAATCAAATCGGTTACTGTAAAATCATTTGCCACATCGGAAGGTAAGAACGGTAGGAATCCTCCGGTTTTGTTTAAATACGAATCAATATCACGTTTCAACATTTTCACAAAAGTCTCCGCCACAATTTTACCGCCCACGGGGCCTAAATTATTACCACTTCCCAAAACAGCCGCTTCTCGTAGAATATAATACCACAGCGGTGTTTTGTTGAGCAGCAAACTTCCATTCGAATTTAAAAGTGTTGTTTCTGCGGCATCCAAGCCCGATAACAATTGGGCGTTGGTCATGGGCGTTAATCCTAAAGCGACTGCAGTGGCTTGTCCGGTAGGTAAACCAAGCGCTAATCCTCGTCTTAAATTTCTGGTCGCCAACATCGCCATGATGCCACTTCCTCCGGGCAATGATTCGAGTCCATTGGCCAATAGTGTATCCATTTTTCTAGCATTATTAAAAACCGGAACCGGAACGCCTGTTGGGAAAAAAGCATTAAAATCTACGACCCAGTTTGATCGCACAGGTAAATTGGGATTTCTAACAAAATTAAACGCTTGAGACAAGGGTTCGTTGATAAAATTATGGTTAATCCAATACCGATCTCTTATTAGAGAATGCCCAAATCGGTATGCGGCTACTGAAAACTCAACGGGCATACTAAAGGCACTGCCAACAGGTGCAGTCACCGAACCTACGGCATTGGTTACAACCGTTGCGCCACAAATTCTCTTCAAATAATCGTTTACCACTGCCCACTGATAATGGTGGGTTACGATTTTTTTGCTTTCAACAAATATATCTCCAGTAAAGCCTGACGCCACCACCAAGTCTACGACAGCATTATGAAATCTTAGCATGGCCATCTGAAATTGGGCAATAAATAGATTTTCATCATTTCTCGGGTCGCCAATTACCGCGGTATTGGTTCCGCTAATTCTTGGTACATCAAAATTGGTTTTGGTTGTCATTCCCGCTGGTCCGCCGCCACTGGTTGAAGGTCCTCCGTTTCCATTGTTTTGATTCGTACCTAATTTTAGTTTGATGGCAGTACTTGGACTAGATGATGGAAATTCATAAAGAAACGGATCGAGTGCTGGTCCTCTGCCATAAACATTGTCTAAATCTAATGACGGACTTCTCATGTTGTTGATGGTCGTGGCATCGGTTGACACATCCATGCTAGAAGACACATCCAATGTAATATCATGGTCTACAAATTGTCCAAAATAAGTATATCCGGACGGAATATTTGAATCGTTGGGTGCCGGACTGAGCAGATTGCCTCCAACATCTCTTCCGGGATTGCCCATCAAGTCTCCCAATTGGTTCATTAGTGAAATGGTGACTACGTTAAAGTCCAATTTGCTCGACTGTCTGACGGTGGCTGAGGTTAAATATCCAAACTTGTCGCTACAGGGTGAAAAGCGCATTCGAAATGGAAACCAAGAAAGAGAGATTTTCGCACCATGAAACCTTTTGGTCTCGTTGTTTAATGATTTGATTGATTCGCGAACCTCCAACGGCAGTTTATCGAAGGGCAATAATGCGTGAGGGTTAATTTTTTTTAATGCTAAAGCAAATTTGTCAACACCAACTGTTGGGTGAATTTTTATTGCTTTGAGTTTTTTGTTCAATTCTGAAATTTCTAATTTCGAAATGAGCGTTTCCGATGGTTTGATAATTTTTGCCATTTCTATTTTTTTTAAGTTTTGCTTACTCTATGCAGTTTTCAGCTAGTCTGTCTTACTCTTTTTAGGATTTTCAGAATACTCCGATTAATTTTATAAAACTTTACACGTGCAAAAGCGACCTGTTGGGATTGTCTCAATTAATAAGCATTTGCTACCTATCCTGGTGGGCCATATTTAGTGCGGGTTAATGTTATTTTATTAGACCATAAAACAATTTTTCTACGTATAATAAAAAGATTGTCGAAAGTATTACCGATGGGGTCAACCTGAAAGGCAGCGGGAACCAATTCATTAACGATGTTGTGTACATTCTCGGAATGCCAAACGACTAAAATGTTTTTGCCGCGAATTGCTTTCAGACGTCTTACGAGGGCCGTGGTGCTGTCGCTGGAAATCACCGTGGGGACTATATGAAAAAACGATGCTGTGGGTGCGGCAGTTAGCTGCGTTCTTTGTCTTTGACTAACGAAGATGCTGCTGATGTTTTTATCGTCAAGCGTGTCAGCAAGGATTAAGGCACGTGCAGTGCCATAAGCATTTAATGGCGGATCAACACTATTGTCGCGCTTTTCGGCATGTCGCACTATGTAATAGGTAGTGGTGCTGCACGAGGACATCAGTACAATTATTAACAGTGTAAATGTCCACCTGATGGTTAGGTTTTTCATTGAGAATTGATGTAAAAAACCTGTCTGGAAAAATCATTTAAATTTATTTCCAGGCAGGTTCTGATTTGTGTTTATTTTTTACCCTTCTTTTTTCCTGAATTATCAAGCTGGGTTATTATATCATAGGCAGGGTGATCCTTTGCCAGAGTGCCAGTTTCTGCGATACGATCTACAGCTGTTGCCAGGTGTTTGGCATTTCCTCCAAGAGCAACATATTTGCCGACATCCGGATGCATAAGTAGTGCTGCGGCTTCGTTTTCTTTGCTTGTTACAGGGAAATCAACCCACACATATTTCTCGGCCTTTAGTGCCATGTCATAACCATCGGAATTCCAGCGCGTGGTTACTTCCACTTTGTGTACACCTGGTCTAGTAAATACAAAACCCTGGGTATCCCAATAAACTAATTCTTCGGTTTTAATAGACTTGCCTGGTGCTAATACTTGCTGGCTTGTGCTGTCACATACGTGTGCAAAAGAGCTAACGGTTCGCATATCGTAGCCAACTTGGCCGACAGCAATATTAGTATTAGGGCGAGTCCACGCAATACTTTGCGGAATACTAATATCAGTATTTCCACCATTGGTAAGTTCAATTTTTAAAACAAGAGGTTCGCCCAATTTTATATGGTTGCGCACTGTGTCAAAGGTTAATGTCAATCCTAAATCAGTTGCCAACTCAGCGTCTTCAGGATTAAAACTACCCGATAACACATCGCCATGTCCAAATCCAAAATCTTCGCCACCTGGTCGTACGACCATATCAGGAGCATGCACTAAGTGGTGGCGGTGATGTGGACTAAATTCGAAACGAATGTCATCTGGATAAGTGCCACCTGCCGCTATGATGGCAGCACGGGTATCTCCACTTTGGGTCATAATAAAATTTTCACGACCTTGATTTTCAGTTTCGTTCTCATTCTGCGGGTGTAATTGGTTAAAACCATGACCTATTTCATGAGCAGCACTGCGCAGTTTGGAGAAGGCATCGCTAAAATTACCGGTCATGTTGTTGATGAAGTTGCATGAACCTTCACGCTGGTCGCCTATTTGGTCGAACATAATCCCGAAGATTGCTCCTGAATCTGAGGAATGAGGCACAGATACATAGTAATATCTCCAATTTTGGTCTAAGCTGACACCAGAGTTTCGGTTTGCTAACATAAAGGCATGAAGCTCTGCATTAGACCATGGATTGGCGGCTGAAACTCCAGCAGGAACCGCCAAATTGGTGTCGCCAGTAATTACTGTTAAATCCCACCCAGCAGTTGCATAAATGCTTTTGAAATCGTTTGCACCAGCCGACGAGGGAATGGCTGCACCAACTACATTTTCAAGTTCTAAACTAGCCCTGCGGAAAAATTTAGAGACCCATTCCATTTTGAATAGCACTGTTAATGGTGTTGCACCATCAAACACACGGCCTTCAAATGACGGTCCGGAATGACCTGCCGGTGGTGCTACCGAGTTTAATACAATGCGTAAAGTTCGGGTTGGGGTTTCAGGAAAATTACCATGTCCTGCATCCGTTGCTGGTGGGGAATAATTATATTCTTCGACAGTTAATTCTATAGTGCATTTTTGACCTAAACGAATAAGTTTGCTTTTTCTAATGCCTACCACTTTTAAATAACTATGGTACCTACTGCGGCTAAAAATGGGAATAACTGGACGTAGTGCTAAAGCCAATTCATTTAATTCCAAACCGGGCGGAAACCCAAATTTAACAGGCTTTCTGTAAAAGTCACCACTAATGGCGTGGCTTTTATTTCCATTATTGTCCACTACATTTTCTACTCGCATAGTTCCTTCAAAATTCTTTTGACCTCTGAAAGGAGAGGCAAGTGTGCTGATCATACTAATGCGATAGCAGCCTTCGGGAAATTTGAGCTTGCATGTTGTAAAAGGAAATACCTTGCCTCCTGGGTTAGGAAATTCGATTGGTTCGGTAAATGGCGGTAATTCATTAAAATGAGGTGGGCCGAGATTTTCGGGGTCGGGCGTTAAGCCCACTATTCCTACATTTGTAGCAATAGGAAAAGCATTGTGATTTTTTGACATTTTTTGGTTGTATTTTGGTTAATGCCTACTCTTGTTCGGATTTTCAGCTTTCTCCGTTTTTTTTATTATGTTACGAATTATTGAGTCACTCTAAAGTTAGCAAGGTGCCCAATCGTTTTTTTCAAAGCGTTAATAATCAAATCTTTAGTTAAGCAGATTTTGTTGTCCAGAATTACTCTTTTTCTGCGTCCAACTATTAGTAGTTGGAGCGTTAGCTGTTTTTTTATAAGGTTGGCTGCTTTAGCTATTGGTTTTTTATAACTTCTTAAACAATTCCGCTACCTTCGGATCAATCGTATAGTTTGTATCTCCACTGACAAATTGGAAGTCTTTCGCCAATTGCCCTTTTTTGAATTCATACACCCTCACAACAAAGGAATGTTTTTGCGCAATGAACTTACTTTCGGGGTTTTTGAGTAACGCTTCTAAGGTGGCAATGTTCGCCCATTTTCGTTCTAATTGTCTGCTTTTGTAGGTCTTTTCGAGGTAGGAGTAGTTGGGTGCTAGTGCTTCGTTGAGGTTGCTTTTGATCACCAAAAAGATATAGGCGCGTTTGATGCTAGTGTCTGAACCGCCGATGCCCCATAGTTTTTGCCACCAGCTTCTTTTGGGTGCATTCGGGTCGATTTCTTCTGGCATAACCGCTTTGATGTTGGAGATGATGCCAAATCCTCCGGTAGTTTCGAAGTATTTGAATTCTTTGAGTGCTTTGACCTTCTTTACTTGGGTGACGAGTTGTTGGTTGCAGTCGATGAGCTTCTCGTTGTCATTGAAATAATCGTCTAAATACATTTGATACGTTGGCTTCAAACCATAAAGGTCTTTGACGTTGTATATTTTAGCATTGGCCACTATCAGGCTATCCGACGGTGCGGCACTGAGTGTGTCAGTTTGCGCTACTGCGGTCGTTACTTTTAAGATGATTGCCGCCAGAAACGGTAAGGAATATATTGAGATTTTCATAGGTGCTCTCTTTTGGTATAGGGTTAAAGGTTTAGGGTTTAGGGTTGGGTTCGGTGGGTGTCGTGCCACTTTTGCTTTTGTAGAAGAAGTACCCTAATAAACCCGTTACGATGGGTAGCATAAAATTGAGTACATGGCTGGTTCTGTCGAGTGACTCTAGGAAACAATCGTGGTTGTCGCAAGAAAGGATAATCACGAATATCATTGTCGTGATGGCGGCTAGGTAGATTATGGAAGTAAAAAATGACAATCTGAAATAGATGGGGTCCTTTAAAACCGGGCTGTTTTCTTCTTTATTAAAAAAGCTACTGCCGATTATTAAAGCGAAGATAGAAGCGAGGTATTTGCCAATCCATTCCCAGACTTCTGCAGCCACATTGGCAAAAGAGCCAGTAGGTATAATAGTTTGAAAAGCAACATAGGCGAGTAGGATCATAGTCCAAACAAACCACAATCGGATTAGTTTTTTTTGCGCTTGGAAGAAGTTCATAGTGTTTAAATTTTATTTGTTGGACTTTATGTTGTAAAGTACAAGTCTGCTTCTGCTATTTGTTCTTATATTTTTACCACATAGAATCCTAGTTTTATTAGAATTAGTGAGGCATTTCATTTACCAAAGTATTTCCTAACTATATGAATCAATAATTGGACTATAACGCTCTTTTATTTCTATGTGTCTATGTGGTTTGTTCTTATCATTATGAATTTATAGTCATCGACCTTAATTCTTTTGTTCCCTATTTCTAACAAGTTCTTTGACCGTCAAGCCATGATTTGTTTGACATATTGCGTTTGATGGTTTCCCAATCACCATGGGCAGTGACTAAGGCACCACGCGTAGATTTTGGTTTGATAAAGTCCTTCTGAAACCAATTGCTTTTTCTCTTGTTCATGGGTAGCGCGGCTTCTGCTGGGGGGCAGATAAATTCCGATACAGCTTCGCCAATGGTTTTCATTAAAGGAAATTTCGAAACATCCGCCATGTCGATATTGGATAAGACTTCATCGTCTAAATCATGAAGACTATTGGCTTCTACTTCAGGGATGTGTGCAATGTTTTTATTGGGTAATAAACCGATTGCTTTACTGTCTAATGATATTTGATAACGTCGTAAGTCGAGTCCTTTGACTAATCCACTTCGGAGCATATCAATTTGCATTTCGCTGGCATCTTTACTGGTTTCATCCATGACATAATTCAACCAAAATAAAGCATCAATTCCTTTAGGTTCACTCGTTTCCTTAGGGTCAATAAAACGAAGCGTAGTGGCGGTACCGAAACTGAACACCACCAATTTGTTAGCGTCGTATTTGTTTTTTCCGGTATACGTCAATGCTTCTAAAATCGCTGCCATTGTCGGATTGTTGTAGGTCGTGGTGCCACCATCGACAAAGCGTTCTAAAGGAGAAAAGTAGGTAGGGGCAGACATGGTGGTTTCCATCACGGCTCTCAACAAGGCAGATTTGTAGGTACCTTCAGCAACGCCATTGTTATTCACACAGGTAAAGAAGGTTTCTTCTCCAGCGGATAAGTCTTTGGAAGTGAACATGCAATCGAGTTGGGTATCTAGGCTTAATTCCTCTAAAGTACTGTCGCCTATAATTTGCTTGAGTAGATTGCGATAGTTTTTCTTGTCGAAAGCTGGTGGATTGTAATAGCGATTGGCGAGGAAGTTTCTTTTGGTAAAGACGCGCGAGACCAAATTCATATAGTATTCTTCAATTTTTATCGCATCGTTTTTCTTGAGTATGAGTCCCGCGATGATGGCTCCTGTTGAAGTGCCTGCGACCATATCGCACCATTCGTAGCAGGGACTTCCGGCAACTTCTTCTAATTTTTTGAGCAATTGCACGGTATAGATGCCACGCATTCCGCCACCATCAATGCTGATGATTACTTTTTTTCCTGTGGGTATGCCTAGGTTGGTGTAGGCGGTTTGTTTTTTTGTTGGCATTTTCTTATTGGATTAATGTTGTTTATTATTGTTTAGTTGGTGTATCGATATTTTTTGTGGCGGCTCAAAGTCGGGAGGTACTATCTTAAAATCCTAATTTATGTCGTTATTTTTTTTATTTGTTTTTGACAAGGATTGGAAATCCGCGCTATCGGGTACGCCTAGGTTGGTATAGGCGGTTTGTTTTTTTGTTGGCATTTTATTTTTGAATTGATGTTGTTTATTATTGTTTAGTTGGTGTATCGATATTTTTTGTGGCGGCTCAAAGTCGGGAGATTTTCGCAGGGGAGTCTTTTTTTATTTGTTTTTGGCTCGGATTGGAAATCCGCGCTATCGGGTATGCCTAGGTTGGTGTAGGCGGTTTGTTTTTTTGTTGGCATTTTCTTTTTTTTATTTGTTGGCACGGATTGGAAATCCGCGCTATCGGGTTACTTCGTCAGTTCACTACGCTCGGGTGGAAATCCGCGCGCTATCGGGTCCTTTTTAGTTATTATTTATCCAAATTTCTATTTGACCTTTTGGCACTTTTGATTCAAAATTATAAACTCTTAAAAGAATAAATTTATTTTCTAAAAGGTTATTAGCTTGATTTGCATAGGTTTTATCCTCCTCGTGAAAATATCTTATGGTGTTTTTATATACTCCTTTTACATTTTCAATACCTGGTGCTACCCAATCATTAGATTTAAATTTGGCTTGAATTTCAACGATATTATTTTTTTTATCTCTATTTGAATACTGAATGTAAGCAACTCTTTTGAGTATTACACTAATTGATTTTGCTTTAATACTATCAATTGATTGAGATATTGGAGCAAACTTGAATAAACTATCAGTTGCCTTAATTACTTGGTCTGGGACAACAACTTTATTGTTATTTCCAATTAATTTAGATTGAATTTCTTTTAAAACCAAGGTGTCATTTTGTTCTAAAAACCTTCTAGGTATCAAAATTTTATTTATTACATCATCAGAATTGCTTGTATTTTTGAATATCCTTTCATAAATAATTGATTGTGCAAAACCAACAAGCATTTCTTTGTCTTGTGGTTTTAAACTGCCATCTTCGGTAGTGTTTCTTAAATATCTCTCTAATGATAAAAACGAAAAATCAAATGTTTGTGGCGAAATTGATTCTCCTGAAAATTTATCTATTAATTTACTTACCGTTTTACCTTCTTCGGTAGTGGCTTTTAAGTTATTGATTTTATAGGATAAAGCATTTGTCCTAAATGCAGTATAGGATGCTATTATGGAGGTTACTATTATAACGATAGTATTGAAGGTGCTTAAAAAATCTTTTTTTTCTTCCATGGTTTCTAGATTTTATGTTAAAATTCTAACTAAGTTTTAATTATCGATTTTCTCCTTCAAACTTATTACCACTCTCTATTCCCCAACTTATTCCTAAGAATGAAACTAAATTATTAGTTTGCTCAAAGTTTTTACCAAAACCACCATTAAGAGTTATAGTATCGTTATATTTATATTTAATTGAACCTACAGAACGATAATTATTTGCTTCTTTAGTCCTATGAATATATTCATAAGCAGCCGAGATTTTATAGTACTCTAGCTCACCTTTAAAACCAATATCAAAATATTCCGTATTCATATATTGATTTGTTGTTTTATCTAGATAAGCATTGTCTTTTAAATATCTTCCATAACCATAGGCACTAAAATAAAATTTATTGTCATCTTGTAGTTTTACGTTTAGATTAAGTGTTGACCATGCTCCAAATTTACCCATTTGTCCATCAGAATAGGTATTTCCTTTATAAATGTGGCTATAAGCAACTGCTGCATCTAATGTAAAAAGAGGTTTAGCAATATTATCAATATTTAGTTTTAGGTTAGTAGCAAATTCTTTGCGAAAGGCATCTTCTCTTTTATAATAATCTTGAATCGAGGTATTATATAACTCGGTTATTTTTTTATATTCTCTGTAGCGTAAAACTATTTGCCAAATAGTTTCAATTCCATTCCGTCTGTTCTTCACAGCATCAATTTCAGCTAGGGTAATATTATTAATATTGCAAAAATTTAGCGTTTCAGTATTGTTTCCATCTTTTGTAAATTCATCATTAATCAATGCGAAATCTGCTTCTGTCAACTGAATTAATATTTTATTAAAAGCATTAGAGGACAATTCAACATTTTTCAAATATTTATAATCTTCTATATCATCTTTTGAAGCTGAATTTGTTATTCTTGCAAATGCTTTTTCAATTCTTGTGAATTTTTCAATAAAAGCTTTTTCATTACCAACAATTCTAATTAAATTAGTTCTTGCTCCTATAGAAAAAGAGCTTGTGCTATCGCCTTTAACTTTTGCAAATGATATTGATAAATCCTTATACATAGATGGAAACCATCCTTTGTGTTTAAAAGTTGTTATATCATTACCATTAGCATCCTTAATAACTATTCTTTTAACATTGTAGTAGTCATAGTAGCTTTTATTTTCTTTTAAAAGCATATACGGATTAATTTCAAAACCAATATTATTAGCACTGAAACTACTTATTAAGGTTGTGGTCAATGCTTGTATATTTTTTGGAGTTTCAATATTAGTGGTTGTTTGATCTAACAAGGTCAATGCTGGAGCGTTAGGCATTTCTAAATCTTTAATCGTTAGATCTTTTGTCTGCGCGGATAGGCTTATTGAATATATTGCTATTAAAAATAGCCCGCTTATTTTTATTAATGTTTTCATCACAGTTGAATTTTTTTATAAATAATAGCAGTTCTTGGCATATCAAGTACAATGTTATCATTAGTATCCATTTTATATGACGTTGTATTGTCTTGGCTCAAAAAATAATCAATATTAATATTCTCTAAAACAAATGCTTTTGTATCATCATTATTAGTAAGGGTATTTGGCAATCCATATATTGTTGTGATAAAAAGTAATTGATTACCAATATATGTGTTAGCTAATCCAATATCTCTCCATTGTAAATCATTATTGTGATCTAAATCAATGTTTCCATTTTCGAAGTCATCTGAATAAGCAACGCCTGGTTTAATAAATTTCCCATTGATGATTAAGTATATTCCAGTTGTTGCTTTGTAATCACTTTTAACTTTAACTTTTGTTAACAATGATTCATTTGTATTTTCAATTTGAAAAATTTCCATAATTCCTAAAATCTAAAATCCTGCCTACTCTATAATCCCCTTTTCGGTTTCCGGGTTTTTATTTAAGGTTTTGCTGTAGTTGTTATTTTATTAAATCCATAAGGCACGACACCTAAACCTAAACCTAAAATGATTTCATATAGATTTTTAAAATCGGGTAATGGTTGTTTGGTGACCATACAATAAGCATTATATGAAACAAAACATACAATAACTGCTAGCGTCGTTAAACTCGATAGAAAAGCAATGATTCTGCTAACACTAGGCATATATACCGGATTTCCTTGATTATCCAATAAAGTTACTTTTACAGTTTCAGCAAGATTGCTTTGAGAACCCGATTGTTTTGTTATTTCTTCCGGATCTTCACATAAGAAAGCTTGTTTAAAATCAACTTTAGATCTTTTAGCAAATAAGAAAGTAATCAACAAACACAAAAAGAAAAGAAAAATGGGTAATAGAATAAGTAATTTTAAAGAGATACCTGGATTTATTTCTGTTGGTTTTTTGTCAATTTCCTTTTGTAAATCTTGGTTTTTTTTCTCGCTCGATGCGAGTTTACTTTTTATCAAATCCAAATCAGTAGAATTTTTTACTTCTTCAGTTGGAGTATTCTTTGCAGCCTTATCGGGCTCATTGCTTCCGGCGGTTTGACTAAAAGTCATTTGAAAAGTCAATAAGACAATCCAAAGGAATAGTAATTTAATTATTTTCATATTGGTAACTTTTTAAATTTCTGCTTACTCTAATACCTCTTTTCAGCTTCCGAGGCTTTTATATTCATAATCTAAATCCTCTTAATTTTATGAAATCCCCAACTTCCCAAAAGTCTTCGGCCCCACAATACCATCCGGTTCTAAGCTGTTTTGTAGTTGAAAGGTTTTTACGGCGCGTAAGGTATCGGCGTCAAAATTTCCTGTAATGGTAAGTTTTAGAAAGGGGATTTTGGAGATAAGTGCGCGTTGTACTTCGGTTACCATAAACCCCACATTGCCGCGACGCAAGTAACTTCCTGATACGAATTTGGTTCTTGCCAATGCTATTTGATTGGCATCTTCCTGCAAAGCACCGATAGTCATCGCATCTGCCATGCCGGTTACGCTCATCGCGTTTTTGGTTTGGTATTCTTTGAGTAAAGTTTCGGTTTGACTCCCAAACCAACCATCAATTTCGATGGTATTGCCTAAGTCATACAGGTATTTTTGGATTTGTGTTACCTGTGAACCTCTCGCCCCTTTGCTAAGCGTAGTGCTTACTGGTGTGACTGTTGTTTCGGTAAATACTCCTGGATTGATAAACGATTTGATGAGGTTGTGCGCACGAATGCGAATCATGACACTACCCCCGTCGCTATTGTTGGAGGTTGAAGTATTGCCTTCGTAGGCTTCTATAGCGGTTCTGGCGGGTGAAGTCCAACGAATAAATATACCGATATGATCGGCGTGACCGTTGCCTTCCCAATCGTAGATGACGATATCTCCAGGTTTTGGATCTGCAGTTAATTTTCCTCTTTCTTTGTAATAATTGTGTGCCGATTGGCAATGATGGATGCCATTTTTGGTTTGAATCGTCCCTAAAGGATGTCCCGCATGATGAAACACCCAACTCACGAACATGGCGCACCATTTTTGCCCGTTGAGGGAAGGTGCATACCATAACCCATAAGGGGTTTTGTTGCTGTTAGGCGGCGACTCGGAAGTGCCTACTTGTGATTGTGCTTTGTTGAGTACGTCTTGTCTGTCCATGAAAATGTTGTTTTTTGTGTAACAATAGGATCAATAATCTAGAGCAAGAGGGTTTTAGGGGCTTTTCGCCTATTGCTTATGCTATGCGTGTTTCAAAAATTTTCATACAATCCGCTACCGTATGACAATTCTTTATTTCTTTGAGATGGATTGTTTTTTCAGGCTGATAACTTTTTAGTAAGGCATCCATTTTTAAATATAGCAGCGTGTATTGGGTTTCTCCAAAAAGCAAATGTGTTTTGAGGTCGAGTTTGTCCGATAATTTTGCAGCGGCTGTTTCATAATCGCCTGCTAAGTGCAAAAGAATTGTTTTGACTCTGTCTTTGGGGCATTCCTCATGGTTGTGGGGTTGTGTGGCGAGTAATAGAAATTGAGAGGGTAACCAACCTTCAATTTTAAATAGGCTTTGTTTTTGTTCGAGTAATTGCAATTGATGCATCATTTTTTTTAAATCGGTTGCTTGGATTGTAAGGAGTTGTGGCATTTTTTGTTTTTTTATTTAAAATAGTTCGATATGGTTTGGAATGCAGCATTTCAAGTAGTCCCAAAGGAATACTTACTTTCTTATAGTAACTGAAGTTGGATGGCGGATAGAAAATTTCTGAAAACCAAAAGTGTTTCTTACTGGGAAACTAAAGGTTCGTTTTGGAATGGTTTAGAAGGTAATGCTATGATGGAATCTTTATTTGAATCTGATTGGAATCCAGTATTTTGTTTTTTTGCTAAAAGCGTGCTGCTAATTTCTATACAATCCGTAACCGTATATCCGGAGGCGATAAGGGCAACAATACGTTCTAAAGAAAAAGTGGCATGGATTGCGTCTGTCAAAAGGGTTACTATAATACCGATTATAAATCCAATAAAAATACCCCCTAACGCAAAGAAAACATTGCTTCCTTCTAGTGTAGTAGTTAAGGGGTTATTTTTTTTGTTTAGTTTGTAAACCCCTAACCAAATCCGTAAAGTCTGTCCTAGAGCACCCAAAATACCACTAATGAGAAAGGAGAAAATCACGTCATAATTATTGCAGAAGAATTCCATTTGGAAAAGATTTAAACTTTTGTTAAAATTACTATAGTGATTTTGAATTACGGTTAGGTAAAACCCTAGTTGACAAAAGTATTTTACCTAGGAAAAACCCTGCGTAAAACCCTAGGTAAAATACTAGGAAAAACCCTATGGATTGTATTGTTTATTTTATAATCTTTATGGAATCATTAATTAGTCACTTTAATAAATTGTATTATGAAAAAAGTTATTGGATTATTATCCGTTGTTTTATTGCTATTTGCTTGTAAAAAAAATCAAGAAAGTACGGCTCCTTTGCCTATGCTAAAGGGTACTGATTGTATTACGTTATCGGATTATGAAAATTTAGCTACTATTGCAGAAAAAGCGCAATGGCTTCGTGAAAAAGGGAATTTGGTTTGCGATTCGATACTTTATGCTAAAGAAATTATTCATTTAGTGGATTCTTCAGATGTTATTATTTCAAATAATGCCAAACCGTATCTCATGAAGTGGACAGATTTAGACCAATTGATGGGAACCACCATTTATGAAAAATATATTGGTTTTGAATACGATGTTGATAATAATGTAAACAAAGTCATTTTAATTCCTCTGTTTCTTGAAAACGGGTATAGCTTTTCGGTTCCTTTGTTTCGCAGTATGGCGTTGAAATATAAATTCGGTACGACGAGTGAACTAGAATTTATTCCTGCTACAGTGAAAGGAAGTAATGCGATTGTTATTCGATTTAAAGATGGGAATGGTGCTTTTGTTTATTATGATATATGTGAACATCCTCTTTAGTCTTTTTTGAACATTTAAGTTAATTATGTTAGATCTAGTATTAAATTTTTTTAGTATCGTTCATTTTCTATTAATTATAACTTTTTTGCATTCCATATTTGGACTTAATTGGAAGCAACAAACACATAAGTATGTGATACTGATTTTGAGTGTTTTTATGCTTAATGAAACGATTTGTTTTTTGTGTAATGTATATTTATTAACTTTCAAAATAAATTTTACAATTACTACCTTTATTCACGCCTTATTATGGTTATTAATTTTAAAAAAATCGGTTAGATTTCCTAAAGTAATGACAGGGTTATTGATTGTATTTGTTACTTTTAGTTTTTGTGATTTATTTTTCATTGAAGGATGGAAGCTTTTTAATTGTTACTCCTTTATTTTAGGAGCATTTATGTATTTGATTGTATTTCTCATTGAGAGTTTTTATCAATTGAAACAAGAGAATTTTCCTTTTTTCTTTTCCAATCAATTTCTTTTATTAATGACTCCAGTTTTATTTTTTATTGGATTGACATTTATGGTTAGTTTTAAAAGTCATGAGGTAATTTCGACAGTTTTTTTTGGGAAAATAGAATTGTATAAAACAATTATTATTTTTGTCAATATTGTCTACTACACATTATTAAACCTCTATATTTATAGAGAAAAAAAGAAGGTATATGACTTTTGAAATTGCATTCGGAATTATCGTCGTTTTCCTACTCGTAAGTCTAATAATCCTGTTTTGTGGATTGTTGATTAAGCTCTATATCTATAAAATCAAAAAGTATACGCGCGTTATCTTTCAGAAAGATATCGATTTTCAAAAAACATTGAATACTACCATCATAGAAACCCAAGAACAGGTTTTGAAAAACATCTCACAAGATTTGCATGACGATGCTGGGCAACAATTGACGTATATCAATTTTCAATTGGAAAACTTAAAATTGGATGCTCCGGAATTCTCTTCAACTTTGCAACCTATATCTGAATCCGTATCGCAATTGTCTAGCTCTATTCGAGGAATAAGTCATACGTTGAACAACCAACTGTTGCGTCAACATGATTTACTCAAAGCCATCGAGTCGGAGGTGCAAAGAATGCAAAAAATTAACGCATTCACTATTGATTTTTCTTGCAAAGAAATTAGTAAGAAAACTTTTAGCTCTCAGGATCAAATAGTAATTTATCGAATATTTCAAGAAATGATGAACAATATTTTGAAACATTCTAAAGCTACTCATTTAAGAATTGATATTCTTGTTCAACCTAATTTTGTCCTTACTGTTTCTGATAACGGGAAAGGATTTGATATGGAAAAAACTTCTAAAACCACTTTAGGTTTAACAACAATGGTAGAACGCGCTGCCTTGATTGGATATACTTTGCTGATTGACTCCACCATTGCTATAGGAACTACATTAATTTTAACCGAAAACACTACTTCATAACGTATGGAAAACTATACTATCGCTATTATTGATGATCATAAAATTGTGCGACAAGGTTTGAAGGAATTGTTGCAACGATTGGGCAATTATTCCGTATCTCATGAATTTGAAAATGGGGAAGATTTTTTGAATGCGTTGCCCTTAGCATTACCACCGGATTTGTATATCTTGGATTATTCGATGCCTGTAAAAAACGGAATTGAAGTATTGGCTATTTTAGAAAAATTACCGGATGAATATAAAGTCTTACTGCTGACCCAGCATTTTGATGAAACAATTATCAATGATGCTTTTCATCATGGGGCTAGAGGCTTTTTGCATAAAAACTGTACCGCTCAAGAATTGAAATCAGCGATAGATGCAATAATTACTCAAGGCTATAATAATATTTCTGAAATATTAAAGCATATGAAGAACCATCAAGCGGAACCACTTGAAATGAGAACTTCCATTTTACTTTCCGAACGTGAATTGGAATTTTTGACTTTGGTTTGTAATGAACAGGAATATACGTATGAAAAAATGGCTAGTATCATGCAGATTTCTGCCAAAGCGGTAGACAACTATCGCTCTTCTTTATTTGACCGTTTTGGCATCAAAACAAAAGTGGGATTGGTGTTGTTTTCATTTAAATACAAATTAACCGCTCCTTTTAAATAATATTAAGTAGAGATTAATTAATTATTCTATTTTTGAAAAAATTTTATTTATTTCAATAATTATAACCTAGAATATTTCATTTTATGAAATCAACTTTCCTTATTGTTTCTTTTATTTTTAGTTTGTCCTGTTATTCTCAAACCGAGTCAGATACTTTAAAATCAATACAATTAGATGAAATATTGGTAAACCCAATGCGGCATGCTCAATCGAAAAGAAAAACGGCTCAACATGTTGAAAGTGTTTCTAAAAAAGAAATTGAATTTCAAAACAATTCGAATAGTGCGGATGTGCTAGCCAATACAGGGAAATTAACGATTCAAAAATCTCAGCAAGGTGGTGGAAGTCCTGTAATCCGTGGATTTGAAGCCAGTAGAATATTGCTACTTGTAGATGGTGTCCGAATGAACAATTTAATCTATAGAGCAGGTCATTTGCAAAACATCATTACCGTAGACAAATACATGCTTGAAAATATGGATGTTTTATTCGGTCCATCCTCTACACTTTATGGAAGTGATGCACTAGGAGGCGCCATCTATCTTCAAACCAAAGAAGCCAAATTGCTATCCCAAAACGGGAACAGAAAGCTTTCAGGAAATGTTTTGTCCAATTATACTTCCGTGAATGAAGGAAAATCATTTCACTTCGATTTGAACTATAGCAGTACCAAATGGGCATCCCTTTCTTCCGCCTCTTACAACGAATACGGTGATTTGAAAATGGGAAGGGCACGCAATGGTTCGAATGATTTTTTTGGCGAACGACCATTCTATGTGGAGACCATCAATGGTGTAGATCAACAAGTTGAAAATAGCAATAAATACGTTCAAAAATTCTCAGGGTATAAGCAATATGATGTCATGCAAAAATTTGTATATCAGCAAAATACGAATACAAAACACAGTTTAAATTTACAGTATTCGACAACTTCTGATATCCCTAGATATGATCGTTTGACGGATGTAGCTTCCAACGGAATTTTAAAATCCGCTGATTGGAAATATGGTCCGCAAAAACGTTTTCTTTCTATTTACAAATTGTCCAAAGAGAACCTTTTTAGAAATACTTCGATGAATCTAAATCTGAGTTATCAAAACGTTGAAGAAAGTAGAATCAATAGAAATTTCGGAAATGCCAATGAAAAGTCAAGAATAGAGAAAGTATCCGTATTGGCTCTTAGTTCTGATTTCAACAGCAAAATTGGAAAAGGGAATTTAATTTATGGAATTGATATTTATCATGATAATTTGAATTCCTCCGCTTTTCAAAAAAACATCCTTACCGGAATTTCAACGCCACTAGATACGCGTTATCCTGATGGAGACAATAGTACCTTGAGAGCAGAAGGTTTTCTTTCTTATGGCACTAATTTTAATCCGAAAACTTCCCTTAACATCAGTGCAAGAGCGGGGTATACTTCTTTGAAAAGTACCATCGATACGAACTACTTAAATTTGCCTTTTACCTCCATCGAGCAAAATAATTTCACCTATAGCGGAGCCATCGGACTTGTTAATAATCCAACCAAAAATTTAAAAATAGCTTTCAATTTGGCTTCTGCCTTTCGTGTTCCTAATATTGATGATTTATCTAAAATATTTGAATCAAGTCCAGGGGCGTTAATTGTTCCAAACGAGACTATTAAACCTGAGAAATCGGTAACTGCTGATTTGAATATTACGCTTTGGGATGGCACTCGTTTTCAATTTGAGAATGTTTTTTATATTACTAAATTGTACGACCCCATTCAAACAGATTTGTTTACTTTCAAAGGTCAATCGACGATTCAATACGAAGGAGAAACCAGCGTGATTTATGCCAATCAAAACCAAGGAATAGCTCATATCGCTGGATTTGCTTCGGTTTTAAAAGCATATGTAACCAAGTCGATTGTTTTTATGGGCACTTTTAATTTTACGAATGGTAACATTCAAAGTGCCAACGGAAATTTTCCTTTAGATCATATCGCCCCAATCAATGGGAAAGTGGGCGTAAAGTATGAATCCAAAGTATTGAATGTAGAATGCTATATGTTGTATAATGGGAAGAAAGAGGCCCAAGAATATTCCCCAAGTGGCGAAGATAATTTGCAATATGCAGCAATTGATGGTACTCCATCTTGGCAAACCTACAATCTAAAAGGCGCTTTGACAATTTTTAAAAACACCACTATTTTCTCTGGAGTTGAAAACATATTGGACATTCAATATCGTACTTTTTCCTCTGGAATAAATGCTCCGGGAAGAAATATTTATGTAGGCGCTAAATATCAATTCTAGAAACTAAACGAAAGTGTATGGAATATGTCATTATTTGTATTGCAGCATTATTCGGTTCTGGGCTAACGCTTTTTTCTGGTTTTGGACTAGGAACCATTCTAGTACCTGTGTTTGCGATATTTTTTCCTATTGAAATTGCGATTGCATTAACAGCCATTGTACATTTTCTGAACAATCTTTTTAAGTTAACATTAGTCGGACAACATGCAGATCGTAAAATCGTGCTTCGATTTGGTATTCCAGCGGTGTTTTCAGCTTTGTTAGGAGCTTACCTTCTTACTTTGATAACGGATTTAAAACCTTTGTTTCACTATAGTTTTGCAGCACATCGTTTTGAAATAATGCCCGTTAAATTAATCATTGCCATTATTGTCATCGCTTTCGTACTTTTTGATTCTTTGCCTCGATTTGCCAACTTGCAATTTGATAAAAAATATTTGGTTCTTGGCGGCGTATTGAGTGGGTTTTTTGGAGGTATTTCCGGAAATCAAGGTGCTTTACGAAGTGCATTCTTACTTAAATCTAATTTAAAGAAAGAAGTTTTTATAGCAACTGGAGTCGTTATTGCCTGTTTAATTGATGTCTTTCGATTGCTTGTTTATTCGAAACAACTCTTTAAAATAGGACAGGATTTAAATTTCACTTTACTAATTGCCGCTACTTTAGCTGCTTTTTTAGGGGCGTATATCGGAAGTAAGCTTGTCAAAAAAATGACCTTTAGAATAATTCATAGCCTAACCACAATCATGTTAATTGTGCTAGCGATACTTTTAGCATTGGGTATGTTATAAAAAGTATATTATTTTGATTTTACGTCTAGAAATGTTTGTTTTAAAGTTTTAATAATCAGTATATTTGGTTTTTCTATTTTATATTCTATTGAATTAATATCAGCAACTATGTCCAAATCAGTTCAACTTCTTATTGTTATTTTACTTTCATTTAGTAGCTTCTCACAAGCACAAAACAAACCTCGAAGTGCAAATTCCGAAAAAGCTCCCGCATGGATTCAAATGATGGATGATCCCAAAGCTAATTTTTTTGAAACAGTAAAAGCCTTTCGTAACTATTATAAAGAAAGACCTTTGCCAAAAGAACCTAACGAAATAGAAGGAGAGGATGATTTTGAAAAACAAGTGGGTTTAGAAGAAGCCAATGGAAAGAAAAAAAGCAAAAGAGAATTGGAACGTGAAGCAAGAAAATCAGGTCCAAACGACATCGTTTATGCTGCAGAAGTTCGAGCCTTTCGAGGTTGGTTTTACAGTGTTCAACCATGGGTTCGTGCTGATGGAAGTATAATAAACAAAGAAGAGCAACAAGTTATCATAGACAAACAACATGAGGAATTGAAAGCTGTTGAAAATACAAATGGTAAAAAATAAATTATGATACTACACCTAAAAAAACATATAGCAATCCTAATTTCCCTTGTACTTTTTGGAAGCACAGTTTCTGCACAATTAGCCAATTGGACTCCAGGAACCAATGCAACGTATACTAATTTTCCAGTGAATGTATCGGGTCAAATTAATGGAGCTTGTCGCATGGTTCAAATGAAATTTCATGCCACTGACCCCACTAAATTATATGCTGTTACTGCTGAAGGAGGGTTTTTTACGAGTGTTAATACAGGAACAAATTGGACTGTTAAAGCAGGAACAGAAAATCTTACTGGAAGTTGTGCTTCACTTTGTGTAGATTATACTAACGACCAAGTTATTTATTTAGGTTCTGGTGATCCGAGTTACTACAGTAATGGTTCGGGTGTTTATAAATCAACCAATGGAGGGACTACTTTTACAGCCACAACACTTACGAATTGTTTAGTGATAGAAATATTACAAGACCCCAATAATGCAGGAACTTTTGTTGCAGCAACCAATAAAGGAATCTACAAATCAACGAATAATGGCTCCACTTGGACCGCAACAACAGCAACAACTATTACTTTTTGTGATTTGAAACGAAATACTGCAGCGAATTCTTCTATTTTATATGCTTGTACTAGAGAAAACTCCTCTCGTTACTATCGATCTACCGATTTTGGAGGAACTTGGACACAAATAACTTCAGGAATTGTTACCTCAGCTACTTTTATTCAAGCAGGTGCGAGAATTGGTGTTACCCCTGCTGATCCTAATGTTGTGTATTTTGAAGCGATAGGTGGTGGAGGAATCATTCACAAATCCTTGGATGGTGGTTTGACTTTTACAGTAAAAAGAGGAGAAGGTACAGGTACTTTAGCCAATCCATACCTTACTTTTTATGATTTTGATAATGCAAATACACTAACAGGTCAAGGGAATTATAACAACACAATTACTGTAGACGCAACAAACCCAGCCAAAATTTGGTTACAAGCTCACAATACTTGGCTTTCAACAGATAGTGGAGTAACTTGGACAGAAATTACACATTGGTCTACAAAAGTGCATACCGATATGCATCAGTTGCAACAAAGCCCATTTGATTCCACCAAACTCTACAGTTGTAATGACGGAGGGATTTGGTTAAGCACCGATGGAGGTAATAACTGGGTTACCAAAAGTGATGGATTGTATGCCTATGAAATTTATAGCAATTGTGGTCGAGCTAGTAATACCGATAAAAATGCCGTTTCTATTGGGACACAAGACAATGGAAGATTGTATAGAAATGCAACGGGTTGGTTTACCGATAGAGGAGGAGATGATACAAGACAAAAGGAATACGATTATCTTCCCAGCGGTGGGAATTATTACGAAAAGACACAAACCAATCGAAAAGCAATCAATGGTGGCACTACTTCTACGGCAGGATTTCCTGCATTAGGTGGAAATTATTGGGAGTATTTAGCTTTTAATAGGTCCAATATCAATTTAGGGTTTATGTGGTTTACCGATAATAAGCTCTATAGAACTACTAATTTGGCAGCTACAACACCCACTTGGGCGAATGTTTTTACTTTTACAGCTTCAGTAACAGCAATGCATAGTTGTATTGCAGATCCCAATCGCTTATATGTCATTACAAGTGATACTAAAATTCATGTATCCTCAAATGCACTTAGTGCCACACCGACTTTTACAACTTATACTTTGCCAACAGCTTCCAATTCTTTAGCAAGTATAGCTGCGATTGCGAATAATGCGAATAAAGTCTATATTTCAATAAACAATAAAGTATATAGTTCCATAGATTCTGGAGCCACATGGACAAATATCACCTATAATTTGCCAAGTGTAAATCACCGAAAAATTCTTGCCGAAGAGTTTGGTGGAACACAAGAATTGGTATTTATCGCCACCAATAATGCGGTGTATTATAAAAAAACGGGGCAAGTAACTTGGACCAATTACAGCACGAACTTACCAGGTAGAAGAGCTCCAACAAATTTCACCATGTTTGACGACGGTACCAGTCAGGCTGTCATTCGATATTATACCTATGGGCGTGGTGTTTGGGAAACTCCGTTTACGAATCTAAGAGTGCTTACCGCTGATTTTGTTGCGAATACTACCTCTATTTGTCCAGGCGCTACGGTAAATTTCACAGATTTGTCTATTGGGAATGCAGTTTCACGTATTTGGACTTTCTCTGGAGGAACGCCTTCTACATCAACGGCGGTTTCACCATCAGTAGTTTATAGTACTCCAGGTGATTATGATGTTACTCTTCAAGTTAGTGATGGGACAACGACTAACACTATAACAAAATCAGCCTATATCAATTCAATTGGTACTAATTTGCCATTGTCTGAAAGCTTTGAAGGAGCTTTTAATCCGCCTTCAGGATGGACAAATATCGATAATAGTTCGCAAGGAAAAGCATGGGCGAAGACCACAACCGTTGGTGGATTTGGGTTGACTTCTAGTTCGATGCTCTATGATAATTACACCTATAATGTAGTTGGAGAGAAGGATGAATTGCAAGTTAAAAAACTAAATTTTGCTGGCTTATCCTCTGCTTCCTTGAGTTTTGATGTAGCCTATCAAGTTTATAATGGGTATTCGGATGCCTTATCGGTACTTATATCAACAGATTGCGGTGTTACTTTTACTAGTATCTATTCTAAAAGTGGCGCCACTTTATCAACTGCAGGAAGTGGAGCCAATAACTTTGTTCCCTTATCCAATCAATGGAGAACTGAGACTATCAATTTAAATAGTTATATAGGGAACTCGAATGTCGTTTTACGTTTTCAAAACACCAATGGATTTGGCAATAAATTATACCTAGATAACATTGCTGTTACTGGAGTGTATAGTTCTAATTTGAATTTAAAATTATATATAGAAGGATATTATGACACCAACGTTCATGCTATGAGACCTGTAAAAGCCAATCAAGGTGTAGGAACAAGTCCAACAGATGTTGAGAATATCATTGTAGAACTGCATGATCCAAGCACCTTTGCTCTCATTGCTTCCACAATGGGAACGTTGCAAAACAATGGAACTTTACTAGTTTCATATTCGGCTGCTCCAGTTGGTTCTTTTTATATTGTTGTCAAGGGAATTAATTGTGTTACTACATGTACTGCTTTATCACAAACTGTTGGGGGTACACTTTTGACTTATGATTTTACAACTTCTGCTTCAAAAGCATATGGAAATAATATGCGACAAATAGAACCTGGAGTTTGGGTAATTTATTCTGGAGATATCAATCAAGATGAAACCATTGATAATTCGGATACTGACACCTTGTTCATAGATATTAATAATTCGAATTATGGTGTGTTGGCAACGGATTTAAATGGCGATGGGACTGTCGATAACTCTGATACTGATGAATTTTTCATTAATGTGGAAAACTCGATTTATTCGAAACATCCTTAAAAAAGCAAGTGCTATAAAAAAGCAGCCCTATTTGTTTATATTTGTCTATGACTGCAGCTGTTTTATGTATTGGTGCCACTTTAATTGATGAATTACATTTCTGTGATCAAACAATTGTACCCTCTTCTTCTAATCCTGCTCATAAATCAACAAGTATTGGCGGTGTCGTTAGTAATATAGCACAACATTTGGCTTTATTAGATGTTAATGTAAATTGTATTACTGCCCTCGGGAAAGATAATGACGGCATTTTCATTCAGCAAGAATTTCAAAAAATGAAAATTGGATTAAACGATTCTTTAATCGTTGATGATGCCACTGGAAAATATGTTTCGATTCTGCATCCTGATGGGAATCTATTTGTCGCTGTTTGTCAGGATATCAGTTCAAAATACATCACAAAATCATTTCTTGAATCAAAAACTGAGTTCATCAAAAGTGCAGATTGGATTATTACTGATACCAATCTCAATCAAGAAGCCCTACAATGGATTATTGATTTTGCTAGAAAGCATCATCAAAAACTAATCATAGAGCCTGTTTCTGTTCCTAAAGCTGCTAAATTGGTTGAATTAAATTTGAATGGCGTTTATATGATTACTCCTAATGAGGAGGAACTTTGTGTGCTTTCGAGCCAAGTTGCAGACAATGAAGCCGCACATTTGCAAAAACTATTTGAAAGAGGCGTTTCAAAAATTTGGCTTAGTAAAGGAAATCAAGGTTCAGTAATGCATTCTGCTACGAAATCTCATGTAGTATCTGTTCCTTGTATTACAATAATAGACAGCAGTGGAGCAGGAGATGCTGCCGCAGCAGGCTGGGTTTATGGAATGATTCATGGTCAATCGGAAGTGTCTTCTATTCAATATGGACATGCATTGGCATTGCAGATATTGCAAATTAAAGGTACTATAGATTATAGTATTACTTCAGAAAAACTTAATTTATTAAAGGAAAAACAATATCATGATTAAAAATGAATATCTCTTAATTAGCCCTGAAGTGCAACATGCTTTAGACAATAATTTGCCAATCGTAGCATTAGAATCAACCATTATTTCACACGGAATGCCTTGGCCTCAAAATGTTGCTACAGCAAAATCGGTAGAAGAGGTTGTTCGAGAGAATGGTGCAGTGCCAGCCACTATTGCCATTAAAGACGGAAAATGTCTAGTAGGATTGTCCGACGCTGATATTGAGTATTTGGGCCGTACACCTAATGTTTGGAAAGTAAGTTTACGCGATATGCCATTTGTAATATCCCAACAGTTACCCGGAGCTACAACCGTAGCCGCTACGATGCGAATTGCTTCTATGGTTGGCATCAAAATTTTCGCCACTGGTGGAATTGGAGGAGTACATCGAGGAGCAGAAACAACCATGGATATTTCAGCAGATTTAACAGAAATGGGGCAAACAAATGTGGCTATTGTGGCTGCTGGAGTTAAATCCATTTTAGATATAGGCTTAACCTTAGAATACATGGAAACTATCGGAATTCCAGTTGTGACGTATGGTCAGGATGAGTTTCCTAGTTTTTATTCTACGAAAAGTGGTTTTCAATCCCCATTGCGTTTAGACACTCCAGAGGCTATTGCGAAACTTTTAAAAGCTAAATGGGATTTGAATTTAAAAGGTGCTGTTTTGATTGCGAACCCAATTCCAAGAGAATACGAAATGGAGCAGCATGTCATTGAAGAACATATTTTAGAAGCTTTAGCGGAAGCCAACAAAATGAAAATAAGTGGTAAAGAAGTTACCCCGTTTCTCTTAAAATATATTTCCGAACACACCCAAGGGGAAAGCTTAGAAGCCAATATTGCTTTGATAAAAAACAATGCTAAAATAGCAGCAAAAATAGCGGTTGCAATGTATAAATAAGAACACTTAATGTGTTTTTGGGATTGTAAAAAAAACACTGCAAAAATTATAGTTTTGCAGTGTTTTGCACTTTATGATTTTTTAATCACTAAGCTAATAGAGGTTTTTTCAATAACAAAAATGATTAAATTCTTTCCAATAACTGTGACTCGCCTATAGTAGCTTGTCTTACATTTAAGACAGAATTTGTATTGTCATCAATTAAGAAAGCGACAATTTTCACATTGGAAATAGTTGTTATATTATTAGGCATTGAAAATGAATAATTTTTTTGTATTTGATTTCCTGTAAGGTTTAATATATCCCCTGTAGTATTGGTAACTACCGATCGAAGTACTCCATCATATTCAAAATTTGGAATTGGGTTTTGACCACCGAATAGGTTTGAATAATAATTCGCTTGGCTATGAAATAAATTATCTTCAACTATATAAACCACTAATTTTGATTGAATTGAAGAATTGGTATAGCCAATAACAACATTAAGATTTAAAGTTCCACTTGAACTCAAAGTAGAATTCATTGCTAATCCAATATTTGAACTTGGCTTAATTTCGTTTATTACTTGGTTTACATTTTGGTACTGTGGGCCTGTCCAATTAATTGTTCTATTTATTTTTCCTGTTGGAACTCCAACTACATTTTGTTCAGTTGCAATTGTATTTCCAACCGAAGTTACAAAAGGATCATTACCACGATGTATTTGTACTGAAACTTCTTTATTTGTTTGTTGATGTAGTAGTTTTGTTCCGTATAGAATATTAGGACAATTGCCACACCAAGTTCCTGAATATTCTTCTACGAGGACTCGATTAACAAAAGGTCTTGTTACAAAGAACTTAGTTGAATTGTTTTTTCTATTTGCAGTTTCAGTTGTAGACGATGCAGATTCACTTTGATCATCGTCTTTTGTACAACTTACTAATATTGTAGCGAAGAAAAATAGAGAGGCAAAAAATTTAATTTTTTTCATAGTAAATTTATTTGAATTAATAATTAAGTCAAAATTAATAACTCTGTTTTTGAAGATTTGTCAGCTATGTTACATTTCGACATAGAAAAGCTGAAATACTTGTTTCGATTTTATTGTAGAGAAATAGGTATGCTGAACATGATTGATGGAAGTTATAATTATTGTTGGGTTTTTTGTAAAATTAAAAAAGCCTAATTAGTTTTATCTAATTAGGCTTTTTTTTTGTGGAGTCGGGGAGAGTAGCTCCGCTCAGCTCCTGAATTCCATACCTGCAAATGCAATTTGCTGTCTTTTACAAAGACAAGCGTTCCTAAATGAAAAAATCCAAACAAGTAAACTTGATGGATTTTTGTCATTTACAACCGCAATCAAATTGCGCATGATGTGGAGTCGGGGAGAGTCGAACTCCCGTCCAAACAAGCAACTAAAGAGCTTTCTACGCGTTTATTTCCTGTTTGAGTTTTCGACGTTGGGCTAGGACAGGAACAACCACCAAACGCTTATCTTCTTTAATTTTCGTCACCGTCTCGAAGCCAAACGATGCTTAGGTTCCTATTTACGATTCACCTAAACCGACCGCCAAGAACCAAGGCTGTCGAGGTAAATCTCACTTTCCTACCTGGTAGGACGTGGCTAATCTTACTTTAATTCAGATTATGCAGCAAGAGCGTAGTTTCCTTCGCCGTGTAAAGTTTTGAGACATGGATTTACGAGATTTGTCTCCGTTCTCGACGTGCTTACTGTTCAATTCGACTTGCTGTCAAAACCAGTCGACCCCAATTTTTAGTTATCGGTTGTTGGTTCTCAGTTGTCCGTTGACAAATGAAATCAATAACACAATTCAGCCAGCAAATATAAGGTATTAATCGAGTTTCAGTTGTTAACTCGGCGCTAAAGTTTTTGTGGGCGTGCCGGCGGAAACAAAATCCAGTAGAAAATCAACTCCGAGTCCGCCGTCGGGCTTTCCGTTATAGTCCTCACTGCGTTCCGGGCTACCACTGCA
>JAYVZG010000106.1:0-57197 GCA_043783565.1 Flavobacterium sp. | reverse complement strand
ACGCAATGTCTTTGTTGAGCACATCATGCGAATCGGGAGAAGGTTCGTAAATGACAACGCCATTTTTATCTTCGATTCGTGTGATGAATTGTGGTTTGATATAAACGCCTTCGTTGGCAAATGTGCTGTAAGCCGAAACCATATCTTCAACAGTGATTTCGACAGCGCCGAGGGCAATAGACGGTTGCGCAGGGATTTCGGATTTGACACCCAGCTTATGAACTAGTTCAACGACTGCTTCTGGACCGACTTTATCAATGAGTTTTGCGGAAACAGTGTTGATCGAATTGGCTAGTGCTTTTTTCAAAGTAACCATGCCGCGATATTCGTTGTCGGAATTTTTAGGTTCCCAGTCTTCGGTCACGTTGTGGCGTCCTTTATGAATCATAAACGGACTGTCGATAATGGAATCACAAGGTGACATATTGAGTTGTTCGATGGCGGTTGCGTAAACAAAAGGTTTGAAGGTCGAGCCCACTTGACGCGCACCTTGACCCACGTGATCGTATTGAAAATATTTGTAATTGATGCCGCCCACCCAAACTTTAACATGACCGGTTTGAGGCTCCATGGCCATCATCCCAGATTGCAGAAAACTTTTATAATAACGAATTGAATCTGTTGGAGTCATTAGGGTGTCTTTTTCACCTTTCCAAGTGAACACTTTCATTTTAGTTTTGACTGCGAATGATTTTATGATTTCTTCATCAGATTTATCTTGACTTGCCATTAATTTCCAACGAGAAGAACTTTTCATCGCTTTCATCATCAATTTTTTAGTTTCGACATCAGAAATATTAACAAAAGGAGCATTTTTATTTTCCTTTTGTTGACTTGCAAGCTCTTCTTGTAAGTTGGGTAAATGCTCTTTCATCGCTTCTTCTGCATAGGTTTGCATGCGAGAATCGATGGTGGTATAAATTTTTAAACCATCTTTATAAATGTCGTATTCAGAGCCGTCCGCTTTTTTGTTTTCTTTCACCCAATTTTTCATAAAATCACGAAGGTATTCACGAAAATAGGTTCCGATACCGTCCGTATGACTTTCTGGTTGAAAATGGAGTACGATGGGTTTTTTTACTAATAATGCTTTCGCATCTTCTTCTAAAAAGCCATTACGAACCATTTGACCCAAGACAATATTTCTTCTTTTTTGAACTTTTTCTAATCGGCGTACCGGGTTGTAAAGCGATGGGTTGGTGAGCATTCCGACAAGCATAGCGCCTTCATCAACTGTCAAATCTCGTGGTTCTTTTCCGAAATAGACTTTGGCGGCAGAACGAATACCAACAGCGGTATTGACAAAATCAGCTTTATTGAAATACATCGCTATGATTTCGTTTTTGGTATATTGGCGTTCGAGTTTTATAGCAATAATCCATTCTTTGGCTTTTTGAATGATACGCAATGGGAGGAATCGAGAGCCTTCGCCATGAAATAGTAATTTTGCTAATTGTTGTGTTAAAGTACTAGCGCCACCATTGGAACCTAATTTGATTGCAGCTCCAAGTGTTCTTCTACCATCAATTCCCGAGTGTTCGTAAAATCGTTCGTCTTCTGTAGAAACAAGGGCATCAACAAGATGTTTAGGAAGATCCGCATATTTTATTGGTGTTCGGTTTTCGTTGTAAAATTTACCAATAGTAACCCCGTCAGTCGCAATTATTTCAGTTGCTAAATTAGAATTTGGATTTTCTAAATCTTCAAAGGAAGGCATAGAACCAAAAATCCCCCAAGAAGCAAAAATGAAAAACAAAAAGATACCGCCTAAAGTATAAAAATAGATTTTCCAAAATTTCTTTTTATAGTATGTAATGTCTTTTATAGGATTGTTGTTTTTTGTAGTTGCCATAACACTTACTCTATTTTTTCTATTCTAAAACCTACGTCTGTTATTCCTTCTAATTTTGCAACGCCATTTACTTTTCCTGTTTGCCGAACTGCTTGTTTGATGTTGACTTTATAGACACCTGAAGTAAACTTCATTCGTTCTTTGTAAATCAATTTACTTTCTTTGACATCTGTAAACCCTTCCCCTAACAAAGAACCATCTGGATTTGCCATTTGGTATTCTAAAGTGTCAACTAAAGTCGTTTTATTGGGTTGTTCCATGCTTACAATTAAAAACAAATTGTTGAACGGATAATCATTATTGTCTCTAATGTTTAGAAATAAATTGTATTGTTTTTTGGGATCTAATTTGGGTAAATCAAAACGAATGATACTGTCTTTATTCCAATTTCCTCCAACAGATTTATATTCGTCAAATACTCTTTTTTTGTCGCAAGAGATTAACGAAATCAATACTAGTAAACTTAAAAAACTATTTTTTAGGTTCATTTCTATTCAAAGGAATTATTTTATTTGCTGCAGGTCTCGGGCCATTATTGGAACCCTTATTTGGTAAAGGATTTGGGTTCTTATCTCCAGAAGGTTTCTTTTTTTTGTTTGGTTTTTTCTTTCTAACAGGTTGGTCGAAGCGAGTTAAACTTTCTTGCCCCATAGCGTTATTGAAGTCTTTTTCTGGTTCCGCAACGATTTCTAAGGCAAAGTCTTCTAAAGAAGAAACCTTGTTTTTGAGTTTGTTTTCTGCAATGATTTCACGAACATGTTCTATTTTTAGAATATGCCATTGAGCAAAATTGTTGGTGTAAGCAAACCACATTAATCCTTTAAAAATATCTTGTTTTTGGCAAATGGCTTCTCCTTTTTCCGTTACTAACTTCGTATCAAAATCTGGAAAATCTTGCAATGCATCCATATAAGTGTCTAACTCATAGTTTAAACAACATTTAAGTTTTCCGCATTGCCCCGCTAATTTTTGTGGATTTAATGATAATTGTTGATACCGAGCTGCGGAAGTATTTACGCTTCTAAAATCGGTCAACCAAGTCGAACAACATAACTCTCTTCCACAAGAACCAATTCCACCTAAACGAGACGCTTCTTGACGGAAACCGACTTGCTTCATTTCGATACGAGTGCTAAATTCTTTAGCAAAATCTTTAATTAACAAACGAAAATCGATACGGTCATTGGCGGTATAATAGAAAGTAGCTTTGGAACCATCACCTTGAAATTCGATATCAGAGATTTTCATTTCAAGTTTGTGAGCTATCGCTAATTCCCGAGCGCGAACTTTCATCGGCTCTTCTTTATCTCTAGCATTCGACCAAATATCAATATCTTTTTGGGAAGCTTTCCTGTAGATTTTGGTTACATCAACACTGGTGTGATTGACGCCTTTCTTCTTCATTTGAATTCGAACCAATTCCCCAGTCAAAGTTACGATACCAATATCATGACCTGGAGAGGCTTCTGTGGCTATAATGTCTCCAATACTTAAAGTTAGTTTTTCAGTATTGCGATAAAATTCTTTTCGACCGTTTTTAAAACGAACTTCAACACAGTCAAAAGGTGTTTCTCCATTAGGTAAACTCATATTTGCCAACCAATCGAAAACCGTCAATTTGTTGCAGCTATCGGTGCCGCAAGTCCCATTATTTTTACACCCTTTTGGCGCACCGCCATCAGAAGTGGAACAACTATTACATGCCATAAAACTTATATATATATATTGATCGTTCCGTTTTATTCACGAAACTACTAGACAAAACGTTTAGAGCGTAAAGATAGTATTTTTTGGTAAAGTTGCTAAGTTCCTGAATCACTAAGTTCTTAAGTTTTTTTAAATAAAGAAAGCCTGTTTCGAATGAATAGAAACAGGCTTAATAATCAATTTATAAATCGAAATTAGGGTATGATTTTGAATAATTTATCTGATAATCGAACACGAAAAGGCACTTCAAAAGTAACTTTATCCCCAATAGTAGCATTGTCATTTTCTTTTCCATTGACGAATAATTTCTCAAGAATCAATTCTTCTTCGCCTGTGCTTGGCCCAGAAATAAGAATCTTATCGCCATTTTTTAATTCGTTGTTTTCAATTAAAAACAAAGCCACATTCGCTTTGGTGTAATAATGTTCCGCTTTACCAAGTAATACCTTTTTAATTTTAATTTTTTGACGAATAGCCGTTGGTTTTTGAGCTACAGCTAGAGCAACATCTGACAGTTCTCCAGAATGTTTGAACAGTAATTTATCGGACTTCCCTTTTCTGAAAATTTTATTTCCATTGATAATACCACGTCTAATTTTTACTTGCTGATCTAATGGTAAATGAATGATTTCCTGACATTCTTTAGAACAGCAATTCTCCATTATATTTTTACAGGCATCACATTGAATAAACAACAAATGACATCCTTCATTTTCGCAATTTGTATGATTGTCACAGGGTTTTCCACATTGATGGCATTGCGAAACGATATCATCAGTAATACGTTCACCCAAACGATGATCGAATACGAAGTTCTTTCCAATGAATTTACTTTCTAAATTTTCTTCCTTGATTTGTTTCGCATAATTGATAATTCCACCTTCCAATTGAAACACATTTTTAAATCCTTGATGTTTAAAATAAGCAGACGCTTTTTCGCAACGAATGCCACCTGTGCAATACATGACAAGGTTTTTATCTTCTTTAAAATCTTTTAATTGCTCGTTGATAATCGGTAAACTCTCCCGAAATGTTTCCACATCGGGTGTAATGGCTCCTTTGAAATGACCAATTTCACTTTCGTAATGATTTCTAAAATCGACTACAATTGTATTGGGATCTTCGATGATTTGATTGAACTCATTTGCTTTTAAATGAATTCCAATGTCGGTTACATCAAAGGTTTCATCATTCAAACCATCGGCAACAATTTTGTCGCGAACTTTCACGGTTAATTTCAAAAACGAGTGATCGTCTTGTTCCACCGCAACATTCAATCGAATGTTTTTCATAAAGTCATAGACTTCTAATGTTTCGCGAAATGCCTCCATGTTTTCAGCAGGAACAGACATTTGCGCATTGATTCCTTCTTTAGCAACATACGTTCTGCCGAGGGCATCGAGTTGGTTCCATTCGATAAACAAATTGTCGCGAAATTTTTTAGGATCTACAATTTTGGCGTACGCATAGAAAGACAAAGTAAGTCTTTGTTGGCCGGCTTCATCAATCAGCTGGGCTCTTTCCTCTGCGCTTAAGGTGTTATACAGTTGCATGCTATAAACGTTTAAGTGAGAAATATGTGTTGAACTCTAAATGGAAGAATTCGGGACAAAGATAATTTTTTAATGGAAACGGAGCAAAATTTTGTCCAAGGCTCGTTAAGGATCTTAAAAAAATTAAACCGCAGATTCGCAGATTAAAATATAAAATCTGCATATCTGCGGTAAAATATAAACACTTCTCAATGCTTTGTGCTCTTAGCGTAAACCTTAGCGAGCCTTGCGGTTAATTAACAGAATTCCTCGTAAGCGTCTTTCAAATTCTCTGCAATCAATTCAGCTGGGCGACCTTCAATGTGGTGGCGCTCTAACATGTGCACCAATTCGCCATTTTTGAACAAAGCCATACTTGGTGACGACGGAGGAAAAGGAAACATGTGTTGTCTTGCTGCATCTACCGCTTCTCTATCAACTCCTGCAAAAACAGTGATTAAATGATCGGGTTTTTTAGCACCCTCTAAACTCATTTTTGCCCCTGGACGAGCATTTCTTGCCGCACAACCACAAACTGAATTTATAACTACTAAAGTTGTTCCTTCTAATTTTAAAGCGTTTTCAACGGCTTCAGCACTATATAATTCTTGAAAACCAACTTCTGAGAGTTCCGCTTTCATTGGTTTTACCATTTCTTCTGGATACATAATATTTTAGATTTTAGATTGCTTCGCCAGTTCGCTGACGCTCGGGTGCTGATTTTAGATTTAAAAATCATAGTGCAAATATAAGCAGAAATATAGATCGGTGTCTTAAAGAATTGTTAGAAAACGAATGCCGTTGCCATGAATTTACAAATTGTTTTCATTTTCAACTACATCACCTTATATACCTTAAATGGTTAAAAAAAATAAAAATAACCATATAAGGCATATAAGGTTGAGTTGTAGCTTTTATAACATTCTCTTTAATAATGCTTTTATGAAAAGAGCTTTTGGGCATTTCCAAATAACTTGTAAATCTTCCCATAATGAAGTGTCTTCGTCAAGAAATTTAAAAATTAAAGTTGAGTTACCTTTTTGAAATAAAGCAGAAAAAATGACGCTTCCCAACTCGTTTTGTTTGTTCAATATGTCTAATAGCAACAGATCGTAAAACCAAAACTTATCTTTTTTATGAAACAGTCTAAAATCTTTTTCAGTTTTCAAAAAAGAACACAATACTTTCGATTTTTTCTTTGTGTTTTTAAAAGTAAAACCTGTACTTGCTTTGGTCCAACCACCTGCAGAACCAATGTTTATAATGTTCTTCGTATTGTGTTTCCAAAAAGGATAGCAGGTCATTGGAATAGAACCTTGTTCTTTTTCTGTGATTTCATATTCGGTTATTCCAAGATTTTGAATATACTCTTGAATGGCTTTCTCATATTCTGATTTTGGCAATAAGTCTTTCGAAAACAGGGTGTATTCAATCAAAGCTTCGTTTTTAGAAAATGGCAATACATACATAAAGCGCGTGTTTCCTTTTTGCTCAACCGAGAAATCCATAAAAGTAGCGCAACTCGGATTGAATATAGCTTGTTTACTTTTAACAAACCAACCCACAAAATGTTGTTGAAGTATAGGATATTTCGATTGTTGCGTAACAAAATCTGTATTGAAAATTGAATTGATAATTCGATTGCAAGTAAAGTTTTGCGATGCTGTTTTCACCAAACAATGAGAGCCGAGTTCTTCAAAACCAATTACTTTTTCTTGCAAAAAAGTAAAGTTGGATTCTTTTGAAATTTCCTCAAAAACGGAATTATAAAAATCCAGTCCTTTCAACATAGCATAATGATAAGGATTCAAATCCATTTCTTTTTCAAAGGAATCGTTTTTGAACAGCGCTTTATCCCATTTTTTATGAATTAAATTTGGAAAGGAATTCTCAATTTCCCAAAAGCACCAAGTTCTGTCATTGGTCTTTTTAGCCTCTTGATCGATAAGTAAAATGGATTGCATTTTAAAATTTCCTGAACGTATCATTTCACGAACCGTCATTAAAGTTGACAATCCGGTTCCTGTGAAAATATACTGATAGTGTTGCATGTTACATTTTAAATGAAAACCCGAAAGCGCAATAAAAATCTGGAGCCAACTCGGTTAGACCGACACCCGAAGACAAATCTAACATAAAATCATTTGTAATCAAATAGGTAATTCCACCATCTAAAGTATGGTTGGCAATTTGTTTTTGAGGCGCAAACCCAAATACTTCTAGATACGAACCAATTTTTTTAGTAACAGCATAACCAGTTGTTAAGGTATAAATGAATGTAGCTTCTGGAGAAACTCCGTCCCATTCACTTCCTAAATTATAGCTCAATGAAAATCGCTCCGATAAAGTATGCTGCATGACAAATCGAAATTCAGGCGCATAAAAATCAGTTTTATAAGGAGTAGAAGCAGCATTCGGAATAGACATGTGCCCAATTAATGATGTCTTAGGAAAAATTCCTTTTTCCTCAGCAATTTTTATTTTACATCCAATCAATATTGGATTAATACCAGACGTTTTTGTTTCAAATTCTTTATCAACCACAAATTCTGTGATCAACCGTAATTCGAAATTCTCATTCACACCATATTTCCATAAAGCAGAAGGCAAAGCCAATGACGTGCTATTAGCATTATTTCTTTGATAACTAAATCCTGCTTCCAATTGAAACATTCCTTTCGGAACCAATGAAGGGGTTTCGGTTTGATCGGGGCGATCCGCTTGAATGGGCTCTGCTTTCTGAGCAATTGCCATTTGAGTAAAGAGGAAAACCAAAATAAGTTTAATAAAATTCATAGTCTTAATAATTTTTAGACAAACCTAAAAAAATATTTACCCAAATCAAATTTATTTTTATATTTGCTTAAAATAATCAAGATGAGCAAGTCATTAGAAGAAGTAAATCAATCGGTTCCTACTCAAAATAAAACCACTGTTTTTAGAAAAATTCTCGCCTTTTTTGGCCCAGCCTATCTCGTTAGTGTTGGTTATATGGATCCAGGCAATTGGGCTACCGATATCGCGGGAGGAAGTCAATTTGGTTATGCGTTGCTATGGGTTTTGCTGATGAGTAATATCATGGCGTTGTTGTTACAAAGCCTTAGCGCTCGATTGGGAATAGTTACGCAACGCGATTTGGCACAAGCTTCACGGGAAACCTATTCGCCATTTATTAATTATATACTTTACTTTTTAGCCGAAATAGCCATTGCAGCCTGTGACTTAGCCGAAGTATTAGGAATGGCCATAGGAATCAATTTGTTGTTTGATATTCCGCTGATACAAGGTGTAATGATCACCGTATTAGATACTTTTTTATTGCTGTTTCTTATTAATAAAGGAATGCGAAAAATGGAAGCATTTATCATCGCCTTAGTAATGATTATTGGATTTTCCTTTATTTTTGAAATGATATTTGCACAACCCGAATTGCCAAAAATAATTTATGGATTGATTCCATCTCTTCCAAACGAAGCAGCTTTGTATATCGCAATCGGAATCATCGGAGCAACCGTAATGCCTCATAATTTATATCTGCATTCGTCTTTGGTACAAACTCGAAAATTCGACAGAAGTAAAACAGGAATCAAACAAGCCTTAAAGTATAATTTTATAGACAGCGCCATTGCATTGAATTTAGCCTTCTTTGTCAATGCTGCCATTTTAATTTTAGCGGCCGCAACTTTTTATAAAAACGGTATGTTTGAAGTAGCCGAAATTCAAGATGCTTATCGTTTTTTAGAGCCTGTTCTGGGTAACAAATGGGCGCCAATCTTGTTTGCAGTTGCTTTAATTGCAGCAGGTCAAAGCTCGACAATTACGGGAACTTTAGCAGGTCAAATCGTAATGGAAGGCTATCTGAATCTAAGAATTCAACCTTGGGTAAGACGCATTATCACCAGACTTATTGCTATCGTTCCAGCCGTCATTATCATATTGATTTACGGGGAAAGTGTCACCGGAAAAATGTTGATATTAAGTCAAGTGATTTTGAGTTTGCAACTCGGGTTTGCGATTATTCCTTTGATACATTTCGTCAGCGACAAATCGAAAATGAAAGGTTTTCACATCAGCAGAGCGACTCAAATTGCCGCTTGGGTCATTGCAAGCATCATCGTTTCCTTAAATGCCAAACTCGTTTTTGATGAAATTACTGGCTGGTTAGAAACATCGGAGAACCCAACTATTTTATGGTTAACTGTTGTGCCTTTGGCGATTGGTTTTTTAATTTTGCTGCTTTATATTGTTTTTCAACCCTTAATCACGAAATCTAAACCTCAAATTGAAAATCATTCCCCACATCATGTTACCTTAAAGTTCTCTCCTATCTCGAGTACAACTAAAAAAAACATAGCCGTTACGGTCGATTTTTCTTCAGCAGATGAAAAAGCTCTTCAACACGCAATCGATTTAGGAGGGAAAGACGCTAACTATACCTTTATACACGTCGTAGAAACTGTCGGAGCCATGATGTACGGTAGTACAATCATCGATCACGAAACTACCATCGATGAAAAATTACTCTTAGAATATTATCAAATGCTGACCGACAAAGGCTATCAAGTAACGACTAAATTAGGTTTCGGTAAACCAGGAAAAATCATTTCGAAAACCATTAATGATGGCGATTATGACATACTAATCATGGGAACTCACGGACATCATACCTTCAAAGATTTGTTGTTCGGAACCACGGTAGATCAAGTGCGCCATGAAATTATAATTCCATTATTTATCATAAAAAATTAGAAGCTTTTTACTTTGTCTGTTCGCTCTTTAGGAGCTCGGGTCCCGCTATCCGCTGCAATCTTTTTTGTTTTAAACAAAAACAAAAAAGGATTTCCACTACTATCGGGGCTAGAATCACACCAAATCCAGACCCCAAATCTCAAATTAATATGACCTTATCCGAAGAAAATTATTTAAAAACAATTTATCATCTCACAACAGTTTCCGAAGCGGAAGTGAGTACGAATGCCATTGCCGAAAAGATGGAAACAAAGGCCTCTTCAGTAACAGATATGTTAAAGAAATTAGCCGACAAAGATTGGATTCATTATAAGAAATATCAAGGTGTTTCACTAACAAATAAAGGGCAAATTGCTGCTAAAATGATTGTTCGCAAACATCGATTGTGGGAAGTTTTTTTAGTCGAAAAATTGCATTTCCCATGGGATGAGGTGCATGAAATTGCAGAACAATTAGAACACATCAAATCCGAAGAACTCATCAACAAATTAGCGAATTATTTAGGAAACCCAACAAAAGACCCACACGGAGATCCAATTCCGGATAGCGAGGGTAATATTATTGCGATTGAAAAAGAGTTGCTATCTGAACTTGAAACAGGTCAAAAAGGTATTTGCATTGGTGTCAAAGATTCTTCTGCAGCTTTCTTAAAATATCTAGACACCAATAAAATTGCATTAGGTTCGTCAATAAAATTGCTTTCGAAAGAAGATTTTGATTTATCTTTAAAAATTATAATCGATTCAAAAGAAATGGTAATTTCGAATAAAATTGCCAGTAATCTTTTTGTAAAATTGATTTAATTTTATTTAAACAATCCAAATGAAAAACGCATTATTTGTCTTTGTATTGAGCTTGCTGAGTTTAACTGGAATAGCACAAAAAAACAAGAAAGCAAAAAAGTTAACCGATTTTTCTATCACACAAACTAAATTAGTAAAACCGAAAGGAACCCAATTAGTAGTAAAGCAAGTAATTTCAGACGCTCGATGCCCAGTAGGTGTTGATTGTGTTTGGGCTGGTGAAGCACAAGTTTTAGTTTCGATATTTCAAAACAAAAAATGGATCGATGAAGAAATACTTACGTTCTCTCCTAAAAAGATAGAAGAAAACAAAGCATGGTTATCGAAAACTTTAGCAATACCAATCACTAAAATAAAATCGATTCAATTGGTTCCTTATCCTAAAGACAGCACTAAAATCGACCCTAGAGCTTATTCGATAAAAGTAGAAATTGTTAAATAAGCTACGAACAACCACAGTCGTCTTTGCCACAGTTTTTCTTCGATTTCTTTTTCCAAAGGAATTTTCGGACTAAAAATCCGATGGCAAAACCTAAAATAATATAGACGGCAAATTCTTGAAAATTCATAAGTCAAAGGTATTCATTAAGTTGCATTTCATTAGAATTTTGCACCAATACTTAAGAAGAAAGTTCGCGCTTCATTTGGCAATATTCCTGGACCAGGATAACCACCAGCTCTTCGCGTTGCATAAATCGTATTGTCTAAATTATTAACTCCCCCACGAAGATTAAATTTTTCTAAAAAACAATACTCCATCGAAAGATCGTATACTGAATAACCGTCTAGTTTTCCTGTAACTCCATTTTGATTTGGTATTTCCGTATTATTTGCATCAGAATAAACAAATCCAGTTCTTCTGTTTTGTAGTGTTGATGAAAAGTTTTTATAACTCCAAGTCAATCCAAAATTATGAATATAACGTGGCGCATTTTCAACACGATTCCCTTTCAAGTTGCTTTCTGTGAGTTTAATATCAGGAGCTGTTCCAGATTTTTTTATGATTTTAAAATCAGTATATTCAGCATCTATAAAAGACAAAGTTGTAAAGAATTGTAAATCTCCAATTTGTTGATTTATTTTCAGTGCTTTTGAAACATTCAGGTCAACAAAACTTTCTATTCCTTTATGTATTGTGGTTCCTAAATTTGTTCGAAATAAGAAAGTATTTTGAGTTCCATCATTGGTAAATTTTAGTATCGAGCCAATTCGGTTTTGATAATTTAAGTAGAAATAACCCACATCGAAATTGATCCAACCTAACAAATTCCCTCTATAACCAAAATCAGCATTAAATCCATTTGCATCTTTCAAATTGGCATCAATCACGTCATTAGTAGTTGGCGGCGTGATGTCAGAAAACAAAACTGGTCTGAATGCTTGGGAGAAATTAGCATACAAATTCGTTTTGTTGAGTTTATATTCAACGCCAATTCCCATCAGGATTTTATTTCTAGTCAAACTTTCTGGCGTAACATTTTCGTCGCTCCCCGTATCGCTGTTGATACCCAATCGTCCCTCGATAGATGATTTGACGTTTTCATATCGAATCCCGGGAGTTACGCTCAAACGATTGTTGATCTTAAATTGATTTTCCGCAAAGAAAGCAATATTGTCTGTTTGAAATTCTAAATCACGTGAGAAACGACCGTCAATTTCTAAATCAAAATCGAAAGCTGTTGACCCATTTTTTGCCTGTTTTCGTGTTGTTTTAGCTCTATAAAGTCGTGTTCCAAAAGCTAAATTCTGATTTTGTTTTCCAAGTTTGTAGTTGTAAATACTTCGAGTTTCAATCCCTAAATTTTTATAAAAATCACGATCTACTTGACGATTGGCGTAGTCATATGTGGTCGTGCTAATCGCATCCGGAGTATTTGGTGTTGCTGTAAATCCAACGCTGTTGCGCTCCCCAATAAGCCCAAATAGTTTGGTGTTTAAAGTTAAATTTGCACTTAGTTTAGTGTCAATAATTAGAGCTGCGACATTCCAAGGTGTTCCAAACCAATTCCGTTTTCGAAGGGATTGTCTCGGATTATCCGCAAACTGAGCGTCGGTTAAGCCACCAGCTTGTTGCATTTCATAATCCATGTTCGTGTATTCTAATGAAATTTTGGTATTAGAATTCAATTGATACGAGACAAAAGCGTGCGAATTTCTTACTTCATATTGGCTGTTTTCTCGCCATCCTTTTCCAGTTCTAAAATGATTATAAACATAATATGAAAACTTATTTTTAGTTCCACCAACTGCATTATATGAACTCATCAATCCGTAACTTCCTATCGTGTTTTGCGTTTCAAAAGTGAAAGGTTTTTTAGTTTCTCTTTTAAGGACATAATTGAGCATTCCTCCAAATTGAGAGCCGAATTGTAATGAAGCACCACCTCTAACCAATTGAATAGCTTCTACCGCTTCTAGAGGAGGATTGTAATACGCTTCAGGATAACCAAAAACATCCGATGAAATATCATAACCATTTTGTCTTGTGTTAAGTTCCCAGCTACGGTTTGGACTTAATCCTCGAACGCCCACATTAATTTGTATTCCAGAACCTTCATTTTCCCACACAGAAACACCCGGTACTTTTGAAAACACTTCTCGAGCATTATTGGTAGTAAAATTTGCGTTGATGTTTGCCATACGAATCACTTCATTCTTTTTTCCAGAAAAGAGCATATTATCTTCAACTTCGTGCAATCGTTCGGGAGTTTGTTGTTTGACTATAATAGTTACAGTCGAAAGTTTTTTGACAGTGTCATTTAATGCAAGATTTTTGTTGTCTTTTTGGGCAATTAATAAGAAAGAAATTGAAAAAAGAACGGCAGAAAGAATTAGTTTCATTATAGTAAGGTGAATATTTTTTTGGCAAATATAAACCTCAATTCTTATTTAGACAAATTAAAAATAAGAAATGATATAATTTAACAATTGTTGAAGTCAATGGAGAGAATTTAGTCAGCTATTGCAATACTTGGTAAGCCAACAAAGCAACAATATACGCTAAACTACTCATAAAAATAAGTTGTGCTAGAGGCCATTTCCAAGAGTTGGTTTCTTTTTTGGTTATTGCTAGTGTACTAGCACATTGCATGGCGAAGGCATAGAAAAGAAGTAGTGAGACTCCAGAGGCAAAGTTGAAAACTTTTTTTCCATTAACTGGATGAACTTCTTCTTGCATTTTATTTTTAATCGTATTTTCATTATCGGTGTCACCAACACTATAAATAGTAGCTAAAGTTCCCACAAAAACTTCACGAGCGGCAAATGAACTAATTACTGCAATGCCTATTTTCCAATCGTAACCTAGAGGAGAAATTGCGGGTTCAATAGTTTTCCCCATCAATCCTATATAGGAGTTTTCTAATTTTTGAGAAGCAACAGCATTTTGTAATTCAAGAGCTGATAATGGTTTTAAACTATTTTGTTTTTTGATTTGAGTTTCTGCATTTTTAAAATTAGCACCAGGTCCGTTAGAAGCTAAAAACCACAACACAATTGAAATAGCTAAAATGATCTTACCAGCGCCAAATACAAAAGCTTTAGTTTTCTCAATTACATTTAAAAAAACATTTTTAAAAAGCGGTAATTTATAATTCGGCATTTCAATCACAAAATAGGTTTTGCCTTTTATTTTCAATACTTTATTTAACAAATAGGCTGAAAAAATCGCAGAACCAAATCCAATAAGATAGAGTAGCATTAAAGTCAATCCTTGCAAATTGACAATTCCCAACACATATTGATCAGGAATTACCAGAGCAATAATAATAGCATATACAGGTAATCTTGCTGAGCATGTTGTAAATGGAGTTACCAAAATGGTAATCAATCGTTCTTTCCAATTTTCAATATTTCGAGTCGCCATAATAGCTGGAATAGCGCAAGCTGTCCCTGAAATAAGTGGGACTACACTTTTCCCAGACAACCCGAATCGGCGCATGATTTTATCCATTAAAAAAACCACTCGACTCATATAACCGCTTTCTTCAAGAATTGAAATAAACATAAATAGAAAGGCAATTTGTGGGATGAAAATCAAAATTCCTCCAACACCTGGAATGATTCCTTGTGTAATTAGATTCGTCAAAACTCCGGCGGGTAATTTCTCGTTTGCCAACGCGCTTAAGTTGGCAAAAGCACTGTCTATTGCATCCATCGGGATTTTAGACCAATCAAAAATAGATTGAAAAATAACGGCTAAAATGAAAAAGAAAATCACGTAACCCCAAAATTTATGGGTCAAAACACGATCTAGCTTGCTTCGAAAATCTTTGGCATTCGCAGTATCAATTTGTTGACCGTCTTTTAAAACATCGTTGATAAATTGATAGCGCTTGATGGTTTCCTTTTGTTGTAATCGTTTCAGATCAGAATGCGATTTTGTAAATGATCCTCGAATTTCATTTCGTTCTAAATTCAAGAAGTTAACATCTTGTGTAATTACCAACCAAAGCTTATATAACAATTGATTAGGAAAAGCTTTACGTAGATTTTCAAAATAAACGGGATCAATAGAGGAGGCATTCAAACAAGGTTCTGTTGAAATAGATTTGTAATTGACGATTAGATTTTTCAGTTCTTCAATTCCAAGTCCTTTACGGGAACTAACTAAGGCTACTTTGGTTTTTAATTTCTCCTCCAATAATGGAATATCGAGTGAAATGCCTTTATATTTCATTCTATCCGCCATATTGATAACTAAAATGGTCGGAATTTCTAAGTCTTTAATTTGTGTAAAGAGCAATAAATTTCGTTTCAGATTTTCAACATCAGTGATCAAAAGTGCTACATCTGGAAACAATTTGTCGTTCTTATTGAGCAACAATTCGATGACAACATTTTCATCAATAGAACTCGCATTTAAGCTGTAAGTTCCCGGTAAATCAAGAATATTAGCTTTGTAGTTATTGGGTAATTTACAAAATCCAATTTTTTTTTCTACAGTGATACCAGGGTAATTTCCCACTTGCTGATTCAAACCTGTTAATTGATTAAAAACGGAGGTTTTACCTGTATTTGGATTGCCAATCAAAGCGACATTGAGGTTCTTTTTGCTCTTCATTAAGAATCTTTATTTAAGAGCGTCACTTCAATTTCACTAGCAGTTTCTAAGCGAATTGCTAAATGACAACCGTTGATATTTAAATACAAAGGATCTCCAAAAGGCGCAATTTGAAGTAATTCAACAACATTACCAGGTAAACAACCCATTTCTAACAATTTTAATGGAATAGCTTCAACATCAAATTCTTTAATAAGCGCTTTTTCGCCTTTTTTTAAATTGGAAATGGTTGTTTGCAAATCTTATTTAGATTGAATTAAGATTGTAAAAGTACAGATAAAAATAGAAAGAGGAGTGATAATTATCAGTTTTAAGGAAATTTTATTCTTCGTTTAGTAGCCAATTGATGTCATCAATTAATCGTTGAATTTCTACTTTTTTTGTTCCATCATAAAAACCTCTAACGCGTCTCTTCGTGTCTACTAAAACAAAATTTTCGGTATGAACCATGTCATACAATTCGGAAGGCTTGCCTAGTTTTACTGCTAAATAAGATTTGCGTGCCATGGTGCAAATGGTTTTTTTATCGCCAGTGACCAGGTTCCATTTAGGGTCAATGACTCCTTTTTTTACTGCGTATTTTTTTAAAATAGGCACAGAATCAGTTTCTGGAAAAACCGTATGAGAAAGCAACAAAACTTTAGGATTATTTAAAAAAGCCTTTTGCACATCGACCATGTTTGTTGTCATGATTGGACAAATAGAACCGCAAGTAGTGAAGAAAAAATCTGCCACATAAATTTTACCTTCATAGTCTTTCTGAGTAATAATTTTCCCGTTTTGATTAGTGAAAGAAAAATCAGAAACTGTATGGTATTTTTGAACATATTGAACCGTACTATCAACCAATTCAGGGTTTACATCTGCGGGATTGAAAATAGGCAAACTCTTTTTTGGTTTTAAAGCAACATAAAACAACGTAACACAAATGACTGTAAACACAGCCATTATTATAAAAAAGATTTTAAATTTTTTTAAGAAATCAAACATAATTCAAATTTGAAACAAAAATAGTAATTCACAATATACTAGCATTTAATTTAATAGAATGTTTTTTGAAATCACTTACCAAGTATTCAATTGTGTTTTAACTATGTTAAATTCAATATTGAATATAATTATTTAATTATATTTGAAAAAAATGTAAAAAAATGAAAAAGTATTTACTACTAATTATAGTTTTCAATTTTTATTGTGGCTATTCACAGTTTAATTCCAATGCACCTTGGCTAATAAATGATACTTTAGCGAAATCAGGAAAAGCAGACATCAATCATCTTGTTTCTGTTTTTGATCAATATTGGTTAACTAGAGACAAAAACAAAAAAGGAAGCGGATACAAACCTTTTATGCGTTGGGAATATCATTGGAGAAATATGACAAATGCCGGTGGGTTTTTGATTACACCTCAAGAAATGTGGACTGCTTTTCATGAAAAAAACACTGCAAGAGTGAATAGGTTAACGAGTCCAAATATAGTTCCTACTAGTAATTGGGAGCCAATTGGACCATTTGGAAACGCAACACCTCAATCTACTAGAGCAAGAGGAAGAGTTAATACAGTATGTGTAGATCCATCAAATCCGAATACGTTATACATGGGAACTCCTGCTGGAGGAATTTGGAAATCTATTGATGCAGGAATAAACTGGCAACCGTTATCTGATAATTTACCACAAATAGGAGTTTCCGGAATTGCGATTGATTATTCTAATCCTAATGTAATTTATATTGCAACAGGAGATAAAGATAATGGCGATACGTATTCTATTGGTGTGATGAAATCGATAGATGGTGGAGTAACATGGAATACTACTGGATTAACTTTTAACAACGCTTCCTCTCGAGCTGGAGATATAGTGATTCATCCTACCAATAATCAAATATTATGGTGTGCTACAAATAGTGGAATTTATAAAACTATAAATGCCGGTATTACATGGGCTGTTGTAAGAAGTGGTGATTTTTCTCAAGGATCTATTCGATTGAAACCAAACAATCCTTCAACAGTTTATGCCGTTTCTACAAATAAATTATATCGTTCTTTAGATGAAGGAGCAACTTTTACAAATATAACATCAGGTTTACCTGCAAGTTCGGGAAGGTTGATTATGGATGTTACGCCAGCAAATGCAGATTATGTATATATATTGAGCGCAACTTCTGCTGCTGCTTTTCAAGGAATATATAAATCAATAAATGGAGGAACTAGTTTTGTAAAAACATCTGGGACAACAGATATATTTGAAAATACGCAAGCTTTTTATGACCTTGCTTTTGCTGCTTCTTCAACGAATGCAGAAGAAATATTCACAGGTTGTTTAAATGTATGGAAATCATCAGATGGAGGAGTTAGTGTAACTAGACTAAATGATTGGGGAGCTTATAACTCAAGATTTACACACGCAGACATTCATTTTCTAGGTTACTTTGGAAACAAACTTTATTGTGGTAGTGATGGTGGAATTTATGTTTCTCCAGATAATGGAGGAACATTTACAGAAAAAACGGGAGCTGCTCAGATTGGACAGATATACAAAATAGATGTTTCAAAGCAAACGGCTTCTAAAATTGTGGGAGGTTTTCAAGACAATGGAGGTTACGGCTATAACAATAATTTATGGAGAGGTTATCATGGCGGAGATGGAATGGACAACGCAATTGACCCAACTAACAGTAATTTGTATTATGGGTTTTTATATTACGGGCAATCATTATTTATAAGCAATAATGCAGGAAATTCTTTAACATCAACGATTGCAGGACCTGCAGGAGAATCTGGAAACTGGGTTACGCCTTTAAAAGCAAATTCAACAGGTGAACTTTTTGCAGGCTTTAGTCAATTGTATCGACTTAATGGAACGGCTTGGGTTCTTCAAAGTGTTTCTGGCTTAAGTGGCAGCAATTTAGAATTGATAGCGATTGACCCAAATGATGACAATATAATGTATGTTGTAAATGGCAGTATTTTATATAAAAGTACTAATAAAGGAATTAATTTTAATCAAATTTATTTTGCAACAACAAACATTACATCTGTTGCAATTAATTCTTCTAATAGCAATATACTTTATATCACAACTCAAGGCACATCGGGACAAGCATTAAAGTCAACAAATGGAGGAAGTTCCTTTACTAGTTTTAATACAGGCTTACCAAGTATAGGTAAAAATGTCATTATACATCAAGGTAGAAATTCAAAAAACCCACTATATTTAGGAACAAGTCTAGGAGTGTATTATAGAGACGACACCTTATCGCAATGGGAGCCTTTTGACACTAATTTACCCAATGTATCTGTAACAGATTTAGAGATTAATTTGGAAGATGAAAAAATAATTGCTTCCACCTATGGTAGAGGAATATGGCAGTCTACTATTCCGTTTGAAATACTACAGAATGACGTTAAAATTTCACAAATCCAATCACAATCAGGTCAAATTACTTGTGATGGCATTTTTTCTCCTCAAGTTGAAGTTCAAAACAGAGGAACAAATCCAATCAATTCAGTTACATTTAATTATGAGTATAATGGAACTCCTTTAAGTTATGAATGGAATGGAACATTAAATTCATTGGCTACGACTACAGTAGACTTACCACAAATCACTACCGCTTCAGGGACATACTTCTTAAATGTTACGGCAAGTATTAGTAATGATGAGAATTTGTTAAACAACACTTCAACTAATTTGTTTTATGTAAACAGTCTCGGTACAAACGCAATTGCAAACACATTTGAAGTAGGAGCTCCCAATTTAATTTCATACAATCAAAACGGTCAAAATCAATTATGGAAAAAAGGAGTTAGTACAAAAACACTCCTAAATACCGCAACTACAGCGAATCAAGTATATGCAACAAATCTTTCTGGAAACTATACAGATGACACTATTGCTTATTTGGTTTCTCAGTGTTATAATTTAACTCAGATTTCAAATCCAATTATTAAATTCAATCTAGCTTTTGATTTACAAAATACAAGAGATATATTGTATTTACAATATTCTACAAATTATGGAGCAAATTGGAGTATACTTGGATCTTCAAGCGACATCAATTGGTATAATTCTTCTTCCGTACCTTCGGCAACTGGAGGCGGTTGTGTAAATTGTGTTGGATCGCAGTGGACTGGTAGAAATTTAGCATTATTAGAATATAGTTTGCCTTTAAATTTTATAAACGACCAAACCAATGTAATTTTTAGATTTGTTTTTAGATCCAATGACACTACAAATTATGAGGGAGCAATAATTGACAATTTCATTATTGATGGGGCATTAAAAACACAAGAATTTGATGTGAGTAAATTAGCAATTTACCCAAATCCATCAAAATCTATTTTTAATGTGTCTTATGGAAATGCAATTCCGAAATCTATTGATGTTTATGATATAACAGGTAAAATTATTGTTTCTAAAAACGATTTTAAAAACATTCAAAACAATTATGCCTTAGATCTAACTAATATGGCAAATGGTATTTATTTTTTGAATTTTAAAACCGAAAACCAAAGTATCACTAAAAAAATAATTAAAAACTAATATTCAAAATCCCTATAAATTTCTTTTATGACTGCACAATTTAAATACAAATTAAAGGTTTTGTTTTTTCTTCTAATAGGAACTACCTGCTTCTATGGGCAAGGAAGCAAGACAAATGCAAGCCCGGGTATTAACATGGCCGACATGAATCATAAAGTAAAACCAAATGACGATTTTTACCGCTATGTAAACGGCGCTTGGTTAGACAAAACGGAAATCCCTAGCGACAAGACTTCTTATGGGAGTAGTTATATTCTTTTTGAAAAAACTGAAAAAGATGCCCTGAATATCTTAAAAGACGCAGTTAAGAATCCGAAGTACAAAGCAGATTCTGACCAAGGTAAGACAGTAACTTTCTATAAATCAATTCTTGATACGGTTTCTCGAAATGCGCAAGGATTACATCCACTTAAAGTGTATTTAGAAAAAATAAATGCTATCAAAAACAATGAAGACCTACTCAAACTAATGATTGAAATGGAACCCATTGGTGGCATCGGATTTTTCTCTATCGGGATAGGTGCTGACGATAAAGACAGCAACAAGAATTCAGTTAATTTGATGCCAGGTAGATTGGGTTTACCGGATCAAGACTACTATATTTCAGAAGAGAAAGACATGCAAGATAAACGTGAAAAATACGTAACGCATTTGGCTAAAATGTTAGCTTTCTTCGAAGATGATACTCCCGCTAATAATTTGATTAAAGCTCAAAAAATACTGGGTCTTGAGATAGAGATGTCAAAGCCTCGGCTCAATAGAGTAGAACGCAGAGATAGCAGAAAGCAATACAACCCAATGACACTTCCTGAATTGCAAAAAATGGTTCCAGCTATTAATTGGGTCGATTATTTCTCAGGATTAGGATTTAAGAAAATCGATACAATCATCATTTCACAACCTCGTTATATGCAAGCTTTGCAAACCATCTTTGCTTCGAATAAAGTGGAAGATTGCAAGCAGTATATGCGTTGGGCATTGTTGAATAGAACGGCAGGTCAATTATCAAACAAGATTGGAGATGCAAATTTCAATTTTTACGGAACAACCTTGAATGGTATTTTAAAAAGAAGACCACTAGAAGAGCGTGCCTTACAAACGGTAAACAATTCAATTGGCGAGGCTTTAGGGAAATTATATGTTGACAAAATGTTCCCACCTGAAGCAAAAGCAAAAGCGGAAAAAATGATTCAAAACGTTATTGCTGCTTATAAAGTTAGAATCAACAACCTTACCTGGATGTCCGCTACAACAAAAGTGAAAGCTGTTGAAAAACTCAATAAGCTAATTATTAAGATTGGATATCCAGACAAATGGAAAGACTATTCTACACTGAATATCAAAGCTGCAAACGAAGGCGGTAGTTATTTTGAGAATGTAAATGCGATTTCACTTTGGAGTTTCCATGATGATATGGCGAAGTTAGACAAGCCAGTAGATAAGACGGAGTGGTTTATGTCGCCACAAACTGTTAATGCGTATTACAATCCTTCCTATAATGAAATTGTTTTTCCGGCGGCTATTTTACAAACGCCTTACTATAACTATCAAGCAGACGAAGCAATCAATTACGGCGCAATCGGAGCAGTAATCGGACATGGATTTCTCACGGATTTGATGATTCAGGATCAAGATACAATGCCGATGGAAATTTAGTGGATTGGTGGACGGATGAAGACCTGAAACAATTTGAAGTGCTAGGAGCGTCGTTAGCGGATCAATATAGTGCTGTTGAAGTATTGCCTGGCGTAAAAGTAGATGGAAAGTTTACTTTAGGTGAAAACATTGGTGATTTAGGAGGAATTAATGCGGCTTATGATGGATTGCAAATGTATTTGAAAACGCAACCGAAGCAACCGTTGATTGATGGTTTTACTCCAGAACAAAGATTCTTTATTTCTTGGGCTACAGTTTGGAGAAACAAATCGAGAGAAGAAGCCATAAAAACACAAGTAAAAACGGATCCACATTCACCGGATGAGATTAGAGGTTATTTACCATTATTAAATGTTGATGCTTTCTATAAAGCGTTCAATATTAAGCTTGGAGATAAAATGTATGTTGCTCCAGAGAAACGAGTGAAAATTTGGTAAAATCATAATATAACCTCATCAATGTTGATGGGGTTATTATTTTTATTTCAATAGATATTCTTCCATAAATCGAATGACTGCCAATCTTTGAAAATCTATATTGGGTTTCTTTTTGAAACCGTGACCTTCATCAATTGCTTCTAAATACCAGACTACATTTCCGTTACTTTTCAATTTATCACGCATTTGAGTAGCTTCCGAAAGCGGTACTCTGGGATCGTTTTTCCCTTGAATGATAAAGATGGGTTTTTTGATCTTATCGACATTGTTGATTGGGGCAATTTTTTCCATAAACGCTGACATTTCTGGAATTCGTTCGTCACCATATTCTACTCTTCGTAAATCACGACGGTAGTCTTCTGTGTTTTTCAAAAAAGTATTGAAATTAGAAATACCTACCACGTCGACAGAGCAGATCGGCAAAATGAAAAGCCGTGGCAAGTGACATATAACCACCATAACTTCCGCCCATAATCATAATTTTATCTTTGTCGAGTTCTGGTTGTAATGCAATCCAGTCTAATAACGCGCCAATATCTTTAACAGAATCTTCTCGTGAATAACCATTGTCTTTAGTCAAAAAAGTTTTTCCAAAACCAGAAGAGCCACGAACATTGGGAGCGATAAATGCCACACCCATTTCGTTGGTATAATAATTATTGGCGCCTAAAAACGAAGCCATTGCTTGTCCTTCTGGACCACCATGAATACTAATTACAACGGGTCTTTTTCCTTTAAATTTCGAAGAAGCAGGGTAATAAAATCCGGTAATGGTTAGTTTATCAAAAGATTTCCACGAAATCGCTTTAGGTAAAGATATGTCTGATTCTTGAATTTGACCCAATTCACTCTTGGTCCAGCGGGTTATTTCCCCCGTTTTCAATATTAATTGGAATACATCCGAGGCCGATTTTGCGGTAGATTGCGTAAAGAAAACTGTGGCGTCATTCGACGTAAATCTTATTGAACTTAGCAGTCCCGCTGGTAAATTCTTAACTTCATTGTACAACTTAGTGGCTGTGTCCATGATATACATTTTACTTGAACCCGCTTCATTGGTTGTAAAAACCAAAGTTTTTTGATCTTCAGAAAGTGTATAATTTTCAACATTCCATGGAATATCCGAGGTATAGAAAGTAAATTTTTTCGTGGTTAAATTGAATGTACCCAAACGGTCAAACTCATTATCTATGTCAGATCGTATCCAAATTTCATTATTGTTGTTTGAAAAACTCGCACCACTTTGCAATATATTCGGAGATTTTCTATCGGTTACTTCAGAGAGTTTGCCTGTTTCAATTTCTAATAACCAAACATAAGATTCATTCGCTGAAATAGACTCACGAATTAGCAATTTTGAATAGTCTGAAGAAATGTCTGTAATACCCCAGCCACCTCCTTTTACTTCCAACACTAACTTTTCGTTAGTAGGATTTCCAGGATCCATAAAATAGATATCACGATCTTTACCATTTCTCTTCGTTGACGAATAATAGAATCCTTTTCCATCTTTTCGCCATGTAACGCCACCGTTTTGTGATCGACCGCCAGAGGTTAACATGGTCGCTGTTAATGTTTTTAAGTCGAGTTTGTACAATTGCCCAAATTCATTTCCACTTGCATCAGCAGCATAAATCAAATATTCCCCTTTTGTAGGTTCAAATATGGCATTACTTATCGGCTCGTCGAAAAAGGTAATTTGAGTACGGTCGCCTAATGGTTGTTTTACCTGATGCAATTGTGGTGTCACGCCAAAGCGTGTTGAAATAACAATTTCATTTGTAATTGGATGCACGCCTGCTAAGGTCGCACCTCTCGCTTCGGTGTACTTCTTTACTTTGTTTGCTAATTCTTTCGGAATCTCAGCAATGTTTTCGGCAATTAAGTTCTCGTTGGGAGCAACAACATCTTTTTTTTCTTGAGCAAAGGCAAAAACTGAATTTAAGAAAACCAACAGTAAAGTGTAGAGAAATGATTTCATAATAGTCAATAAATTAAATAGGGTTTGTTTTTTTTCTCAGTGCTAAATTGACCAAATACAATCCAACAAGCACAATAAATCCGCCACAAGCGATATATAAAGTTAAAGGTTCGTTGAATATAATTGCACCTAAAATCACGGCAACAATCGGATTGATATAAGCATAAATACTATTTACTTCGGCAGGAAGTTTTTGTAAAGCATAAATAAATGCAATAAAAGTCAAGACCGACCCAATGATTACTAAATAAGCAATCGACCACCATGAATTGGATGGGATATCAGTTAATGGAATCGTATTTCCTGTGGCGCCAATAACCGTAAATAGTGAAAAACTTGAAATCAACATTTGCAAACCTAAACTAAAATACGGATTAAAACTTGCAGCTTTTTTCTTCGTATACAAAGTGCCAAAAGCCCATGTAAGCGTTGCAATTAAAGACAGAAAAATACCAAAACTAAAATTCGGATCGAGGAAATCTTTCAAATGTTCATAGAAGATAATACAAACTCCAAAGAAGCAAGTGGCGATCCCAAATACTGCTTTTGAATTTAGTTTTTCGCCTCGGAAATACATAATTATTACAATCCAAATAGGAAAGATAGCACCGAGAATTGCCCCTAAACCACTACTGATATATTTGATTCCCCAGGTACTTAATCCGTTGCTTAACACGAAATTGAGTAAACTTAATATTAGTATTGTTCTCCACTGATGTGGTTTTGGCCAAGGTGTTTTTTTAATAAGAAAATAACCAACGTAAAGAATCCCACCCAAAAATTGTCGAATCGCAACGAGCTGCATGGGTGGCATATGTTTAACTCCTTCTTTGGAAGCGATCCAAGTAGTTCCCCAGAAGAAACTTACCCAGCACAATGCAAGAATTGGCAAACCAATGGCTTCTATTTTTGATGAAACAGCGTTTTTTATTTTTGTTCTCAATTTATAGCGGATTTATTTTAAAGCAATAATTAAGAACTTTTTGAACCTTGGCACTCGAAATTGTTTTCCCATTGGAGACAGAACTATTATTGAATTCAGGCAAATCTAAGTTCATGTCCAATGCTTTTTGCAAATAATATTCTTTCCTCGAAGGATGAAAAGGCGTCACAGCATTGAATGTTTGACCCCAACAATCTTGTTCAATAATGCTTACGATAATTCCAATACAATCTTCCAAATGAATTAAGTTGATAGGAGCTTCAGGATTTTCAATGTTTTTTCTTCCTGCTAAAAAACGAATGGGGTGTCTATCCTCACCAATTAAACCACCAAAACGAACAACTGTAGTTTGAAAAGAAGTGTTGCTTTTTAGAATCGATTCCGAAGTTAATAATTGTCTTCCACTTTCAGTTGAAGGTTCATGAACTGAATCTTCAGTAACTACTTCATTAACATCCGCATAAACAGAAGTGGAGCTGACAAAAATTATTTTTGAAACAGTTGATTTTTCTATCGGCGGAATTAGTAATTGAATTTTAGAAACAAAATCCTCTTTTTCTGCAGCCCGAAGTTTAGGTGGAATGTTGATAATTAGAACCTCAGAATTTTCTAGAAAGTCTTCAGTTGAACCAGTAATTTCTTCCGCAGTTACAATAATAGAGTAAGGTATAATCCCTAAATTTCTCAACATTTCAAGTTTGTCACTTGAAGTTGTAGAACCTTTTACAGTATATCCTTTTTGAACTAATTGTTTTGCTAAAGGCAAGCCCAACCAACCGCAACCTAAAATGCTGATTTGTTTCATTTTATTTTTAAGGTGTCAATTTTTTGTGATAGGCTGTCTTTTAAAATTTCGATTGCTGGAGAATACGAAACTGTTTTTGGAGTCATTACAACTGTAGGTTTAATTTTTTGCTGAAGTACTACAGCATCAGTAAGAACAAATGGTTTTGGCATCATCGATGAATCACGAGGAACGATTTTAAATAAAGGATTCCGAAGCAAATCGAATGAACTTTCCATCAAATCCATATCCAAAACAGTATTCGACGGAATACTAAATTGCAATTCTAAAGGCTCATTGTCAACTACATAATAACTTAGAAATCTTTTTCCGTTCCGTTGGTATAAGGATTCTTTTTGGTTGATGTTTTTTGCTTGATTTGCTTTCAAATTAAAGATTTTCATTTTTTCATTGGCAAAAATGTCATAGCGATTTACTTTACGATTTGGTGAAATTCTTATTTTTAAATAACGAAAAGCGCCTATCGTAGAATCTTTTACAAAGGAAATCGTAGGTTTTAGAATTGCTTTAATAGGAGCTTTGGCAGCAAATGTTAAGTAAGAATCGTATTTGCTAAACATTAAATATGAATTCGCATTAGAATCTATTTTAGGATTTTCTCCAAGATAGATTTTCGTCCATTTATCAACTTGAATATCATAAGTCGCCCATACCGCTTGGTTTTTGTCAGCGTTTAAAATATAAATTAAACTATTGGGTTTGTTTTTTCTAGTAGAATAATCAGATTTGAAATGGGCAATTCCAAAAAACACCACTGCCACTATGAAAAATAATCCCGCCCATTGTTTTTTATTTAAAAAAGCACCAAAAACTGGAAGTAATAAACCAAAAACAAGCACCAAGAGAACCATACTTCCCGCCAACATTTTCAAACCTAACCCGATTGGAAATTGAATTACAAAAGGGACAAAAATAAATAGTGCAGGCAATAAGAAAAGTAAATTCAGAAAAAGACTAGTTTTTTGTGTGAGAACAAAATAGCCCAACATCAACAAAGTAAACCAGATTGGAATGATAAAAAATCCGGCTCCAGGCAAGTAAAATGCAATTCCGAAATTAATGAATAGCCAGACAAATAATGGCGCAATAGTTTGATTCAAGTTGGAAATAACGGTGTTCGAATTTGAATAAAAAAGAAAGGCAAAAGTTAGCGCCAAGAATGAAAAAGCAGCAATGTAATAATGGCCGTTATAGGTAAATCCTTGAAGAATATCATTATAACTTGGGTAAACCGACAATAAAATTTTCCAACCGAAATAGCCACTAAGCCCTGTAATTAATAGTGTCCCAAATAAATTTATAAAACCATTGAAAACATGTTTTCCAATCAATATCTTTTTCCCTAACCCAATAAATAGCAAGAAAACGAAAAAGAGGAAAGCTCCAATCGCCATGTTTAAAATCCAAGAAAACGGATAACTCACAAAATAAAAGGGAATATTAAAATAGACAAAATCTTCCTTTGAATCTAAATTTACCAAATCTGAATTTGAAAAATATTTCAATAAAGGCATCAAATAGGTGCCTTGATGTTCTACGGTAGTCGGAGAAACATTGGCATAGGAATCTTGTTGGGTATGATAGTTAAAATGACTATCAATAAAGGCAAAATTAAAACCTTGAATTTTTCCTTGCTCTCTAAAAACGGTCAAATCGGTATCGTTAGGAAGCATTTTGTAGATGCTATACATCAACGAATTTGAAACTGGATATTTCGGATTCGCTTCTGAAAAACCTTTAACCAAAGCAGCATTGCCTTGATTTACTTCCATTAGCATATAACTTGGTCCAGAAGTTCCACGAGCTTCAAAATTGAATGCTAGCCCAATTTCTTTCGCCCATTGATGTTCGGTTACAAAAAGAGCAGCGCCATTCAACCCCAATTCTTCAGCATCAGAAAACAATACAATAATGTCGTTTTTATGGAGTTTTTTTTCATTTAAAAAAGCACGTAATCCTTCTAGTATTGTCGCAACACCAGAGGCATCATCACTAGCGCCTTTTGAATACGAATGTGGTGCACTGTCATAATGAGATAGAAGTAACAAGGCTTTCGTAGAATTAGTCCCGTTTATTCGGGCAATAATGTTTCTTGATTTTACTAAATTCCCCCATTCTGTTAGTGTAGTTCCTTCTTGAATTTGAGGTTTTAATCCTAATTTTTCTAATTCTTGAACTAAATAATTTGCAACTACAGTATGGTTTTGAGAGCCAACATAATGTGGTTTTTGAGAGATAATTTTAATGTGTTCTAGTGCTTTATTAGTAGAGAACTCAGACAACCCCGTTGAATTTGAAATCCAATTAGGCATCATCATATAATAGAGTATTCCAAGCACACTAATAATAAAAAGTGTAGCTAAAAAAGAAGCATTATTTTTTTTCATAACAATAGCATTATTAGGCATTAAAGTCTTTTTTTACAATAACAAACAACTGTTTGTCTATGTAAAGGTAACCTTGGTTGTATACAAAATAATAGGTTTTTCCGGATTTGGTTTGAAGTTGATTGGTATAAAATTCAAAGTCAAATCCTTTTTTAAGTAGTTGGGATCTTGTGGTTTTTGTTTTTCTATCGGTATTTATTTCCGAAAGGATTCGATAATTTTTACGCAATGTATTGTTGATATTACGCATAAAGTTATTAGTGTCTTTGTTTATTTTGTTATTGAAGCTATTCCGACAGCCGTCACAACAAAATTTTTTGTCTTCTCTGCCTGCAAAGGCATCGCCGCATTCTAAACAGTTTTTCATGGCTTATAAATTAAAATTAATAGTATGGATTCGATATGATATTTCTGCTTGCCTTTTTAAATTAAAAGGCAATCAAATATAAGAATTAAAATTCATTTGAAAACGATTACAAATAGTTACAAACGAAATTAAACGTTTAAATACCGAATCAATAAAACCAACTTTACCAACTTTGCACTATCAATTACAATCTGAATTGATTAAGTAAAACGTATAACAAATTAAATTTTAAACGCCATGAATGCATTACGAAACAAAGTACAATTAATTGGGCATGTAGGACAAGATCCCGAAATCAAAACCTTAGAAGGAGATAGAAAAGTAGCCAATTTAACAATTGCTACCAACGAGGTTTATAAAAATGAAAAAGGAGAAAAAGTAGAAGAAACCCAATGGCATCGTATTAGTGCATGGGGTAAAACCGCAGAGGTTATCGAAAAGTATGTTACAAAAGGTAAAGAAATCGCTGTGGAAGGAAAATTAACTCACAGAAGTTATGAAGATAAAAACGGGGAAAAAAAGTATTATACTGAAGTAGTTGTGAACGAATTACTTTTACTTGGAAAATAAAAAGTAATTATAAAAATCAAAAGCGTACAAATCTACTTTCTACGCTTTTTATTTTTATAAGTATTTTAAAACATCCGAGATATTTTCTAAAGTTCTAAAATTAGGATGTTTTACTTTATGACTTATTTTTTCATGTTCCCATGTAGTATGAAATGGAATGTGAACAGCGTGCCCACCAATTGCCAGAACAGGCAGAACATCCGACTTTAAGGAGTTTCCAATCATGAAAAATTCATCAGGTTCAATTTCTAAACGCTTCAATAATTTATGATAATTGAGTTCTTGTTTGTCAGCCATAACTTCAATGTGATGAAAATACGGACCTAATCCCGAATCATGAAGTTTTCTTTGTTGATCTTTTAAATCGCCTTTGGTGGCTACTACCAATTTGTATTTTCCGTGTAATGCTTTCAAAGTATCTTCAACACCGTCTAACAATTCAATGGGTTTTTGCAACAATTCTTTACCTAATACAATGATTTTTTCTATCACTTCCATCGAAATCGTATTGTTTGAAATCCGCATTGCCGCTTCAATCATAGAAAGAACATAGCCTTTTATACCATAACCATACAAGTCTAAATTGTCAATCTCAGTTTTAAACAACGCTTGAGATAAACCTTGATGCGATAAATAATCGCTCATCAAAGCACAAAATTTCTCTTCTGTTTCTTGAAAATAAGGTTCGTTGACAAACAAAGTGTCATCTGCGTCGAAGGCAATTACTTTTAGATTCATTAATAATTATTAAATTTCATTATAAAATATCTTTTTTCTTTTTGATCGAAATATCCTAAATAATACATATCCCTTATTGCAAAAATCGAAGGAATTGAAAAATTACTTGAATTTATTATCTGCTTTTTTAATTTATTAAAAGAAAATTCTTTTTTAGAAAATTCTACAACATTAAAATTCGAATCTAAACGTAACTGATTGTATGTCTGGCCTTTCGTGACAAATTCGCCATAATTATGGAGATTTGGAGTATTTAGCGCGGTATCAAATAATGATCCAATAAGGGCTCCATTAATTCCTCCTGAAACAAATCCTAATGAACTATAACTTACACTACCCACGTCACTTGCAGGCATTCTTGCATTAGTAACAGAACCAATACTAAGATATAGGTAACCATTATTTTTTGTATAACTTATACCGATTTCTTTATAGTCAACTTTTCTAAAATACTTTTTACTTTCAATTTCTTCAATTTTACCTAATTCAAATTCAGTCAAAAACTTGCTTTTTTGTAATTCAGTTTCTGAATATTTTTTTATTATATTTCCTTGTAAATCTTTTACACACAAATAATAATTACTTTTTCCGTGTTCGATTTGTATCAAATTATTGTCAATAATTATCGAGTTAAAAGATTCTAGGCCTTGAGAATGTTCTCTTTTTATAAAACTATTTGTTGCTGTTTTGTCATTTAGATTTATCGTCAAAATTTCAGTTTCATTCGGGCTTTTATCTAAACATATTATTAAAGAGTTGTTTCGTATAAAACATTTTGACAATGAATTGGTTTCAGAAAAAGGATAATATTGATTTTCTTTTATTAGTAATAATTGGAATTTATTTTTTTCTGTTGTGTAAGAATATTCATTTAATTTATTAAGTGTTTTTTGAACGCTATCATCTGCTTTAATTACATTTTCAGAAATAATCTCATCATTTGATATTTGTGTTATTATAAGATTCTTATTTTCCTTCGAAATGGAAATAATATATAGAAGATTATCAAGGAAAAACATTTGTAAAAAACTTCTGTTTTTTGTCTCAAATGAAAAGTTTTTAGAAGATTCTGTTTTACTATTGAAATCAATTTTTTGTATTAGAAAAGAGGTGTAATCTTGATTAGAAAAAACAATTTTAGTAGTTTTATTTGATGTATAGTCAGTGACTAATTTTTTATAATTAGGGAATGATTTCACCTCCAGAGAATCTAAGAAAGCTGTTTTTTCATCTAACAAAAGCGCTTTGTTTTTCGTATCATTTAAAAAACATAAAACTACATTTAAGTTATTATTGTCAACAGAAGTATAGCTTTTAGTTTTCTTGTTTAAATTTAAAGAGTACATAGCAGAAAAACCCTGGGCAGGACAGCTGCAAAAAAACAAAAAAAGCATTAGTACATATATTGATTTCATGTTTTTAACTAATAATCGTTCCATCACTAACACGATCAGTATCCGGATTCACAAAAACCAATTTCCCTTCAACATTATTCGTCATCAAAATCATGCCTTGGCTTTCCACACCGCGTAAATTTCTCGGAGCCAAATTCACCAAAACCGTGACTTTTTTGCCAACAACTTCTTCCGGAGAAAAACTCTCTGCGATGCCAGAAACGATGGTTCTCACATCTATTCCAGTATCGACTTTCAAAACCAAAAGTTTATTCGCCTTTGGCATTTTCTCAGCTTCTAAAATAGTTCCCACTCGAATGTCCATTTTGGAGAAATCTTCAAATTGAATTAAATCTTTTTGTGGGGTAATCGTTTTGTTTTCGATGCTATTGGCTGTCTTTGTAGCTTCCAATTTGTCTATTTGTTTTTGAATTTGTTCGTCTTCAATTTGTGAAAATAATATTTCAGCTTGTCCAATTGTATGTCCAACATTTATCAATTCAGAACTTTCCGAAACATCCGCCCAGCTTTTTCCATGATGCGTTTGATTCAAAATAACATCCAATTTCCCAGCAGTAAAAGGCAAAAAAGGCTCACTCAATACTCGTAAAGCAGAAGCAATTTGCAACGCCACATACATTTGAGTTTTTACTCGTTCAGGATCGGATTTTACCATTTTCCAGGGTTCTTCATCCGCCAAATATTTATTTCCTAAACGCGCCACATTCATCAATTCACCCAACGCCTCTCTAAAACGATAGCGTTCAATAGAACTAGAAATTACCGCTGGATAGGCTTTCAATTCATTCAAAGTTTGTGCATCTACTTCCGAAAAAGCATTCGGTTGCGGCACAATTCCATCGTAATATTTGTGTGTCAAAACGACCACACGATTTATGAAATTTCCAAATATCGCCGCCAATTCATTGTTATTTCTCGCTTGAAAATCTTTCCAAGTAAAATCGTTGTCTTTGGTTTCAGGCGCATTCGAAGTCAACGCATAACGCAATACATCTTGTTGCCCAGGAAAATCTTCCAAATATTCATGCAGCCAAACCGCCCAATTTTTCGAAGTCGATAATTTATTGCCCTCCAAATTCAAAAATTCATTAGCAGGAACATTATCAGGCATAATATAACTTCCTTCCGCTTTCAACATCGCTGGAAAAATCACACAGTGAAAAACAATATTGTCTTTACCAATAAAATGAACCAGTTTCGTATCGGCACTTTTCCAATACGGTTCCCAATCTTTTCCTTCACGAGCCGCCCATTCTTTAGTAGAGGAGATATAACCAATCGGCGCATCAAACCACACATATAATTTCTTCCCTTCCGCTCCAACTACTGGCACATCGATACCCCAATCCAAATCACGAGTTACGGCGCGAGGTTTTAATCCGTCGTCGAGCCATGATTTTACTTGACCCAACACATTTGTTTTCCAATCTTTAGCATGTTCTACCAAAATCCATTGTCTCAAAAAAGCATCGTATTGATCTAAAGGCAAAAACCAATGTTTCGTCGCTTTTAGAATGGGAGTTGTCCCCGTTATCATAGATTTAGGATTGATCAAATCGGTCGCATTCCAAGTCGAACCACATCTTTCACACTGATCTCCATAGGCTTCTTCATTCCCACATTTTGGGCAAGTTCCGATAACAAAACGATCGGCCAAAAACTGATCGGCTTGAGCATCATACAATTGTTCGGTGACTTCTTCAATAAATTTTCCTTCGTCGTATAGTTTTTTAAAAAAAGCAGAAGCTGTTTCATGGTGAATCTTCGCAGAAGTTCTCGAATAATTATCAAAAGAAATCCCAAAATCAACAAACGATTTTCGAATAATAGCGTCGTATTTATCAATCACTTGCTGTGGTGTGATCCCTTCTTTTTTGGCTTTCATCGAAATGGCAACGCCGTGTTCGTCACTTCCGCAAATAAAAGCAACGACTTTTCCTTGTAAACGTAAATAGCGCGAATAAATATCGGAGGGAACGTAAACGCCCGCTAAATGCCCAATATGAATCGGTCCGTTTGTATATGGCAAAGCCGCTGTAATGGTATATCGTTTTGGATTTTGTAACATATAAAGATTTTGTTTTCTCGTAGAGACGCAGAGACGCAAAGAAAATCACATATGAAAACTTTGCGACTTCGCGGCTTTGCGAGAAATTTTCGTTGCAAAAATAAGCAATACATTCGAGAGTTTTATGCTTTTTATTCGAAGCTAATTCCTGCTGTCCGCTTTATCTTTTGCCGCTTAAAGAAAGCAGCAAAAGGATACCGCTTCCATCAGGGCTAGGGTAACAGGCTTCAAATTATTAATTGTCAATTATCAATTATCAATTATCAATTATTTTATATTTGTCTCAACAATACAACCATGAAAAACCCAACACACTTTTTTTTAACTTTACTCCTTGGATTTTTCCTATCTCAAACCTTACAAGCACAACGCAAAATGATTACACCCGAATTTTTACAAAAAGGCGATACCGTTGGAATCCTCGCTACCGCAAGAAAAGCCGATGCAAAATCTCTAGAACCCGCAATCAAATTATTAGAAAGTTGGGGTTTGCATGTCATCCTTGGTAAAACCATAGGAAAAGAAGAAAATCAATTGGCAGGACCCGATTGGTTGCGGGCAACAGATTTTCAAGAAATGCTAGACAACCCAAAAATAAAAGCCATTTGGGCAGCAAAAGGTGGCTACGGAACCGTTCGAATTATCGACCGAATCGACTTTACCAATTTTAAGAAAAAACCAAAATGGGTATGTGGTTTTAGTGACATGACGGTCTTGCACAGTCAGATAAACAATATGGGTATTGAAACCATTCATTCTTTTATGGCGTTGAATGCGGGAACTGCCAATCCAGAAGTGTTAGCATCTTTTCACAAAGCATTGTTCGGCGATAAACTTTCATATGCAATTCCACCGCACGAATATAATGTAATCGGAACTGCAAAAGGAGAAATCGTCGGCGGCAACTTATCGGTTTTATACAGCATCATCGGATCGAAATCTGAAGTCGATTATAAAGGAAAAGTCCTTTTCATTGAAGACTTAGACGAATACTTGTACCACATTGATAGAATGATGATGAATCTAAAGCGCAATGGCTATTTCGATGAAATAAAAGCGGTGATTGTTGGTGGAATGTCGAGTATGAACGACAATGAAATTCCATGGGGAAAAGATGCATTGCAAATTATCCAAGACGTTCTAAAAGACTATAAATTTCCAATTATTTATAATTTTCCTGCGGGCCACATCAAAGACAATCGCACTTTAATATTAGGGAAAACTGTTAGTATCGATGTGAATGATAAAGAATCTAGAATCCAATTCGAATAATCTAAAATATGGCGGATCATAACGAACTTGGCAAACTCGGAGAAGAACATGCAGTAACATTTCTTCAAAACCATGGCTATACAATTTTAGAAACCAATTGGACTTTTCAAAAAGCTGAAATTGACATCATTGCACAAAAAGAAAATGTGCTTGCTATTGTTGAAGTAAAAACTCGTTCTAGTATTGAATTCGGTTTGCCACAAGATTTTGTCAAACCAAAAAAAATTCAATTATTGGTAAAAGCTGTTAATGAATACGTAATTGCAAACGATTTAGAAGTTTCTGTTCGATTTGACATTATTGCGATTCATAAAAAAGATAACGAATTCATTATAGAACACTTAGAGGATGCATTTCTTCATTTTTAATAGTAAGTGTTTAACAAGTGTTATGTTAAAAAGAGTGGTTATTATGTTTATATTTGAAAAAAAATTCACCATGAAAAAGATATTTACAATAGTTTTAATCTTGGCAAGTTTTGGAGCGTTTGCTCAAAAAAATGTAGCCAAAAAAGTCCAAGATTTGCTATCTCAAAACACAACTTTTAGTAAGTATAGTGTTTTGATAGAGAATCAAAGTATTCAAAATAAGGATACTCGAAACGCTGTTACGAAAGCAACGTACGCTAAAATTAATCTTCAGGTACTTGCGCAAATTATTTCCAGTCAAAACGAATATATCCAAGTTGAAATTCCTTACCTAGGCAATACAATTACTACCCAATTATACAAAGTCAATTTGTTTGCAGAAGGATTTTATATAGACACTGATAAGGCCAAATCGATTGCTTACGATAAAGGAGTACATTACCGAGGAATCGTTAAAGGAGACTTTAATTCATTAGTGTCCTTTAATTTCTTCAAAGGCGAATTAAACGGAGTAATTTCTAACAATGAGTTGCAAAATTTAGTGGTTGGAAAGCTTAAAAAAGCTAATAATTCTTCCGATTATATTGTATATTCTGATTTAGATTTGAAAAGCAAAAACAATTTTGAATGTAAAGTTAAATCGGTTCCAGAAACGTCAATTCAAGATTTTAGAAACGTAACAGCTCCAGCAAGTACAAAGTGTGTGACAATTTATTTCGAAATTGACAATGACTTATACCAAGCCAACAATAGCAATACGACTACTACAACGAATTGGATGACTTCAGTTTTCAATAATGCACAAACAATTTATACCAATGACGGAATAACTACGTCTTTAAAATCACTTTATATCTGGACGAATCAAGATCCTTATGATGGAATTGGAACTTCTTCCTCAGATTTTTTATACAAATTCAACGAAGTCCGCCCTGTTTTTGATGGTGATTTAGGTCAGTTGATTGGTTTAGATAATGGTGATATGGGTGGAGTAGCTATTGGAATTAATGGAATTTGTACTCAAGATAATTTCAGCTATTCCGACGCCTATTTTGATTTTCAAACAGTGCCAACTTTTTCATTTACAATTCTTTTAGTCACTCATGAGTTAGGACATTTGATGGGCTCTCCTCATACTCATGGATGTCATTGGAATGGTGATAACACAGCTATAGATGGTTGTGGACAATCCGCAGGGTATTTTGAAGGAGATTGTGCTGAAGGACCAATACCCGCTGGTAATGTTAAAGGAACTATTATGAGTTATTGTCACTTAGTTAACGGTGTAGGAACTAATTTAGCCAACGGTTTCGGTCCACAACCAACCGCTCGAATTCTTGATAAAATTAATACAGGAACGTGTTTAAGTACCGATTGTATTAATACTTGTATCAATACGGTTGCTTATATCGTAGCAACTTCTACTTCTGCAACTTCTGCAACCGTATCGTGGTCAGATCTTGGTGATGCAACTTCATGGCAAGTTTCATTAACGCCATTTTCAAGTTCAAACACAACTTGGATCCCTGTTTCTACTAATAGTTATACAGCAATCGGATTGTCGCCAGATACGTATTACATTGTTAGAGTTCGACCTGTTTGTAATTTTGGTTTATTTGCACCCAACGAACAAACCATTATTGTAACAAGCACCAATTATTGTAATGGAGTTCAAATAGCAGATACAGGAGGTCCAACAGGAGATTATACGGATTCTGAAACGTACATCCGAACGATAATTCCAAATTTATCTAATAAAAAAATAGCCTTGACTTTTACGGCTTTCGATTTAGAATTAGATTATGATTATTTATATGTATATGATGGAAATTCGACTTCAGCACCTGATTTAAGCAGTGGTGGTTTTACTGGCAACTCTTTACTTCCTGGCCCATTTGTGTCAACAGCTGCTGACGGTTCATTGACAGTTAAGTTTTATTCGGATGGTGGAGTTGTTGCTCCGGGATATGTTGCGAATGTCGTTTGCGAAACTGCTTTAGGAAACGTTGCTTTTGAACCGAATATAGATTTTACCTATTCTCCTAATCCAACAAATGGGTTTGTAAACATTACTTCTACAACTACAATTGATGAAGTAAAAGTTTACAATTTAGAAGGTCGACTCTTATATCAAAATAAAACGAATACTTTAAATTCAAAAATCGATATGACCGCTTTTGCAGCGGGAACCTATTTCTTTACTTTGAAATTTAAAGACAAAGAAGCGAATTTCAAAATAGTGAAAATGAATTAAAATTTATTATTAATTAAAGAACCACTCCTAATACGAGTGGTTTTTTTATATTCGTAAATCAAAAGAAATCCAATGGAAAAAGCAGTATTACTTCATGGAGCGTTAGGGTCTAAAGATCAATTTAAAGATTTAGCGGAATTATTATCGGTTGAATTTGAAGTTTATACTCTAAATTTTAGCGGTCATGGAGGTCAAGATTTCCATCATCAAGAGTTCTCTATTCATGATTTTGCCAAAGAAGTATTACATTTTTTAGATCAAAATAAAATAGAATCCATTTCGATTTTCGGATATAGTATGGGCGGTTATGTTGCATTATATTTAGCAAAACATTTTCCAGAAAGAATCAAAAAAATATTTACACTCGCTACTAAACTCGATTGGAGAATTGAAAATTCCATTCAAGAATCGAAATTATTAAATCCAACAATAATCAAAGAAAAAGTCCCGAAATATGCTACAACCTTAGAACAATTGCATGGCGATTCTTGGGTTAAATTAATAAATAAAACTGCTGAGTTAATTTTGGATTTGGGAGCTAATGCCGTTCTAAAAGAAGCCGATTTCAAAAACATTAATGTGCCAATATTATTAGCAGTTGGGGATAAAGATGTCATGGTTAGCCTTGAAGAAACAATTGCGGTTTATCGGTTGATACCAAATAGTCAATTACTCATTTTCCCGAATACGAGTCATCCTATAAATTGCGTTGCTTTAGAGTCACTTTATTTTCAAATCAAAAAGTTTTTTCAGCTAACTGTTCCCCATTAATTCAATTAATTCTAAAGCACGGCGAATAGATTTTACGTTTTCAAACGTCACTAATAATCGAAGTCCATTCGGAGTTTGTTTTTCTTTCATGCGACACAATTGCGATTGAGTTTGTACAAATTGCAATACTTTATGAAATTGATTCGAAGCATAATAGTCGCTTTGCTGATCTGACACGAAATAGCCAATCATTTTTCCTTGTTTCATAACAAGTTTTTCAATTCCCATTTGGGAGGCAATCCACTTGATTTTGATACTGCTTAACAATGAAATAGCTTGTTTTGGTAAAGGGCCAAATCGGTCAATTAGTTTGATTTCGTAGGCCTTAAGATCTTCTTCATTTTTGATTAAACTCAATTCGTTATACAAATTCAATCGTTCAGAAATGTTATTAATATATTCATCGGAAAACAACAATTCAAAATCAGTATCAATTTGCAAATCCTTGACGTATTCTTTAACTGGTTGGTCTTCGGATTCGTAAAGTTCTTTAAATTCGTTTTCTTTCAATTCTTCGATGGCTTCGTTCATGATTTTCTGATAGGTTTCAAAACCAATTTCATTGATAAAACCACTTTGTTCCCCGCCTAATAAATCGCCAGCACCACGAATTTCTAAGTCTTTCATGGCAATGTTAAAACCACTTCCCAATTCACTGAATTGCTCTAAAGCTTGAATTCTTTTTCGAGCATCTTCTGTCATCATCGAATACGGTGGACAAATGAAATAACAAAACGCTTTTTTATCACTTCTTCCTACACGACCTCGCATCTGATGCAAATCAGACAATCCGAAATTATTAGCATTGTTGATGAAAATGGTATTCGCGTTGGGAACATCCAAACCACTTTCGATGATAGTTGTGGAAACTAATACATCAAATTCCCCATTCATAAATGCCAGCATCAATTCTTCGAGTTTGCTTCCTTCCATTTGTCCATGACCAATTCCAACGCGTGCATCAGGAACCAAGCGCTGAATCATTCCAGCAAATTCTTTAATATTTTCAATTCGATTGTTGATAAAGAACACTTGGCCGTTCCGCTGAATTTCATACGAAATAGCATCTCGAATCAATTCTTCACTAAAAGTTACTACATTACTTTCTATGGGATAACGATTGGGCGGCGGAGTTGTAATCACGGATAAATCTCGAGCAGCCATCAACGAGAATTGTAAAGTTCTCGGAATTGGAGTTGCTGTAAGCGTTAAGGTATCGACATTGGCAGCAATCGTTTTGAGTTTGTCTTTGACATTCACGCCAAATTTTTGTTCTTCATCAACGATTAATAAACCTAAATCTTTAAAAACCACGTTTTTATTAACTAATTGATGTGTTCCAATGACGATATCCAATTTTCCTTCGGCTAAATCTTTGAGTGTTTCCGTTTTTTGTTTTGCAGATCTAAATCGGTTGAGATAGCCAATAGAAACGGGCATTTCTTTCAAACGTTCGGTAAAAGTTCGGTAATGCTGATACGCTAAAATTGTAGTCGGCACTAGAATCGCCACTTGCTTTCCATTATCTACAGCTTTAAAAGCCGCACGAATCGCCACTTCTGTTTTTCCAAAACCAACATCGCCACAGACTAATCGATCCATAGGGCGGTCACTTTCCATATCTGCTTTAACTTCTTGTGTAGATTTGGTTTGATCCGGTGTATCTTCATAGATAAAGGAACTTTCCAATTCAGCTTGTAAATAACTATCAGTAGCAAATTGAAATCCTTTCTCCAACCGGCGTTTGGCGTACAACTGAATCAAATTGAAAGCTATATTTTTAACTCGAGCTTTGGTTTTTTGTTTTAATACCTTCCAAGCATTCGACCCTAATTTGTAAATTTTAGGTGGCGCTCCATCTTTGCCGTTATATTTCGAAATTTTATGCAAAGAATGAATGCTTACATACACAATGTCATTGTCTGCATAGACCAATTTGATAGCTTCTTGAGTTTTGCCTTCGACTTGAATTTTTTGTAATCCACCAAATTTTCCAATCCCATGATCAATATGCGTAACATAATCACCAACGGTAAGCGTATTTAATTCTTTAAGCGTTATCGTTTGCTTTTTAGCATAGCCGTTTTTGATATTGAATTTGTGATAACGTTCAAAAATCTGATGGTCGGTATAACATGCAATTTGATTTTCTTCGTCAATAAACCCTTGAAATAAAGGAAAAACTACGGTGTGATATTGTTTGCGAATACTTTCGTGATTAGCCTCGTCTAAACTTTCAAAGATATCATGAAATCGTTTGTCTTGCGCGCTATTCGAACAAAATAAATAATTTTTATAGCCATTAAAATGGTTGTCATTAAGGTTATTCAACAACAAATCGAATTGTTTGTTGAACGACGGTTGAGGTTGAATATGGAAATCAAACGCTTTTGTAATTGCAAAAGTTGGGTTGTTGCTAAGTTCAACTACAGTAAAGTCAAGTGCTTTTCGAAGAAATTCTTTTTGTTCTAAAAATATTTTCTGAGGTGCTACATGTTGAATTGTAGCATTTAAATTTTTAAAAACATCTTCAGCTTTCGTGAATAATTTTTCTAATACGGATAGTATTAACTCCGTATTTTGAATAAAAACGATAGTATTTTTTGGAACGTAATCTAGAAAACTCTCGCGATTTTCTTGAAAAAATTTATTCTCTATATTTGGTATAATGGCAATCTTTTTTTGTTTTTCGATAGAAAGTTGTGTTTCTACATCAAAGCTTCGAATACTATCTACTTCGTTACCGAAAAATTCGATTCGATATGGATGATCATTTGAAAAAGAAAACACGTCAATGATGCCACCACGAACAGAGAATTCCCCAGGTTCTGTTATAAAATCTACTCGTTTGAATTCGTATTCGAATAAGACTTCATTAATAAATTCAATTGAAATTTGATCTCCTTCAGAAATTTTCAAGGTGTTTTTATCCAGTTCTTTTTTAGTCACTACTTTTTCAAAAAGTGCCTCAGGATATGTAACAATTACAGAAGGTTTCTTACGTGAATTAATACGATTTAGCACTTCTGCTCGCAGCAATACATTGGCATTGTCCGTATCTTCAATTTGATAAGGACGACGATACGAACCTGGATAAAACAAGACATTTTCCTCGCCAATCATTTGTTCTAAATCATTCAAATAATAGGCGGCTTCTTCTTTGTCATTCATGATGACTAAAAAAGGATGTTCAGAATTTTTGAAAAGCGATTGTAGAATAAATGAAAGAGAAGAACCAATCAATCCTTTGAGTTGAATTTTCTGACTTTGATTCTGTAAACTATCTCCAATCTGTTTAACTTTTGGAGACGAATCGTAGCGTAGAAATAAAGATTGAATACTCAAGGTTCTATAGTTATTGGATAGGAATTAATTCTTTATTGCTCTAGTAGTGTCAAGCATTCGAATCATATCCGATTCGCCCTCTTCTTTTGGGATTTCGTTTTTACGAACAATTTCATCCATTTGTCTGTATAATGACTGTAATTCTATATTAACTTCATTTACCAAAAGCACTACTTTTTGAGCAGGGATTTGGTCGATGTTAAGAAACAAATTAATAGAATTTACTTTAGTGGTCAATACAGTAATCCTACTTTTTACTTCAGGTTTGTTAAAAAGAGCAGGAATAGTTTCATTTAAAACCAATACTTTTTTAGACAAATCTTTTGATTTTTTTTGAAATGCACCAATACTACTTTTCGGAATTTGAAGCAATTCATTTGTAAAATCATTAAATGCTGCCCAATTTTGAACTAATGATTGAGTTTTTGGATTTAGTGTTGGAGTTGTAAATCGCCATCCATTACTGATTGTCGCAAAAACAACAGCTCTTGCTTTAGTGTCTTTTTGTTGTTCTAATATATGCTGCTCGTCTTTGTTTTGACAAGAAACCAATAATGAGAAGCAAATAAAAAAAGAAAATAAATTTTGTTTCATGAAAATATATTGAGTCACTAAGGTACAAAGGTAAAATGAAACTTAAGAAGACCAATGTTATTGTTAATTTTATTTTGTTAAATTAAATTATGTGTAATCGCAAGAAATTTATTTTTCTAAAACTGTATCTTTACCTAGCAAAAAAAACTTTGAAAATGAATACAAAAATCTTGATTATTGGGGCTTGCGGACAAATTGGAACAGAGTTAACATTTAAATTACGGGAGATTTACGGAATTGAAAATGTGATTGCTTCCGATATTCGTAAAATGAATAATGATGTTGTAAATTCAGGACCTTTTGAAGTTGTAAATGCTTTAGATTTTAATCAAATTGAACATCTAGTAGAGGTTCATCAAATTACCGATATTTATTTAATGGCGGCTTTGCTGTCGGCAACAGCTGAAAAGAACCCGGCATTTGCATGGGATTTGAATATGAATTCGTTGTTTCATGTATTGAATTTAGCGAAAGCAAAGAAAATAAAAAAGATTTTTTGGCCATCTAGTATTGCGGTATTTGGGCCAACTACACCTAAGGAAAACACTCCTCAATATACTATTATGGAACCCTCTACTGTTTATGGAATAAGCAAACAAGCTGGGGAAAGATGGTGCGAATATTACAATCACATTTTTGGTGTGGATGTAAGAAGTATTCGTTATCCAGGTTTAATTAGTTGGAGTTCAGCTCCGGGCGGAGGAACTACTGATTATGCTGTTGATATTTATCACAAAGCTTTAAGTCAAGGGAAATATGAATGTTTTCTCTCTTCAGAAACTAAAATGCCTATGATGTATATGGACGATGCTATTCAAGCTACAATTCAAATCATGAAAGCAGATAGTAATCAAATCAAAATTCGCTCTTCTTATAATTTAGCTGCGATGAGTTTTACACCAACTGAAATAGCTGCAGAAATTAGTAAGCATATTCCGAATTTCTCAATTACTTTTAAGCCTGATTTCAGACAACAAATTGCGGACAGTTGGCCTGCAAGTATTAATGACGAAGAAGCCAGAAAAGACTGGGGATGGCAACATAAATTTGACATGTCAAATATGACGGTTGCAATGTTAGAAAATTTAAAAAACAATCCAAGTTTTATTTAGACTTCAATTTTTCTATTAAAGGATTTTCAATAGGTGTTTTTACTTTAATTACTTCGTTCGTAACATCGTTGGGAATTGTCATTGACAAAACATAATGTTGAATTTTCCACTCTTTTCCAATTTTTACCAAAACACCTGAACCTCTACATACTTTCATCCAAGTATCCAATAATTCATCAAACCAAGCTGTCTTTTTATCTTTACTAAAGTAAATATGACGTTCTAATGGTTTGAAATCCCAAGCCTTTCCTTTATCAAAATAAGGTTTTGCAAAAGCTTTAAATTCATTTTTGTTCCAATTCTCTGTAGCGTCTGTTCCTATGAAAACAGCATCATCTGTTAATGCGTCAAAATAATTTTTCGAGTTAGCTTCAGCAGCTGCTTTATGCCAATTATCAAGTAAAAGAGTAATTTTTTCTTGTTCTGTTTTTGCGTCATTAAGTTTTGAAGAAAATGAGACTAAAATAAAAAAACAGCAAAGGATAAAAATGGTTTTTTTCATGATTGTTTCTTTTAATGAGAATAAAGGTTACTATTGTTTTGTAAATGTAGGTATTAAACCAAAAAATTATACAATTCTAGGCTACGTCTTTAATTGTTTCCTTAATTTTATAACCAATTATTAGTTTGAATTCTACAATGAGAAATGGAATAGCATTAGTTTTTTTTGTAATTACATGGAATATGTTTTCATTGAATTTGGATAAAAACTTTGTAAAAACTACTAATTCATTAGTTTTTACAATTAAATCTAAAATTCAAAAATCTAATGAGACTCCTATAGATAGTATTGCTATTACTACTTTTTTTAACAATTATCCTAAATTAAAAATATATGAGTCGAAAGTGTGTGAAGTTTATAGAAAACATCAATTCAACTACATTTGGTATCAGTCGAATAAAATTAATGAATTAGGGAATTTACTGTATACTAATTTAAGTCAATTATCAGAGGAAGGTTTGCAGTTAAAAGTTCCCTATAAATACGAATTAGATTCTTTTTTTCTACAAACTCAAGAAGAAAACAAACTAGAAATAGATTTGTTGTTGACCTCGATTTATTTTTTTTATTCAGATAATGTTTATAGAGGCTTAAATGATAAAATCACAAAAGAATTAGGATGGTTTATACCCAAAAAAAAACAATCTTTTGTGAGTTATCTAGACACATTGATAGAACATCCGTCATTATTAAATAAAAACGAAAACAAAGTTTTTAAACAATATTATCGTTTGAAAGACGCCTTAAAAAAATACCGTTCCATCGAAAAACAAGAGAGTTGGAAACCAATATTAATGTCGAATAACAGTCCAATTTCGTTAGGTTATTCCGCTCCAACAGTTTGTCAAATTAGGGAAAAATTATATCTGTTAGGAAACTTGAAAACAGATTCCAAATCTTCAAAATGCGATTATGAATTAATTCAAGCCGTCAGGAAATACAAGCAAAACATGGGCATTAAAGTTGACGATTTGATTACTACTAGATTAATAGCCTCACTAAATGTTCCTATTTCCGATCGAATAAAAACATTAAGTGTCAATATGGAGCGCTGTCGTTGGATTTCGAGCGATTTTAATCAAGCCATGGAATATATTTTCATCAATATTCCTTCTTATCAAATGAATTATATTAAAGAAGGAAAAACAATATTAAATTCAAAAGTTGTCGTCGGAAAAGTAATGAATCAAACAGTAGTCTTTAATGGGAAGTTGCAATATGTTGTTTTTAGCCCGTATTGGAATGTGCCGAAAAGCATCATTGATAAAGAGATTACGCCAGAAATCAAAAAAAACAAAAATTATTTGTCTCAGCATAACATGGAATGGAACGATGGGAATATCCGTCAAAAACCAGGGCCAAAAAATTCTTTAGGATTGGTAAAGTTTTTATTCCCGAATTCAAATTCTATTTACCTACATGATACTCCTTCAAAAAGTTTATTTAATGAAGAAAAAAGAGCTTTTAGTCACGGTTGCATTCGTTTGGAAAAGCCTATAGAATTAGCGTATTTGCTTGTAAAAGATGACAAAAACTGGACGATGGGAAAATTGAATGAAGCATTTCATTCTAAAAAAGAAATATGGTATACTTTAAAAAACAAGATACCTGTATATATTGGTTACTTTACTTCCTGGGTTGATAATGAAGGTGAAATTCATTTTTACGAAGACATATATGCTCGAGATGAATGTTTGGCGGAATATCTTTTTCAAAAAGAGTAACCTATATTAATTGTTTAAAACTGGCTTATAAATAACAAAAAGGAATAAATAAGACTTTAAAATTATATTTACTTTTGAAAAAGTTACAAATAGTTCTTAAAACAGAATCTTAAAATAAATCTTTATGAAAGTAGTTAAAATTGTTTTTATATCATTGTGTTTGTTTACAATTCAATCCAAAGTAAATGCACAAAAAGTTGGAATTAGAGCGGGATTGAATATCTCCAATGTAAGCGGAGCTGAAGGGGACACAAAACCTCTAACGGGATTTCACTTAGGAGTTTTCAAAGAGATTACTATAGTGCCAGAATTATTTTTTTTACAACCAGAATTGCAGTATTCTATGCAAGGGTATCAGGTTGGAGACACCAAACTTTCAATCGGGTATATTAACATTCCGGTCTTAGCGAAAGTTTATATTCTTAAAACATTCAGTTTAGAAGCCGGTCCTCAAATAGGATTCAAAATAAATGATAATTTTGAAGGAGATACAGGTAAAGACATTAAAACTTTTGACACTGCTATAGTTGGTGGTTTAGGATATAATTTTCCAATGGGACTTTCTCTAAATGCCCGATATGCTCTCGGATTAAGTGAGATTGTAAAAGACTCAGGTCTTAAGAACCAAGTCATTCAATTAGGCGCAGCATTTAAATTTTAGACTTTAATTACATTTAATAAAAAACTATCTTAGAGGAAACCCTAAGATAGTTTTTATTTAGACTACCTTGTAACGTTGTCGGTATATTCAGGCAATCCATTGTTTATGGAAATCGCCTTCGAAACCATGATTACGTCCTATTTGGAAGATAAAATCGGCATTGTACCCCATTTTATTTCCAATGAATTAGCACAACATTTAAAACAAAATCTCCTCGATTTATTCCAACAAAAATTATTACTTGCCGCTGGAGTAGGGAATGAAAAAAAATTAGTTCACAACTCTGAAGTAAGAAGCGATGCCATTTATTGGTTGGACAAAAATCATGATAATCAATACGAAACAGAATTTCTTGTCTATATTGAAGCATTCATTAAGTATTTAAATGAAAGTTGCTATGCAGGAATTACCAGTTACGAATTTCATTACTCACTCTACGAATCCGGTAGTTTTTATGTAAAACATTTGGATCAATTTAATGACAATTCAAGTAGAGCTTTCTCTATGATTTGTTATTTGAATGCCGATTGGAAAATCGAAGACGGAGGTCAATTGAGTATTCATCAATCGGGAAGCACTCAAAAAATTGCTCCTACTCAAGGAAAAACAGTTTTCTTTAAAAGTGACGAATTAGAACATGAAGTTTTAGTTACAAATGAACGGAGGATGAGTGTTACTGGTTGGTTGAAGCGAGATTAGTGTATATTTAAAGTTGTAACAAATGAGTTTAGTTAACTACTAATGGACTCAAATCAATTAAAATTATGAATTATGCAAGCTCATGAAATAGACTACCAAATTTTTGGCGAAGAAATGCAATACGTAGAAATAGAACTTGACCCACAAGAAATTGTGGTGGCTGAAGCTGGAAGTTTTATGATGATGGACAACGGAATTAAAATGGAAACTATTTTTGGTGATGGTTCCGATCAACAACAAAGCGGGTTGTTTGGCAAATTGCTTTCTGCAGGGAAAAGAGTTTTGACAGGAGAAAGTTTATTTATGACGGCGTATTTAAATCAAAATAACTTCAAAAGCAAAGTGTCTTTCGCTTCACCCTACCCAGGTAAAATTATCGCAATTGATTTGGCTCAATTTGATGGGAAGTTCGTTTGTCAAAAAGATTCGTTTTTATGCGCTGCAAAAGGCGTCTCGGTCGGTATCGAATTTTCAAAAAAATTAGGGCGTGGTCTTTTTGGTGGAGAAGGATTTATCATGCAGAAATTAGAAGGAGACGGAATGGCATTTGTACATTCCGGGGGAACATTAGCAAAAAAAGAATTAGGTTCGGGAGATATTCTTAAAGTTGATACGGGTTGTATTGTTGGATTTACTAAAGATGTGGATTACGATATTGAGTTTATCGGAGGTATAAAAAATACTATTTTCGGAGGAGAAGGCATGTTCTACGCAACACTTTGCGGCCCTGGAACCGTTTACATTCAATCCTTACCTTTTAGCAGATTAGCTGATAGAATCATTGCTTCTGCTCCTAAAAGTGGCGGTAATTCTCGAGAAGAAGGAAGTTTGTTAGGAGGAATAGGGAATCTATTGGATGGAGATAATCGATTTTAATTATTTATATTTAATATAATTCTTGAAATTAAAGTAAAAGAGGTGTTCATAGGAACGCCTTTTTTTGTAGTTGAAATTTGCTTTCAATATATAGATCAACGATAAAACAAAACAATTTCAATGTTAATTTAATTTATATAAATCGTAAAGCTAATAGTTATAAACAGCGAATTGTTTAAAATTTAAATTAAATTTTTAAGATATATTTAACGTGTTTTGTAAAAAACAATACATTTGACAAAATAAAATAAACATCTATTATGAAAAATCTTTTACTTTCTTTGAAAACGGCTATTGCAATTAGCCTGCTAATGTTTTTAAGTCAAAATACCTTTTCACAGATTATTATCACACAATACTACGAAGGCACTGGAACCAACAAATGGATCGAGTTGACCAATACGAGTAACGCTTCAATCAATACCTCATCACCTCAACTCAAATTAGGTTTGTGGGCTGTAACTGGATCAACTGGAAATATTGCACTAACTGGAGCGGCTTCAAACACCGTTAATTTAACGGTTGTTATTCCGGCCTTTGGTTCTGTGCTTATTGGAAATACAGGAAACGGTACAGAAATCTCTTATTTAACGGCAGCTAGTGCCGCTATGACGAGCAATAGTGTAATTAATTTTAATGGAAACGATGGTGTGGCTCTTCTTGATGCAAGCAATAACATTCTAGACGCATTTGGAACAGGAATCAACGCTACTGATGTGAGTTATGTGAGAAACACTTCAGTAACTTCAGCATCTGCTACATATATCTCATCACAATGGACAATTGCTACCATTGCGACTGTTCAAAATGCTGGGACAACAGATCCTAACCGATTAAATTACCAATTGTCTACGGTATGTTCTGCACCTGTCAGTCAAGCCACAGGTTTGACTTTTAACAGTATTACGAGTTCAAGTTCTGCAGGAAGTTTTTCTGCTACAGCAGCAAATGAATATCTCGTTGTTTACAGTACATCGGCTACATTGAGTAGCTTGCCTGTTAATGGGACAACCTATAACGCTGGAAACACCATAGGGAATGGAACGGTGAATTACCGAGGAGGTTTAACTTCTTTTAACTTAAGTGGATTAAGTGTCAGTACAACATATTACGTATTTGTTTTTGCATTAAATTCTCAAGGATGTTCAGGGGGTCCAGTTTATCAAACGGCTTCTCCATTAACAAGCTCTTTTTCAACACTAGCGCCACCATGTTTAAGCCCTGCTTCGCAACCATCAGCCTTAGTTTTTAATAGCCCAACGAGTGCCATCATCTCTGGTTCTTTTACTGGAACAACAGCAAATGAGTATTTAGTTGTGTATAGTACATCATCAACTCTTTCTGCCTTACCAGCTAATGGAACTGTTTATAATGTTGGAAATACTTTTGGAAACGCTACTGTTGCTAGCCGAGGAACCACATTGACTTTTAATGCGATTGGCTTAACGCCACTGACTACCTATTATATATCTGTTTTTGCGTTGAATAGCTTCAATTGTAGTGCTGGTCCAATTTATAGAACAACATCACCTTTGACGGGATCTGCTACAACTATTGAAGCTCCCTTGAATTATTATTTTGGAAATTTCCACTCTCACAGTGAATTTAGTGACGGAACGGGTTCTCCTTCTGGTGATTTCACTTTTGCAGACGGTGCCAATTGTATGGATTTCCTTGGAATTAGCGACCACAATCACGTTGCCGCTGGAATGAGTTTAAGTAATTGGATTGCTCTAAAAGCACAAACAGCAACAGCAAGTACTTCAACTTTCTTAGCTATGTATGGAATGGAATGGGGAGTGATTTCTGGCGGTGGTCACGTAGTAGTTTATGGCGTTGACAATCTTCTAGGTTGGGATGCGGGAAATTATCAAACCTATGTACCACAATCTGTATATACAGGAAGCACGGGATTGTTTAGTACTATCAATTCCTTTGGGAACAATGCATTTGCTACTTTAGCACATCCAAATAATGCAGATTATAATGGAATTCAAAGTACGTATGATACTGCAGCAGATGATGCAATTGTTGGCGCTGCTGTAGAAAACGGACCATCAACTTCAACAAACACTACCTATACGGACCCACCTGCATCGATGACGTACTTAAGTTATTATAGAAACATGTTGGCGCGAGGTTATCATCTAGGACCAACTATCGACCATGACAATCACAATATTACCCACGGACGTACCGCCACAACTCGAACAGTGGTTATGTCTCCTTCATTAACACAAGCGGATGTTTTAAGTTCGATGCGTTTGATGCGATTTTATGCTAGTCAAGATTGCGCAGCTTATGTGACTTTTAAAATCAATACGGCTCAAATGGGAAGCATCATTACAAAAGCTGGAACACCAACGATTACCGTTACCAGTTCAACATCTAATCCTGTTACGTCATTGAAAATCTATTCAGGAATACCTGGAAGTGGCACAAACGCTACTATTTTGACAAGCACAACGACCGGATCTATAACCTACACACATTCCGCATTAACGAATCTTTCTTCCAGATATTATTATATCGATATTACACAATCGGATGGAAAAAGAATTATTACTGCGCCAATTTGGTACACAAGAAATGATGCAGCTCCAAGACATTCAAATACAGCAATTGCAGAATTTTTTACAATAGCTGAAGCTAAAAAAGTAGTCTTAAAATGGGTGACAACGAATGAGCGAGAAGGTCAAATTTTCACTATTGAAAAATCTATCGATAATGAAAATTTTATAGCAATGGAAACGCAACTTGGGAAAGGGTTTTCTAAATTCCCCAACACCTATACTACTATAGATGCTTCTTCTCAAAATGAAGGCATCACTTATTATCGTTTAAATCAATATAATGTTCTTGGAGAAATAGTGTATTCAGAAACAAAAAAAGTAAGCCGAACTATTGAACCTCAATTTGAAGTTACTGTTTTCCCAAATCCAGTTTCTGACAAAACAACAGTTAATCTAGACAATACTTTAGGAGAAGAAATTCAAATAGAAATTTATGATTTGACAGGCCAATTGGTGTACCAACAAAAAATGACCTCTGAATTTGGAAACCAAGAAATTAGCCTTCCTTTACAACAATTAAACACGGGAGTTTACTTACTCACCTTGCGTTCAGGGAATCATGTTGTGAATACTAAGATTAGTAAATTATAATATTCTTAATAAAAAAGAGCTACTTCATGAAGTAGCTCTTTTTTATTATAGAGTGGATTTTTTTACCAAAGCACACTCAATTTTTTAGTTGTAAAAAAATTTGCAGGACCATTGGAACCGCCTTGATTATTTCCTGTTTTCAAACGATAATTTGGTTGGTTTCCCCAAGAGGCTGGTACATCTCCAATTTGCATGTCTTCTCCAGTATCATTGGAAACAAAAGGAGCAATTCTATTTTGCCAACCTTGAATTCGAGGAATACTCTTAGTAGAATGAAATAAATCATTTGTGCTAGAATTCAATTGCGTGATATACCCTTTATATAATGTTTGGTACTGAGGAATCGCTAAAATTTTTGTAATCAAAGGTCTTTGTGTCATATTGCCCCATGTCAACAAATTTTGAGTCCCCGAATTCGAAACTATTTGTGAAGTCCCTAAAGTATTGTCGTAATCATAAGGAATAAAATAGGCCTTCCCATTGGGTGAAAAATAAAAATAAAAATTATTTCCATTGGCCCAATAATCATCCCACATGCCTACTACTACATTGACCGCGTAAGTTTTTAAAAATAAAGGGATGTCCATTTTTTGTGCTATCCATGTTTGAAATTCGGCACCTGTTTTAGTGTTGAGGTCAGTAATAAATTGAAGTAATTCCGCTTTTGCTGCCGGTAATTCGTTTTTTCTGGTTTTTAAATCATACGCATAATACACCGAAAGTGCAGGATTGATATCAACATTTTCAACACCAATACTTTCTGTAGAAACAAAATTGGCATTGTTAGAACCACTCCAACCACCTTTCCACAAAAAACCAGTTCCCGAACCCCAATTGGATTGGTTTTTTCGAATAAAATCTTCATCCATGTTTTCTACCATGGCATATACTCCAAAATAAGCTGGAATTACATCACCAGTTACTTTTATAGTTACTTTGCAATACGAAGCTCGAGGGGCATTCCAGCAACCAAATCGACGAAATAAATCATAACAATATACTTCGCGAACATATGCCGCATCATCTTTAAACCACTTTAAATTTAATTTATCAAGTCCTTTAAATCGTTGACTGTCTCTATATTTCGAAAAATCTAAAGCAAAATGACTGTGATGCCAATCGGGATTGTTGGCAGAATGTAATTCCCCAAAACCACCTTCTGGTCTTCTTCTGCTTGTGTTGCCTTTCAAACGTAATCCAATACTGTCTAAAATAACTGTGTTTCCATTTGTGGAAAAACTAAATTTAGAAACTACTTTTTTATCATTGGCCGGATTAAGATCAAAGTTTTGAAGAATCGCATTCCAATTTGTTAATGAAAATTCCAACGTGATGGAAGGAACTTCATTCAAATTAAATACATCTGATTCGTTTACAGGTAATGAAGGACGATTTGAAACTTCATTTTCTATAGAGGAATTATCAATTGGACTGCAATTGAAAAGTAAAAATAAAGGAAGTAAAACAAAAATTCGTATCATATATTTCATTTGCTCAAAGATAGTTTTTTATTTAAGTTGAAGTTATGGACTAAAGATTAATGATTTATTTAAACTTTATTAATATAGAAATCAACGAATTCAAAATATTTAGTAATAGATTCATATTAAAGTAGTAAACAAAATATTCTCTAAATTTAAAATTCTTTAATTCCTCTTTCAAATCCAATGTTAAGTTAATGTTACGAATAATTCATATTTAAAACTTGCATATTAAGAAATTGTTATTATTTTTATTTATTATTTGAAAAAAAATTAAACCAAATGAAATACCCAGCAATTCAAAATTACATCAACGGGAAATTTGTTCCTGTCTCCACCACAAAAACAATGAATGTAATATCTCCCTTAGATGGAAATCTGCTTTCAACCGTGCCAATGTCCTCCGCTAAAGATTTAGATGATGCCGTAAAATCCGCACAAACCGCTTTTCCAGCCTGGAGTAAAACCCCGATAAAAGAACGTGTTCAAGTATTTTTCAGATACAAAACACTATTAGAAAAACATCTGAAAGAACTCGCAGAACTTTGCAGCGAAGAAAACGGAAAGACGTATGGTGAATCGGTTGCTGAAATTGAAAAATGCATCGAGTTAACCGAGTTCGCCACTTCTCTACCACAATTAATTACGGGAGAATTACTCGAAGTAAGCAAAGGCGTTGAATGTCGAACAGAACATGTTCCTCTTGGCGTTGTAGCGTCTATCGTGCCATTCAATTTTCCTTCTATGGTGCCCAATTGGACGATACCCAATGCCATTGCTCTCGGAAATTGCATGATTATCAAGCCTTCTGAAAAAGTGCCTTTAAGCTGCGGAAGATTGGCTGAATTATTAAAAGAAGCAGGTTTGCCCGATGGCGTTTTGAATGTGGTTCATGGCGATGTCGATATTGTTGAAGCGATTTGCGATCACCCCAACATTGAAGCCGTTTCATTTGTAGGTTCCACCAAAGTGGCGAAAATTGTCTACCAAAGAGCGACTCATAATTATAAAAGATGTTTGTCTTTAGGAGGTGCCAAAAATCACTTAATGGTCTTGCCAGATGCCATTCCGGAAATGACAGCGCAAAACGTAGCTGCTTCGATGTCAGGTTGTGCTGGTCAACGTTGTATGGCAGCTTCAGCCATGATTGGAGTCGGAAATATAGACGCCATTGTTTCAAAAATTTGCGACGAAGCGCGTAAAATTATTCCAGGAGTGAATCTAGGAGCAGTAATCGACGCAGCCTCTCAAGAACGTATCGAACGCTATATCACCCAAGCCGAAAAAGACGGTGCCAAAATACTAGTCGACGGTAGAAACACCAAAGTCGCTGGAAAAGAAAACGGAACCTATGTCGGACCAACGGTTATCGATTTTGTAACCCCTCAAATGAGTGTGGCTACCGAAGAAATTTTCGGACCCGTAGTGTCTATTATGAGAACCAATACGGTTGATGAAGCTTTGGCGATCGAAAATGCTAATCCCTACGGAAATGCGGCCAGTGTTTTCACACAAAACGGAGGTATGGCGCGCTATATTATCGAAAAGGCAAGCGCCGGTATGATCGGTGTAAACGTGGGTGTTCCAGTTCCAAGAGAGCCTTTTAGTTTTGGTGGTTGGAATGACAGTAAGTTTGGAGTAGGCGACATCACTGGAAAAAGCTCGATCGAGTTTTGGACTAAATTGAAGAAAAGCACCATCAAATGGAACGCAGAAGCCGGTGTCAACTGGATGAGCTAGAAAGGAATTATTTTTTTTCAGGAGCTAATCCCGCTTTACGTTGCAATCTTTTTTGTTTTTGTCTCCCCGAGCGCAGTCGAGGGGCTTTTCGTAAAACAAAAAAGGATTTTCACTACAATCGGGGCTAGGGCATCCGAATCATTAGAAACACATTCAAAATTTATCATTTAAAATTCAAAATAGAAAAAATGATTACAAAAGAACAAACCTTAACAAAGGAACAAATCGTAAGCGACAGCAAAGAATTTAGTTTATTCTCTTGGTCGGCACAAGCAAGTGTTAATCCATTAGCCATTGAAAGAGCTGAGGGAGTTTATTTATACGATTACGATGGCAACAAAATTATCGATTTTTCTTCGGGCTTGATGTCCGTAAATATTGGTCACGGAGACCAACGTGTTACTGATGCGGTAGTCGATCAAATGCAAAAAGTAAGTTTTGTAACGCCAACTTGCACCACCGAAATTAGAGCTAAATTAGCTAGAAAATTAGCTGAAATTTGTCCAGGGGATTTAAACAAAGCGTTTTTTACCTTATGCGGCACATCTTCTGTAGACAATGCCATAAAACTCGCTAGATTGTACACTGGCAGACATAAAATAATCGGAAGATATCGTGCCTTTCACGGCGGATCTATTGGCGGAATGTCCGTTGGTGGCGACCCTAGAAAACTCGCTAATGATTCACAACAAATGACCAATGCGGTACTTTTAGATGATCCGTATTATTTCTTTGGAATGAAAGATCTAGACGATGCAACAAAGTTGAGTTTGAGTTTAGAATACGTAGAAAGAGTCATTCATTTTGAAGGGAAAACCAATATTGCAGCTTTTATTTTTGAAGGCGAAAGTGGTTCTTCAGGTTGTTTGCATTATCCAAAAGGATATTTGAAAGGAATAAAAGCACTTTGCGAAAAGTATGATATTCTATTTATAGCGGATGAAGTGATGAGCGGATTTGGTAGAACTGGAAAATGGTTTGGCTTTGAAAACCACGGTATCGTTCCCGATATGGTGTGTATGGCAAAAGGATTAACCTCTTCGTATTTGCCATTGGGTTGCTTGATGGTTACGGATAAAATTGCCGCTAAATTTGATGCCACTCCGATGATGATTGGTTTGACATATAACGCGCATCCTGTTGCTATGGCTGCGGCTTTGGCAGTAATCAACATTTATGAAAGCGACAATTTGATCGAAAACACTAGAGAAATTAGCGCTTATCTTGAGTCAAGAATAGAAGCCATGAGAAGTTCACATCCAAGTATGGGAGCTTTTAGAAACACAGGGCTTTTAGGATGTTTAGACATTCTAAAAAATAAAAAAACTGGGGAACTTATTGCTCCTTATAACGGAAGCGGCGATGATTTAAAAATCACCAATCAGATTGGAGCCAAAATCCGAGAATTAGGATTATACACTTTCGTACGTTGGGGCTATATTTTTATTGCACCACCATTGTGCATTACCAAAGACCAAATCGATGAAGGTTTGGCAATTATCGGCGAAGCTTTAAAAATTTCTGATGCAGCGATGGTTTAAAAACAATTCATTAGGCTTAAACCCAAAATGACCACAGATTAAATGGATTAAAAAGATTACGAAACAGATCTGTGAAAATCTGTGTAATCTGTGGCGAAAAAAAACTTAAATGTCCGAAAACCTAAATCATACAAACACGTCATTGTATAGCGAAGACTTGTCTCCAGTTACTTCTGATAAAAGAACTTGGACAACTTGGAACTATGCGGCACTTTGGATTAGCATGAGTCTTTGTATTCCGACTTATATGCTATCGAGTTCGTTGATTGAAGGCGGCATGAATTGTTGGCAAGCCATCTTAACGATTTTCTTAGGAAACACAATTGTATTAATCCCAATGATTCTTAACGGTCACGCTGGTGCCAAATACGGCATTCCATTTCCCGTTTTTGCACGCGCCAGTTTCGGAACAACAGGTGCTAATATTCCAGCAATGCTGAGAGCTATTGTAGCTTGCGGTTGGTTCGGAATCCAAACGTGGATTGGCGGTTTTGCGATTTTTCAAATGGCTCGTTTATGGATTCCGTCACTAGAAACCTTGCCACAAGTTTTTCCAGATTCTTGGGGATTGCAAACCGGACCTGCAATATGTTTTATTTTGTTTTGGTTACTAAATATGTATGTGGTTTATCTTGGCGTAGACAGCATCCGAAAATTATTGGTTTTTAAAGCGATTTTTTTACCAGTTGCAGCTTTAGCCCTTTTGTTTTGGGCGTTAAGCGCGGCTCATGGTTTGGGACCAATATTAGACACACCATCAAAATTCACAAACACGACCGATTTCTTTCATTTCTTTTTCCCAGCGTTAACCGGAATGGTTGGGTTTTGGGCGACACTTTCGTTAAATATTCCCGATTTTACAAGATATGCCACTTCTCAAAAAGCGCAAATAAAAGGACAGATTTATGGTTTGCCAACTTCGATGACCTTGTTTGCTTTTGTTGGAGTTGTAGTGACTTCAGCAACCACAATTGTCTTTGGAACCATGATTTGGGATCCTGTAGTTTTAGCCGGAAAATTTGATAGTAAACTATTAGTTAGCGTTGCCATGATTGCAGTAGCTATTTCTACATTGGCAACAAACATTGCTGCGAATATTGTAAGTCCAGCTAATGATTTTGCTAATTTATCGCCATCAAAAATCGACTTTAGAAAAGGCGGTTACATCACAGGAATAATCGGAATTTTAATCTTTCCATGGAAATTGATTGCTGATCCAACTGGCTATATTTTCACTTGGCTGGTTGGCTATTCAAGTTTGCTCGGACCAGTCGGCGGAATCATGATTGTCGATTATTATTTTATCCGAAAACAAATATTGGTTGTTGACGATTTATACAATACTAAAGGGATTTATGCTTTTTCAAAAGGATTCAATTTCAGCGCGATTATCGCTTTATTGATTGGAATTGCACCAAATGTTCCCGGATTTTTTACCACTATAAAAGTATTTCCAGCAGACCTGTTTCCTGGCTGG
>JAYVZG010000105.1:0-2722 GCA_043783565.1 Flavobacterium sp. | reverse complement strand
TTTTATAATCTTGAATTGCTTTTAAAAGTAAATCTGGACTTGGTTTTTCGATTAAAAAAGTAGAAGCCCCAAAATACATTGGAAACAAAACTAATCCTCCCAAACCAAAAGTAAATCCGAGTGGTGGACTTCCTGTAAAAACATCATTTTGAGTTGGTTGTAGTGAATATTGTGGAAAGCATTCGCAGATATTCAAAATATCATTGTGATAATGTGCCGTCATTTTTGGCAAACCAGTGGTTCCAGAAGTGAATCCAATTAAAGCTACTGAATCTGATTTAGAATCATAATTGTCAAATATTTTTGGTTTAGATTGCTTCAATTCTTCTAACTGTGAATTTCCATAAAAACACGTTTTCTTTAAAAATTCTGACTTTACTAAATGTATTTCTTCTTCCAATTCTTGGTCACAAAAACAATGAGATATTTCGGCGCAATCTATTATGGTTGTTAATTCTTTAGAACGAAGTAAAGGCATTGTTGCCACTACAATTCCGCCAGCTTTTAATACAGCAAACCAGCAAGCAACCATCATTGGATTGTTTGCAGAACGAATTAAAACTCGATTTCCTGATTTCAAACCTAAATCGTCCACCAAAACATGGGCAATTTGATTGGCTTTTTCATATAAATCTTTATAAGTCCAAGTTGCTGTGAAAGTTCTAATACAAATGTTATTACCTCGACCTTCATTGATATGATTATCCAACAATCTTTCCACACAATTCAGTCCCGAAGCTTCGGTATCAGAATGTTTAAATTGTGGCAAATCTGTAAAAACATAATTCGGTTGTAAGTCTAAACTTGGTAGGTTTATGTGGGCAAAATTATCTTCGTAATGCTTCATAACTATTCTTTTAATTTTTGAATAGTTGGATTTTTTGTAATCGATTTTATTTGAATAATTGCCATTTGGTTCAGTTTTATCAACCGATCTTTCTGTGGTAATTTCATTCTAATAAATTCAGCATTCATACTTTCAATATTTACCAAAACAAGTAATTGCTCAATTGTGGCATAATCTCTGATGTTTCCATCTAATTTTTTATTTTCATCACGCCATTGTTTGGCGGTTTTTCCAAATAATGCCACATTTAATACATCCGCTTCTGTGGCATAGATAATGCTGGATTGTTCTTTAGTAATATTTTCTGGAATAATATGTTCTTTAATTGCGTCGGTATGAATTCGATAATTTAATTTTGAAAGTGTTCTGTTTAAATTCCATTCTAATGATAATCTTGTATTTTCATCATCTTTTAAGCGTTGAAATTCTTTAATTAAATAGAGTTTGAATTCAGGAGAAATCCACGATGCAAATTCAAAAGCAATATCTTTGTGCGCAAAAGTACCTCCGTAACGACCTGCGCTTGAAACTATTCCAATAGATTTAGTTTTCTCAATCCATTGTTTTGAAGACAAAATAAATCCATTACTTCCTGCTTCGTTTTTAATGTTACTGAATTCGGTAACATTAAAATTTTTATTGTGCATTTGCTCCCATAAACCCATAAATTCGATAGTAAATTTTGTGCTTAACCAATGTGCAATTACTAATCCTGTTGACTCTGCATTCTTTTGTTTAGCAATGTCAGTTAAAGAAATATAATCGCTATTGTTTTGATTTACAACTGTTATTTCAAAACCCTGAACTTCAATTTTCGATTTCTTATCTTTCATTATTACTTCTTATTACTTCTTATTACTCTTTGGTTTCAATGATTTTTTCATGCTATCAATTTGCTTTCTTTCGGAAGTTTTTAGCGGATATAAATGTGAAATTCCCATTTTGTATTGATTTGGAATATCATTGGGTTGAAATTGTTCGTAAGCTTGAGCATTTCTAACAAAATTGGCATCCAATAATAAAGGTCTTCCTAAAGCTACTAAATCGGCACGACCATTTAAAATTATAGTATTTATTTGATCAATATCTTGAATATATCCAGCGGTTATCGTTGGAATATGAACCGTATTTCTTACTGCATCGGAAAATGGTGTTTGCCACATTCTACCAGTAATTGGCTTCTGATTGGCAACCGTATTTCCTGTAGAAACATTGATAATATCAGCTCCAGCGTTTTTAAAAGCAGTTGCGATTTTGAATACATCTTCTTCTGAAATTCCGTTTTCTGCCCAATCTGTTGCTGAAATTCTTACTGACATTGGTTTTTCTTTTGGAAAAGCATTTCGCATTGCTGTAAAAACTCGTAATGGAAATTTTAATCGGTTTTCGATACTTCCTCCAAATTCATCTAACCTAATATTTGTCAACGGCGATAGGAAAGAAGCTAATAAAAATCCATGATGCGCTTGTAATTCGATTAAATCAAATCCAGCTTTTTCGGAATTTATGGTTGCTTGAACGAATTGTGAAGTCACCAAATCCATATCAGCTAAAGTCATTTCTTTTGGAACAACTGAATTTTCATTGAATGGAATAGCAGATGCCGAAAGTAATTCCCAATTTTCTCCTAAAAATATTTCTTCCCAAGGAATTTTAGAGCAACCTTTTCGACCCGAATGACCTAATTGAATTCCGATTTTTGTCTGCGTATTTTTATGAATAAAATCATTTATTCGTTTCCATTCAAGGAGTTGATTTTCATTATAAATTCCTGCACAACCTAAAGTAATACGTCCAGTTTCTGAAACTGCTGTCATTTCGGTTAAAATCAATCCTAAACCTCCAATAGCTCTTGCCGAATAATGTTGTAAATGC
>JAYVZG010000104.1:0-2767 GCA_043783565.1 Flavobacterium sp. | reverse complement strand
CAGTTTTTGGTGAGCGTACCATTTTGATCGCTTTAGATAATCTTTTTGATGCTGTTTGCAACGATGCTACGGTTTTCTTTGCCATGACTAATAAATATAAATATTATTTAATTTCTTTGTGAACAGTTACTCGTTTCAAAACTGGATTGAATTTTTTAATTTCTAAACGGTCTGGAGTATTTTTTTTGTTCTTTGTTGTTATGTATCGAGAAGTTCCAGCAACACCTGAAGTTTTGTGTTCTGTACATTCTAAAATTACTTGAATTCTATTGCCTTTCTTTGCCATCTTACTTTATTATTTAATAAAACCTGCTGTTTGTGCTTTTTTCAAAACTGCAGCGATTCCGTTTTTGTTAATAGTTTTTATTGTAGATGCAGCTACTCTTAAAGTAATCCATCTGTCTTCCTCAGGAAGATAAAAACGTTTTTTAAGTAAGTTTACAGAAAACTTTCTTTTTGTTTTATTCATCGCGTGAGAAACATTGTTTCCAGTCATCGCTTTTTTACCAGTAAGGTCACAAACTCTAGACATTATACTTTATCTTTAAATCGTTATTCATTTTGAGTGTGCAAAGAAAAGAAAAATAAACGGATGTAACAAAATATTACTACACATTTTTTAAAATTTCTTTTTGAAGCATTTCTAGGCTTTTATTAACTGTTCGTAACAACACTTTTTCGCGCGGTTGTCCGAAGTTAAATTCTTCTATAACAACAGTTTTCGGGGTTGCTATAGCGATAAAAACGGTGCCGACTTCGGCATCAGAATCGCCTCGGTTTGGTCCTGCATTGCCTGTTGTAGCAATTGAATAATCGGTTTTGAAAATAGTTTTAGCTTGCAAAGCCATTTGTTTTGCCACTTCGGCACTCACCACTGAATGTTCCTTTATAAGTGTTTCAGAAATATTTAAAACTTTAATTTTGGCTTCGGTGGCATAGGACACAATACTACCTTTGAAGTAGTTGGAGGCTCCTGCTACCGAGCTTAAAACCGATGCTATTTTTCCTCCCGTACAACTTTCGGCAGTGGCGATGGTTTGTTTTTGTTGGGTTAACAATTTCCCGAGTACAACTTCTATCGTTTCGTTTTCGTCAAAACCTGTAATAATGTCACCAATAAGTTTGGTTAAAGTAGCTACTTGATCATCAATGGTTTTTTCTAAAAATTCTTTATCAGTGCCGCGAGCAGATAGTCGCAAACGTACTCTTCCTGGCGATGGCAAATAGGCCAATTTTATAAACTCTGGCAAATTATTTTCCCAATCTTCAATTTTTTCGGCAATGACGCTTTCACCTTGTCCGTAGGTTAAGATGGTTTTGTGCAGTATATAAGGTCGTTGGTATTCTTTAACAATTTTCGGGATTAATTCGTTACTTACAATTCCTTTCATTTCGTAGGGAACTCCGGGTAGGGAAATAAAAACAGTGTTTTCTTTCTTGAGCCACATTCCGGGTGCGGTACCAAAATTATTTGGCAATACAATACCCCTCGATGGTACCAAGGCTTGGTCTTTATTGACTTGTGAGGCTTCGATTTTGAGTGTTTTTGCAAAAAGTGCTACTATATGATCTTCGACTTGTTGGTTACGAATTAGAGTATCTTCGAAATATTCGCAAATAGTGTGCTTGGTAATATCGTCTTTGGTAGGCCCTAGTCCACCTGTGATGACAACCAAATCGACTTGGTTTTGCAAACTGGCAAAAGTGTCGAGAATATGTTGCTTGTTGTCGGAAATGGAAATCATCTCGTTGATTTCGACCCCAATTTTATCTAGTGCTTTGGCAATAAAACCCGAATTGGTATCGGTGATTTGCCCTATTAGGATTTCGTCACCGATGGTTACTATGGTTGCTTTCATTATAGAAGTTGAATTTTAGGACTGTCGCCCGCGTTAAGGATGGCAGTGAAAATCCTCCCGATTTTTCTTCGGGAGATTGTAACGAACAGCCTGACCCGAAGCTTTTTCTGCGAAGGGTAACGCCCAAAAAATTATTTTTCGAATTGTTGTAAGGTTTTGATGATGATAGAAACGCAGTCGAGTAATTGCTCTTCGGTCATGACTAGTGGTGGTGCAAATCGGATGATGTTGCCGTGGGTTGGTTTGGCGAGTAATCCGTTGTCGCGCAGTGCTATACAGATGTTCCAAGCGGTGTCGCTTTCTTCGGTGTCATTGATGACGATGGCGTTGAGTAGCCCTTTGCCTCGCACTTGTGTTGCTATATTGGAAGTTTGGATGTATTTGCCAATTTCTGAACGGAAAAGTTTGCCTAATTGGCGGGCGTTTTGGGATAAATTTTCGTCGGCAACTACCTCTAATGCTGCCATGGCAACGGCTCCAGCGATTGGATTTCCGCCGAAAGTTGAACCATGTTGTCCTGGTTTGATAACGTTCATGATATGATCGTTTGCCAATACTGCCGAAACGGGATAGGCGCCACCAGATAAGGCTTTGCCGAGAATCAAGATGTCGGGTTGGGTATAGGTGGCTTGTTTTTCGCAGGCATTTTCGCAAGTGCAATTACCGCATACTGCTAATAAGGAACCTGTTCTGGCAATTCCCGTTTGTACCTCATCGGCGATAAATAACACATTATGTGCATCGCAAAGCGCTTTTGCTTTGGATAAATAATCTTCGGAGGGTACATAAACGCCTGCTTCGCCTTGAATGGGTTCTACTAGAAATCCTGCTATATTTGGGGTTGTGTTTAATACTTTTTCTAAAGCTGCGAGGTTGTCGTATTCGATTTTTATAAATCCTGCGGTGTA
>JAYVZG010000103.1:0-2767 GCA_043783565.1 Flavobacterium sp. | reverse complement strand
AAAACAGGAAAAGTTGAAAAAGGTCCGGCGGAAAAACCATTGTTTATACTTCAGACTATGAAACAGGACGATTATCTTATCGTTTCGTTAATTTGATGTATGCTACTAGTATATTCAATTTAATAGTTGTTCAAAAAAACCACCTATTTCCAATTTCCTATCAATAAAATGTATTTCATAAATCCAGAATCGTTCATTTCCATTTTTGTCTAATTCACACATTAATTGATTATTGAGAGGATGAATGTAGTTAATGGTTTCTTCACCGATAATTTTTTCGTGTGGAAAATTTCCGATTAGATGACCGCAATGAATATTACCATAATCCCAGCCAAACTTAAGTGCTAATTTTTTTGTGTATTCATAAAAATCTGCCCCTGATAAATTAATTTTATTTTAATCATAAAATTCCTTTCCTTCAGCCCAAGCCGTTTCCGTATCTTTTTTCAATTGTAATTTTGTACTGTTATTTCCTATTACATATGTTTTACCAATATCGGCCTCCCAGTTTTCGAAAACGGGACCAAAATCGAAAAATACAATATCATCCTTCTGCAAAGTTAAATTAGGTGGATTTTCCTTATATGGGAATAATGTATTTTTTCCTGCTCTTACAATTCGTTTATGCCAGTATTTTTTTATGCCAAAAAGTTCGAATGCTAAATTGAAGGTATCAGTATTAAGCTGATGTTCTGTTTTTCCTTCTATAATTAACCCACGGTGTTCAATAGCTTTAAATAATAAATTTGCTTTTTCTTCGGCCTCTATTATTCTCTGTTTTGCCTCGGTCATTGGTAGTTCTAGTGTTTGTTAGTTGTGTCTATTACTTTCGGTTTTATATTTGAAGGTAAGGCATCGGGGATTACCGAAGATTAAAAATGAAGGGTATTGATAGCGATATCCTGTCCGCAAAAAATTGCGAACTGATAAATAGAATTATTTTCCATATAGTAGTTCGCGTTTTTTGTTTGCTCAAATGTTTATTACTTGCAGTCACTTTCCTAGCCGATGCTCCCCTTCTTTTTTAAATTTCGTTTCTTCTTATTGTTAGCCGCAGTTAAAATTTCTGAATCGTGATACCTTTAATTGTTTTGATGTCGTCAGGTATCTTTCCATCATCATTGATAATTATTACGTTTCCTTTTGTAATCAAGTCAGTAATTCTATTTTTGTCGGGAATGTTCTGATAAGCTGTGAAGTTAGTATAAAACATTGCTTCAATCGGTTTATCGTAATTGAACAATACGCCATTTGGAATTTTTCTGTCGTTGAGTTTTCGTAGGTTAGTAACCCAATCGGGATTTCTGTTGCTGTTCTCAAATGGCTTTACTCTTTCAATCATATAGCGAATGGGTAAAGCGATTAACAAAAATAATAGAAAATTTAATAGAAATTTCAGCTTGTAATCCCTTTTGTATTCGTTGAGCGTAAAGAAAAATTCAGCGGTAATTAGAAACAATGCAGGAGAAATGAAAAGAATGTATGCTTGCATTTTTGTTTTGGCTATTGAGAAGAACAAAAGTGGAACTAAAACCCAAATTAAAATTGCCAATCGTTTCTTGTCACGAATGTTCTTAAATGTTTTCCAAAGAAACCAAAGAAAGGGTAAGTAAATCAGTTCACCGTAGTTTATTCTGATTTTGTCAATGAAATAATAAAATCCTCCTGATCGTCCTTCAAGAACTTGCGTGATGTGTTTCAAATTAAAACTTGCTTCCCAATTCGCTTCTGTTGGAAATGTTTTGAAAATATACAGTTGCCAAGGAAGAAAAACTGCAACACAAGTAATTGTCAAAACGAGGAATTGAAAAATAATTTCGCTCGGCTTAAATTTTTTTGTGTCAATTACAATGAGAAACCAGATTGGAAGAACAATTAACGCAGGCAACCACTTTGACAGAATTGCTACACCAATACTTACTCCTACAAGAATGTTGTAAATCGTTTTCTGTTTTTGTGCGAACACAATGCTAAAAAATATTGCTAACTCAATAAAAAATAAAAAGAAGATATCTGTGTGGTCGGTTGCAACTCTGCCAGCGGTCAATTCGATTATCAATCCGTTGATGGAATAAAAAAATGCAGACAGATATCCAACTCTTTTGTCAAAGAAATATTTGCCAATATAAAAAGTCAACCAAATTCCGATTGTCGTTAAGATGATTGAAGGAACTCGCAAGGCAATTTCATTTATTCCAAATAGCCACATACTTGCAGCCATTGTCCAAAGTGGCAACGGTTGTTTATGAAGCCAAACATTATTTCCTACCCAACTCTTGTAATCGTAAGGCAGAATTGGCTTATCGTAAAGTGTCGGCGTCAATGCATGCTGAATAAGATTCTTCGCAACAAGAGCATGATAGCGTTCGTCCCAAGTGTGTAAATAAAAGTCAGAGGAAGTATAAATGCGAAGTGCAAGTCCGCAAATCATAAGTAGAAGAAGAGCTATTTTAAAATTGTCTTTAGAGAAATGTTGCCAAGAAAAATAATATCCTAACGCACATAAAACAATTGTCGGTATAGAATAAAGCAGGTCGTTCATTAAGTGCGAATTAATTGCGGCTAACATAAGCATTGCCGTAACATTCTTTTCAATTGAATCTAATTGAAAAAAGTGCTGCGGCAATATCCACGTTCTTAATTACAATTTATCATGTTTAGCCATTCTTCTTCAGCGGCAATATTCCGGCCATGTCGCCAATAATATTCACTAAATCACTTCCGGTAGGAATTACAATTTTTGCATTGTTCTCCAGCGACTTCTCGA
>JAYVZG010000102.1:0-2780 GCA_043783565.1 Flavobacterium sp. | reverse complement strand
AAAACGGAGAATTAGCATTAGGAAGAAACCTTAAAGTTGCATTTATGCCATGGAAAGGTTACAACTTCGAGGATGCGATTGTTATTTCTGAAAAAGTAGTTCGCGATGATATTTTTACCTCTATTCACGTTGATGATTATTCATTAGAAGTTAGAGATACAAAACTAGGAAACGAAGAACTTACTAATGATATTCCTAACGTTTCGGAAGAAGCTACCAAAGATTTGGACGAAAACGGAATGATCAGAATTGGTGCCGAAGTAAAACCTGGCGATATTCTAATCGGAAAAATTACTCCAAAAGGAGAATCTGATCCAACACCTGAAGAAAAACTTCTTAGAGCAATTTTCGGAGACAAAGCGGGTGATGTAAAAGATGCTTCTCTTAAAGCTTCACCATCATTGCATGGTGTTGTTTTAGACAAAAAATTATTTGCAAGAGCCGTAAAGGATAAAAAGAAACGTACCAAAGACAAAGATGATTTGGGTGCGTTAGAAATGGAATTTGAAACGAAGTTTGTTGAATTAAAAGACAAATTAATCGAAAAACTTTTCGTTATCGTTAACGGAAAAACTTCGCAAGGGGTAATGAATGATTTGGGTGAAGAAGTTTTACCAAAAGGTAAAAAATACACCCAAAAAATGCTTTATGCTGTTGAAGATTTTGCACACTTAACAAAAGGAACATGGGTTGCGGACGATACCACCAACAAAATGGTAAACGACTTAATCCACAACTATAAAATTAAGTTAAACGATCTTCAAGGATCATTACGTCGTGAGAAATTTACGATTACGGTTGGAGACGAATTACCAGCCGGTATATTGAAACTTGCCAAAGTATATATCGCCAAAAAACGTAAATTGAAAGTTGGAGATAAAATGGCAGGACGTCACGGTAACAAAGGTATCGTTGCACGTATCGTTCGTCATGAAGACATGCCGTTCCTTGAAGACGGAACACCAGTAGATATCGTTTTGAATCCACTTGGAGTACCTTCTCGTATGAACATCGGTCAGATTTACGAAACTGTTCTTGGATGGGCTGGACAAAAATTAGGACGCAAATATGCAACCCCAATTTTTGATGGCGCATCATTAGATCAAATCAATGAATTGACTGATGAAGCAGGTATACCACGTTTTGGTCACACCTATCTATATGATGGTGGTACAGGCGAACGTTTCCACCAAGCAGCAACGGTTGGAGTTATCTATATGTTGAAATTGGGACACATGGTTGACGATAAAATGCACGCACGTTCTATCGGACCGTACTCATTAATTACGCAACAACCATTAGGTGGTAAAGCGCAATTTGGAGGACAACGTTTCGGTGAGATGGAGGTTTGGGCATTAGAAGCTTATGGAGCATCTTCTACGTTAAGAGAAATCTTAACAGTAAAATCGGATGATGTAATCGGAAGAGCCAAAACCTACGAAGCTATCGTAAAAGGTGAATCAATGCCTGAGCCAGGATTGCCAGAATCATTCAATGTATTAATGCATGAATTGAAAGGTTTAGGCTTAGACATTCGTTTAGAAGAATAAATACAGTTTACAGTCGCAGTGTAGGTGAAAACTGAAAACTGCGACTGAAAAACTTTTTCAAGAAGTTTTTAGGATTTAGACCCGTAAACCGTTCCGATTTTTTATAGAAAATAATTCTATAATTAGCACTTCAAATAGGCATTTGAGGTTTAGAGAAGTAACCCGAGGAAATAAAAACGTCAACATAAAACGTTTTTTAAAATTCAATTTTTTAATTGCAAATAAATCAATAGTAAAAACTATTATGAATAACAGAAACAACAATAACAATAACAACAGAGATAAGAATCCTGTAAAAAGATTCAATAAAATCTCAATCGGTTTGGCATCACCAGAAGCTATTTTAGCAGAATCAAGAGGTGAAGTTTTAAAACCAGAAACTATCAATTATAGAACCCACAAACCAGAACGCGACGGACTTTTTTGCGAACGAATTTTCGGACCCGTAAAAGATTTTGAATGTGCTTGCGGAAAATACAAGCGTATTCGTTACAAAGGTATTATTTGCGACCGTTGTGGTGTAGAAGTAACCGAGAAGAAAGTACGTCGCGATAGAGTAGGACACATCAATCTTGTGGTGCCAATTGCTCATATCTGGTATTTCCGTTCGTTACCTAATAAAATAGGATACATACTTGGTCTTCCGTCTAAAAAATTAGACATGATTATCTACTACGAAAGATATGTAGTAATCCAAGCTGGTATTGCCAAAAATCCAGAAGGAGAACCAATAGAAAGATTAGATTTCCTTACTGAAGAAGAATATTTGAATATCCTTGACACTCTTCCTGCTGACAATCAATATTTGGATGATTTTGATCCAAATAAATTTGTAGCTAAAATGGGAGCAGAGTGTATCATGGACTTGTTAGCACGAATTGACCTTAACGAATTATCGTACCAATTACGTCACTCAGCAAACAACGAAACATCAAAACAACGTAAAACAGAAGCACTTAAAAGACTGCAAGTTGTAGAATCTTTCCGTGAATCAAACCTAAATCGTGAAAACCGTCCAGAATGGATGATCATGAAAGTGGTTCCTGTTATTCCACCAGAATTGCGTCCGTTAGTGCCGCTAGATGGTGGTCGTTTTGCAACTTCAGATTTAAATGATTTATACCGTCGTGTTATCATCCGTAACAACCGTTTAAAAAGATTAATGGAGATAAAAGCTCCAGAAGTAATCTTGCGTAACGAAAAACGTATGTTGCAAGAATCGGTAGATTC
>JAYVZG010000101.1:0-2801 GCA_043783565.1 Flavobacterium sp. | reverse complement strand
ATTTGGAGAAACCGAACTTAAAGTGTCTTGCGGCGAAGCGTGTACCGAAGAAGAACATGCACAAAATAGACGTTCAGAGTTTTTGATTGTTAAGTAATTTATTCTGATAATAGAAAAGTCTTCTGAAATTTCGGAAGACTTTTCTATTTTATGTCTATAGTAGAGTAATTTTTAAATCCAAAATTTTAAAATATTTCAAATTCGAAATTCATTGATTTTTCTGAAGTATAAATTTATATTTTCAACTATTAATTCGCACTATAATGCTAATGAAAAATCTTTCCAAAGCCTATTAATTTTCTCAATAGAATCTTTAGAATACAGGCATTTTTTTTCTTTAATTTTTGGTTTATTTGAAAAATTTACTGTAGTAGTTTTTCATTTGATTTTAGTTTTCTATATGATGTTCCCCTTTTTACGAAATATGTTTTTTTAGTTGAAGGAATTTATACCATTGGCATTGCTGTCATAATTTAGAAAACTCTCAATTTTCTGCAATCATCAAGAAATTAAACAAAAGTTTGGCTAATTCTAGGATTCAATATTGGTTTTTTTTTAACGAATAGGAGTAATAAAAAACGCAACCAAAATGATTGCGTTTAGACTACTTCGTTTCTTGTGATTACATATTATTTCAAACTCGCCGATAAATATTCTCTATTCATTCTTGCAATGTTTTCTAAAGAAATTCCTTTGGGACATTCGACTTCACATGCGCCTGTATTGGTACAATTTCCGAAACCTTCCTCGTCCATTTGACGCACCATATTTAAAACCCGTTGTGTAGCTTCAATTTTACCTTGTGGTAACAACGCATATTGGGAAACTTTTGCGCCCACAAATAACATAGCCGATCCGTTTTTGCAGGAAGCAACACAAGCACCACAACCTATACAAGCAGCAGCCATAAACGATTTATCTGCATCGTCTTTATTTATTGGATTTGCATTAGCATCAATCGTGTTTCCAGAGGTATTTACAGATACGAAACCTCCTGCTTGCTGAATTCTGTCGAAAGCACTTCTATCAACAACTAAATCCTTAATTACAGGAAATGCTTTACTTCTCCATGGTTCTACAAAAATTGTATCGCCATCATTAAACATTCTCATGTGGAGTTGGCACGTTGTGATTCCTGTATCTGGACCATGCGCTCGACCGTTAATGTAAAGCGAACACATTCCGCAAATTCCTTCGCGACAATCGTGGTCAAATGCTATAGGTTCTACTTTATTATTGATCAATTGTTCATTCAATTGATCCAGCATTTCTAGGAAGGAACTTGCTGTTGAAACTTCATTTAACGTGTATGTTTCTAAATTCCCTTTAGCTTTGGAATTTTTTTGACGCCAAATTTTTAGGGTTATATTGATGTTTTTTGCTGCACTCATTGTGTTATTCTATTTTTTTAATTAAATTATCTATTTGAAATTCTATTTCGTCAATATGATTTGAAATAATGTCCCAAACAACTTCATAGTCAATACCCATATAATCGTGAACCATTCTATTTCTGAAATTTTTAATTTTTTTCCAATCAATTTGTGGATTCAGATATTTAAAGTCGGCATCTAAATTTGCCGCTACTTCGCCAATGGTAATAAAATTTCTTGCAACTGCATCTATTGTTTTTTTATCTTTTAAAAAAGCATCAAAATCATACCCTTCTGTATAACTTTTAATGTTTTGACAACATTCTAAAATATCATCTAACAATAAATCAAGATCTCTTTTAGACATAGATTAAATTATTTTCAATTCGAGCAAAAAACTTAGGTTTCATGTATACTTTTTTAACTACATCTGTTTTAATACCTAAATATTCTTCTATTTCATCTGCCATATCCAAAAACTTCGCTCCCATAAAATCATTCAATACAATCATTACATCTACATCACTGTCTTCGGTTTGCTCATTTCGAGCATAAGAGCCAAACAATGCAATTGATTCAACAGGATATTTCTGTTGAAGAATTGGTTTTAGTTCGGTTAGTTTTGTAGTTATGTAGGATTGAGTTTTCATTTGAAACTAATTATTATTTGTAATTTCTAGCTGCAATTTTAATAAACTCGTATTTCAAATCTTCTTTTACTAATTCTTCTTTGGTAATATCATTACCATTATATTGCCATGCACCTACAAATGAGAAGTTTTCGTCATCACGGAGCGTTTCGCCTTCGCTATCTTGATATTCTTCTCGAAAGTGACCGCCACATGATTCATTTCTTTGTAAAGCATCCATGGCCATTAATTGACCCAAATCTATTAAATCGGCAACGCGAATTGCTTTTTCCAATTGCGGATTCAGTTCATCGGCACTTCCTGGTACATTTACATCTTTAAAAAATTCTGCCTTCAGATCGGCAATTTCTGCAATTGCAGTTTTCAAACCAGCTTCGTTTCTGCCCATTCCTACTTTATTCCACATTATCAATCCTAATCGTTTATGAAAATGATCTACAGATTTGGAACCTTTATTATTTAAAAACTTATCTATTGTAGCCTTGACATTATTTTCAGCATCTATAAATTCTTGTGTTTCTGTAGAAATTTTACCGGTTCGAATTTCATCGGCAACATAGTTAGATACCGTGTAAGGCAATACGAAATATCCGTCGGCCAAACCTTGCATTAATGCTGAAGCTCCTAATCTATTCGCACCATGATCAGAAAAATTAGCTTCGCCAGCTACGAAACAACCCGGAATAGTTGATTGTAAATTATAATCAACCCAAACGCCACCCATAGTATAATGTACTGCTGGATAGATTTTCATTGGTGTTTCATACGGATTTTCATC
>JAYVZG010000100.1:0-58535 GCA_043783565.1 Flavobacterium sp. | reverse complement strand
GACAATCAAACAGTGAGTGTAACAGTAACACCACCGGGAGATTATTTGTATCAATTGGATTCAGGATTGTTTCAAGAGAGTAATTATTTTGTGGGATTAAATTCAGGAACGCATACCATCACGGCGAAAGATAAATTTGCTTGTGGAGTAGTACAAACGAGTTTTAGAATAGTGAATTTCCCTAAATTTTTCACACCCAATGGGGATAGTTATAATGACACGTGGAATATTTTCGAAATAGCAGATCAACCTGATGCATATATTTCAATTTTTGATCGCTATGGCAAATTAATTAAACAAATCTCAACTCAAGGAGTCGGATGGGACGGAAAGTTAAATGGTGCAGAGTTGCCAGGGGATGATTACTGGTTTAAGGTGTTTTATAAAGAAAATGGAGAATCTAAAGAATTTAAATCTCACTTTTCGTTGAAGAGATAGAATTGAATATTTTTTAAAGCATCCAATCATGGAATATTTTTGAATTGAATAGACAAGCTAATACAAAAATTTATATCTTTGACCAATTCCAAAATTTATGGTAATTAATCAATATTAAAGGCATAAATAGAAGATAAAAAAGGATATTTTAAACAAGTAAAATATTAAAAAAATAGACCCCATTTTTCATTAAAACGGTAAATAAAATGAATATTAAAAAATTAGTAGTATTGATTGTGTTATTTGTTTCTCAATTCTCTTTTTCGCAAGAAGGAATTGCAGTTTATTCAGATTACTTATCGGATAATTATTATTTATTACATCCTTCAATGGCTGGTGCAGCAAATTGTTCTAAGATTAGATTAACTGCACGTAAGCAATGGTTTGGACAAAAAGACGCGCCTGCAATGCAAACATTAAGTTTTAATGGTAAAATTGGAGAAAGCGATCAATCTGGTGCAGGTGTGATTTTTTATAATGATAAAAATGGGTATCATTCACAAAAAGGAATAAAAGCAACCTATGCACATCATATAATGTTTTCAAGAGATGCAGTCGATTTAAATCAAGTGTCTTTTGGATTAAGTGTAGGTTTGGTTCAAAGTTCTTTAGATGAAACAGAATTTTTACAGTCTGGAGATTTTGACCCTAATGTAGATGGTACAATTACCCAAAAGTATACTTACTTTAATGTTGATTTAGGAATGTCTTATAATTATTTAGAATTTTATACACATTTCACTGTAAAAAATGCTATTGAGACAAGAAGAAAAATTTACTCGGAATTTGAAGATGATAATATCAGAAAAGTAATTATAAATTCAGGGTATGTTTTTGGGGATTCTGAAGGACTTTTATGGGAGCCATCATTAATGTTGCAATTGGTAAATCAAACAAAAGAGAAATCAATAGATGTAAATTTAAAAGTCTACAAACAATTAGAATTCGGAAAACTATGGGGTGGTTTATCGTATAGAAGAAGTTTAGATGGAGCAGAATATAGAAGCGGTGGTAGTACTGAAACCCAAAAATTACAATACATTACACCTATAGTTGGTTTAAATTATAAAAACTATATGTTTTCCTATACCTATTCAGTAGTTACAGGAGCTGTTAAATTTGACAATGGAGGTTATCATCAAATTACATTAGGAATGAATGTGTTTTGCAGACCAGAAAAGTACCACTGTAATTGTCCAGCAATTAATCCTTAATAAATTTAATTTAGTCCTGTTATTTCAGGACTTTTTTTTTGTCATGATACTAAAAACTGTAAACGGGAAAAGCCCAAATATTCCAATTGATTGTTTTATTGCTGATAATGCAACTATTGTTGGCGAAGTGACAATAGGAACTTCTTGTAGTGTTTGGTTTAATGCTGTAGTTAGAGGAGATGTAAATTCAATTACAATTGGAAATAAGGTTAATATTCAAGATGGAGCTATTATTCATTGTACGTATGAAAAACATGCTACAACAATTGGAAATAATGTTTCTATTGGTCACAATGCAATTGTTCATGGATGTATCATTGAAGACAATGTCTTAATCGGTATGGGCGCAATAGTTATGGATAATTGCATAATCGGTAATAACTCAATTATTGCCGCAGGAGCTGTTGTAACACAAAACACAAAAGTTCCATCAGGGTCTATATATGCTGGAGTTCCTGCAAAATGGGTAAAAGATATTGATGCTTCTGATTTCGGAAATGAAATTGAGCGTATTTCAAATAATTATGTTATGTATGCCGGATGGTATAAAGAGGAAAAATAAATTAAAAATTTTCAAAAATTACTTTGTATTTATTTTGAAGGATTTCTTCTAAAACTTTAGTGTTGGAATTACTATAAAAAACAACATTACTTTTACCGTCATGATGGAAGCCAATTTTCTCTTTTAAAACAGTAGATGTCTGTTTAGCCACTGCTTCACCAGAATCAATTATTTTAATATTTGATGGGAGTATTTTCTTTAATTGCGGAATTAAATAAGGATAATGGCTACATCCTAAAACTAAATAATCAATATTTTCTTTAATCATTGGGTCGATATACAAATGAAGAAGTTCATCCATTTTAGAAGAATGTAAACCGCCATCTTCAATAAGTTCAACAATACCATGACCTACTTGTTCAATAATATTTGTGTCGTGATATATTTCAACAGTTTTATTAAATAATTCACTACTTAACGTACCCTTAGTAGCCAAAATTCCAATAGTATGTGTTTTAGAATGAAGTGCAGCTGGTTTAATAGCTGGCTCTATTCCAATAAATGGAATATTATAAATAGATCTTAATTCTTTTATCGCATTGGTTGTAGCCGTATTGCATGCAACAACAATAATTTTAGCATTTCTTTCTAAGAGAAATTCGGTGTTTTTAATACACAAAGCAAGTATCTCATCTTTGTTTTTTAAACCATATGGAGCGTTCTTACTATCCGCAAGATAAATGGTATCTTCAAAAGGCATTAAAAGGTGAATGGCAGACCATATTGAAGTGCCACCAATACCCGAATCAAAAAGCCCAATTGGATTATTATTTGTCATGAAAACAAAGGTAAAAAAAAACTACTCAATCCATAAGTTCGAATTGAGTAGTCTATATTTATAAAAATATTTAGACTAAAAACCTAAGTCTTTCTTTACATCTGCAGTTAAATTCGGACCATCTGTTAAAAGTAATCCTTCAGAATTTAACACGTATTGAAATCCTTTAGCTTTACCCACTTTTTGAATAGAAGCTTTTACTTTTTCCATTATAGGTTTTACGATATCCGCTTCTTTTTGTTGTAATTCTTTTTGAGCATTATCTCTATAGTCAACAATTCTCTTTTGCATGTCTTGAACTTCTTTCGATCTAGTTTCATTTACTGCATCAGTTACAGTTGTAGCTTCCTGTTCGTATTTTTTTAATTTCCCTTGATATTCTTCAACCATCGTTTTATATTCTGTGTCATAAGTGCCACTCAATTTTTCCAATTGTTTTTGAGCTTCTATCATTGCAGGCATCTTAGCCATTAATTCGCTTACATCCACATGGGCTACTTTTGCCTGAGCTTGAGTGGTTTGATTTCCTACAACAAAAAGAATTGCTGTTATTACTAAAATTTTGAATTGTTTCTTCATTTTTAAATATTAATTAATTTGACTTTAAACTTTGGGTACTAATTTATTTTCCTTCTTTTAATTTTTTAGCAGCTTCTCTATCCTCAAGTGCTTTAGCCTTTTTATCTTCTATTGCTTTTTTACGATCTGCAAGAATTTTAGCGCGTTCTTCAGCCGTTTTTAATTTCTTATTTACAGTAGTAGAATCTATAATTTTTTTAGGTAATTTTTCTACTGAAGGTGTAAGATCTTTTTTAACTTGTGTAGAATCTTTAATTGTTTCTTTCTTTTTTGCGTCTTTAGAATCCTGTATTAGTTTCTTCTTGTCCTCAAGTGCTTGTTTACGATCAGCTAATATTTTAGCTCTATCCTCAGCTGCTTTTTGTTTTTTTATTATAAGTGTACTGTCTATAGCTTTTTTGGAAACACTTTCTTTTAATGGATTTACCCCCGTTTTATTTGAAATAGAATCTTTGATTCCAGTAGTTGGTATGGGCGTACCATTTTTTGCGGCTTTTACCTGTTTTTTTCTTTCTTCAAACGCTAATTTCTTTTCATCGGCTAGTGCTTTTCTATCTGCAATTAATTTGTCTCTAGCTGCTTTTCTTTCGTTTAATTTTTTATTTCTTTCTGCTAAAGCTGGACTTTCGTCTTCCATATCTTCTTTGGCTTCTTTAGCAGCTTCTTCTTTTAATTGTTTTTTACTTAATTGATTTCTTTTATTAGTTCTTGTAATAACCCGAATCACTTGGTCACTTATGTCATATCTTTTAGCCGCAAATAAAATAGTTAAATCGGATGTTTTATTTAAAATAAAATCATATTTTTTTGCTTCAGCGATATCTTGAGCAGCGTTAAACACTTGATCTTGTACAGGTTGTGCAAGAACTGCTTTTTGAATGGTTAAATCACCTTTTGGTCCAAATCTTTTTTCTTGATAATCTAATAATTCTTTTTCTTGAAATGAAATTTCTTCTTCTCTTTCTTCTAATAGTTCTTTAGTTAAAAGTACTCTTTCAGTTGCCAATAAATCTTTTAGACGGCTAATTTCATTCTTTTTAGTCTCAATTTCTTGTTTCCATTTTTGAGCTTTTTGCTCTAATTGATTTTTAGCTTCAGTATAATCTGGCACATTTTGGAGAATGTATTCCATATCTATATACCCTATTTTTACACCTCTAGACTGTGCACGAACTATTGTCGACATAGACATAATTAACAACAGTATTACAATATGTTTTTTCATACATTCAAAATTTCGTTAGAAAATACCTTGCCAAATATAGTTAATTTTAAAATTGTTGACCAATAATAAAATGAGTTTCCAATCCATTCGCTTTTGTTTGCCCAGTGAGAGGATCAAATCCATAACCAAAATCAATACCCAATAATCCAAATGCAGGCATAAAAATTCGTAATCCTGCTCCAGCAGATCTCTTTATTTGAAAGGGATTATACGTATTAAACGTTTCATATGAATTTCCACCTTCAACAAAACCTAATATATAGATAGAAGCTGCTGCCTTTAAAGTAATTGGATAACGCAACTCTAAAGAGAATTTATTGTAGATAGGGCCACCATTATCTGAAGATAATGAATTATTTGGATAGCCTCTTAACTGAATTACTTCTCTACCATCCTGTGCAAAATTTGCCAATCCATCTCCACCAACATAAAATCGTTCAAATGGCACTAATCCTCTTGCATTATTATAGGCACCTAAATATCCAAATTCACTTAAAGTACGTAAAACTAATTTACCATATATTTTTGTAAACCAATCTGCTTTAAATTTTATTTTATAATATTCCAACCAATTAAATCTTTCTTGATCTACTTTTCCTTCATCAGGTGCGGCCTTGGTAAAATCAGACCCAACACTATTTCCATTTGCATCAATATAGTCACCTGGACTAATAACATCAGGTCCGCCATTAGGATTTTCATTGATTCCAGAAGCATTCGGTAAAACAGTGCTTCCTTCATTTTGTCTTTTATATTTTTCTAAATTTCCTAAGTTCCCATAGTCTATTTTGTTAAAAAGTGAATATGGAATCGTAAACTTACCTGAAACACTAAACTCAGAGCCATACATAGGAAAAATAGGATTTATTCCTTTGTTATTTCTACTCAACCCTAATGTATACGATAAGTTTCTTGATGATCCATCACCAAAGGTAAACAAACCAATATTGTAATTATTCAAGTCGTAATATTGCATGCTAAGTGACTGTGATAAAACGAAATAGTCATCTGGAACAGTTAGTCTTTTTGCAATTCCAATACTAGCAGATATGATATTAAAACTTCGACTTTTATCTACACCTGAACTTGTATTCGCAAACTGTTTACTGTAGGCAAGAGAACTACTAAATTGAATCGGTTTCTTTCCTCCAAACCAAGGTTCTGTAAATGAAAGGCTATAGGTTTGAAAATAAGAACTCCCTTGAAGTCTAAGTGCAACTTTTTGCCCGTCACCCATTGGTAATGGTTTGTATGCCTCTTTTTTAAATATGTTTCTTACTGAGAAATTGTTAAATGACAATCCTAATGTTCCGATAAAACCACCACCACCATAACCTCCTTGAAGTTCTATTTGACTCGATCCTTTTTCTACTAATTTGTATTCAATATCAACTGTTCCTGCTCCAGCATCTACATTTTTAAAAACAGGTTCAATAGCTTCTGGATCAAAATAACCCAATTGGCCAATTTCTCTAATTGTTCGTACTAATTCTTCTTTACTATATTTCTGCCCAGGTTTCGTTCTTAATTCTCTATAGATAACTCGGTCGTTTGTTTTGTCATTTCCAACTACTGTAATGTTATTAAAATAAGCTAATGGACCTTCAACAATACGAATCTCGAAATCGATAGTGTCATTACTTGTTTTTACTTCTACAGCATTTATATTTGAAAATAAATATCCGCTGTTTTGGTATAAATTCGTAATATCTTCTCCATCAGGTTTTGATTTGTCAGCAATTCTTTTTTCTAACAAAACACCATTGTATATGTCTCCTTTTTTAATACCGAGTATATTGCGCAAACCACTATCTGGATAAATCGTATTTCCTAAGAATTTAATATTTCCAAAATAATATTTTCGCCCTTCTTCGATATTAATTTTTATCGATAAATTTTTTTTATTTTTACTAAAAGCAACCGTATCACTAACAATTCTTGCATCTCGATACCCTTTTTCTTTATATATATCGATGATTTTTGTTAAATCTTCTTTGTATTTTTCTTTGATATATTTCGAAGCTTTAAAAATACGAATAGGGTTTTTTTCCTTTGTATTTTTCATGGTTTTTAGAAGTTTAGCATCGGAAAATTTTTCGTTGCCACTAAAAGTGATGTCTTTTACTTTGATTTTATTTCCTTTAAAAACATTCACAAATATTTTGACTTCATTTCCACTAGTAGTATCAGGAACGGTTTTAATGGTTACTTTAGTATTGTAAAAACCATCTTTTTTATATTTGTTTTCAATATAGTTTTTAGTAGTTGTCAATAAATTTTCATTGACAATTTTCCCTTTAGTTAAGCCATTGTCTTTTATCAAAGCTTCTGTTTTCTTTTTCTTTATTCCAGCAAATTTAACCTCACTTAATTTAGGAAGCTCATTGATATTTAATTCTAGATAGATGCTATCACCAGCAATTTTAGTAATAAAAAAGTCTATTTCGCTAAACAAACCTAATTTTCCTAATTTCTTTATCGCATTACTAATCTCTTCCCCTGGGATAGTAATGTCTTGACCCTTTTCTAAGCCAGCAAAAGTAACAACTGTCTGTTTGTTAAAACTTATTTTTCCAGTTACATCAACATCGGCGAGTATATACTTTACGCCTTGATCGAAAGGTATTTTTTCTTGAGCATTAATTTGGGAAATCCATCCAAACACTAATAGGGCGACAACTAATTTTATTCCTTTATATAACACTAAAAACTTATTTAATTTGTTCACTTGTTTTTCCAAACCTTCGTTCTCTTTTTTGATAACTTATAATCGCTTCATACAAATCATCTTCACTAAAATCTGGCCATAAAACCGATGTAAAATACAACTCAGCATAAGCTATTTGCCAAAGTAGAAAATTACTAATTCGATGTTCTCCGCTTGTACGTATTAATAAATCTACATCTGGTAAATTTTGCGTGTAAAGATGCTGATTAATAATCGATTCGTCTATATGGTCTATTGAAATTATATTATTTTTAACTTTAACACAAATATCCTTAACAGCATTCATGATTTCCTCACGAGAACCATAGCTTAATGCTATTGTTAATGTCATTCTTTTATTGTTTTTTGTCTTTTCTATGACTTCAAATAATTTCTTGCTTGCCGATTTTGGCAGCATTTCTATATTTCCAATTATTAATAATTTAATATCATTTTCGGTTAAACTTTTCACTTCATTTTTTAATGAATTGATAAGTAGTTTCATCAATATATCTACTTCAATTTTTGGTCTGTTCCAGTTTTCTGTAGAAAAAGCATATAATGTAAGGTATTCTATTCCTAATTTCGCAGCAGTCTCCACAACAACCCGAACAGATTTAGAGCCATTTTCATGTCCAACAGTTCTTAATAACCCTTTTTGATTTGCCCAACGACCATTGCCATCCATTATTATGGCTACATGTTTTGGAAGTTTTTCCTTATCGATATTTCCTAAAAAATCACTCATATTAATCGGTACAAAAACAAGGTCTATCTCCAAAAGTATAGGTTAATGTAATTCCTGAAAAAACAAACCAATCTTTACTGGTTAAATTTCCAAATTTCAACGCTTTATATTTAGAGTTTTTTGGGTCACTTCCATCAATATCATCTGCAAAACTATAACGAGCTCCAACTTCAAAACCAATTACAAAATTTTCAAATATTCTTCCTTTTAAGCCTGCTATTATTGGTATCGCCAGAGTTCCTCTGGTTGCATCAACTTTATATTTCCCGTTTTCGATATACAAACTTTCATATCTAACATAACTTAAACCACTAAAAGCATACGGAGTAAACTTAGGTCTGTCATCATGTAAATCAAAATCAAAAAAATCAAATTCCAAGCCTGCTGAAAGTTCTTTTATATTATTCTTAAAACGATAATTTCTTTCATTTCTTGAAGGCATATCTGAATCTTCATCATAAGATGTTACTTGAGATTGAGTATATGAAAACCTCCAGGAATGTCTCGGACTCCTATTCCATTTATACAATATTCCGAAAGCAAGTTTATTAGGCCCAATGTAAGTAGTTGGCCCTACATCGCCTATAAAATTGCTTCCTCCTAAAAACACTCCGATTTCATGAATTTGTGCTTTTGAAGATGATATTACAAAAAGGAAAAATATAACAAAAAAATATCTATTCATTAAATTGAAAATAGCGTGCAAATATAATAATTAAGAACTCTTATTTAACATCAAATTCGTATTTCTGTTAATTTCGAATTTATCAGTTCAAAAAGGACTAAATTTTATACTAATAAAGTATAGGAGAAACGGTTTTTAGAAGGAAATAGTATTCAAATAAAAGCATTAATTTCTTTTATCTTCTCCCCATAATAATTTATTACGAAGTGTTTTTAAAAATGTTTCTTCTGGAATTTCAACCATATTAATTTTATAAGGGTTCTTTTTAATAATTAATATCGATTCATTTTTAACCGAGGCAATTCTTGAATCTAAGGAAACTAAATAAAATTCCTCTCTTCCAGATACTTTTAAACGAATCTCAGTGGTATCTGGAATCACTAATGGTCTTGCATTCAAATTATGCGGTGCTATAGGGGTAATAACAATACTCGTTACATCTGGAGTTAAAATTGGTCCTCCGCAACTCAACGAATAACCAGTTGAACCCGTTGGGGTTGCTATTATTAAACCATCGGCCCAATAAGAATTTAAATATTCACCATTCAAACTAGTTTCAATTGTAATCATCGAAGTGGTGTCTTTTCTGCTGACTGATATTTCGTTCATTGCAAAATTCAAATCTAAAATGTCTTCATTCTCTGGAACACATTGCAACGACAACAAACTTCTAGATGAAATAGCATATTTTTTTTCAATTACATACTGTAAGAAATTTTCAATATTTTCTTTCTGAACAGAAGCTAAAAACCCTAAACGCCCTGCGTTGACTCCTAATAGTGGTATTCCAGAATCTCGAACTAAAGTAGCAGCTCTTAACATTGTGCCATCTCCACCAATGCTTATCAACATGTCGAAACTAGCGTCTAATTCGGAATAGGAACTAAAAGTCTTATACTCTTTGGTGACAATTTTTTTCTCATACAACAATTTCAAAAAATCTGCTTCAATAACCATTTCAACCTTATTCTTATTAAAAAAAACAAAGATGTCTTTAATAATTGGCTCGGTACTGTTCTGATAATATTGTCCGTAGATGGCTACTTTCATTTTGGGTTGTTTAATTGTTTAATCGTTTAATCGTGTAACCGAATCTACGATTAACCGATTCCACGATTCCACATTCTACATATTAAGGTATTTATCCAAATAATCCGATCGTTCTTTCAAATTGGTGATATACGCATCCTCTTGATGTTCGGAAATGATTTCATAATTATAGCGTCGAAACGTTTGTATAATATCATTCATCGCTCCCAAACTAATTTTTATAGTAATTTGAACACTCTCAGCATTCGCTTCCGAAATAAATAAGCCCAAAAGTCTTCCGTTATTACTCTCAACAATCTGTGTAATTTGACTTATCGAATAATCGATAACAGCTTTCTGAACGACAATAATTCCACCTGGTTCTTTTAAAAAGGGTGTTTCATGGAAAAATTTAATAATATCCTCCAACTCATAATATCCTAAATACAAATTATTGGTATCCAAAACCGGAACTACATTCGAATGATTCTTTGCGAAAACCTCCAAAACATCCAACCACATCATCGTGCTTCTTGCGAAAAATGGCTCTAAAGTATAACGATAATCCGTAATTTTTTTATCCGCATCAAACGTATCCACATCATCCAAAGCAATGCAACCCATATATACGCCATCTTCCAAAACCGGAAAATGTGAAAACGTCAATTCATGGAAAAAGTCTTGCACTTCAACCACCGTATCGGTGCTGTTGATAGCCTTAAAATCGCTATTGATATAGTCTTTAATTTCAGTCATAATTCAAAATGCTTTTACTCGATGCAAAATAATCAATTTTATACAATCCTACCTAGTTTAACTTTGTATTTTTGCACCAATCCAATTCAATTCGCATTTCTATGACAAAGTTAAGTGTAAATATCAACAAAATAGCCACTTTGCGTAATGCCCGTGGAGGTAATGTTCCTAATCTTTTGCAAGTTGCTAAAGACATTCAGCAATTCGGAGCTCACGGCATCACCATTCATCCTAGACCGGATGAACGACACATTCATTATCAAGATGCCCGCGATTTGAAACCGATTGTGTACACCGAATTCAACATCGAAGGCAATCCAAAACACAATTTCATCGATTTAGTACTCGAAACTAAACCCACACAAGTCACTCTAGTACCCGATGCGATTGGGGCGATTACTTCTAGCGCAGGCTGGAATACCATCGAGCATCAAGCGTATCTCAAAGAGGTAATCCAAGAATTCCAACGCCATAATATACGAACCTCCATTTTTGTAGATCCCGTTCTAAAAATGATTGAAGGAGCGAAAGCAACAGGAACGGACCGCATCGAATTGTATACCGAAGCCTTTGCGCATCAATTTGGTTTGGGCAACAAAAACGGCATTGAACCTTATGTCAAAGCTGCTGAACTAGCGAATGAATTGGGACTCGGAATCAACGCTGGTCACGATCTAAGCCTCGATAACATCCAGTTTTTCAAGCAAAATATTCCTGGTTTGCTCGAAGTTTCTATCGGGCACGCGCTAATTTGCGAATCGCTCTACCTCGGCCTCGATAATGTGGTCAATATGTATTTGAATAAATTAAAATAATTGGGCGTGACCTCGCCGAAAATGGCGGGTCGGGCACCCGAGGCGAATGCCGAACTGGCGAAGCAATCCGTTGCAATCTTTTGTTCCGAAAAACGTCACAAAAGGATTTCCACTGCTATCCCTCACGCAAACCCACAACTGAAAACCTACAACTGACAATCCAAAACCCACAACCAATGACACTCTACTCCAAAATTGAAGGCTCCGGCAAACCACTTCTCATCCTCCATGGATTCCTCGGCATGTCCGACAACTGGAAAACCCTTGGCACACAATACGCAACGTTAGGGTATGAAGTGCATATGCTCGACTTGCGCAACCACGGGCGTAGTTTTCATTCTGACGTTTTCAATTATGAAGTCATGGTGCAAGATATTCTCGTGTATTGTCAAGAAAAAAATCTGCAAAACATAGACATCATAGGGCATTCTATGGGCGGAAAAATGGCGATGCTTTTGGCTACAGAACATCCAGAACTAATTCACAAACTCATAGTAGGCGACATTGGTCCGAAATATTATCCACCACACCATCAAGAAATCCTCGCCGGTCTCAATGCCGTCAACTTTTCTCAAAAGCCTTCCAGAACTGAAGTGGATTCAATTGTTGCACAACATATTCCAGATTTCGGAACCCGACAATTTCTTCTCAAAAGCTTGTATTGGCAAACGCCTGAGCAGTTAGCATTTCGATTCAACTTAGCTGTTTTTAATAAAGAAATAGAAAATGTTGGAACTGCACTTCCAGTAAATGCTCATTTCAACAAACCAACCTTGTTCATTCGAGGAGGCAATTCCAAATACATCAAAGTCGAAGATTTCGAAAATATCAAAAACCATTTTCCAGCAGCGGTATTCGAAACGATTACGAATGTTGGACATTGGTTACATGCGGAGAATCCGGCAATGTTTTATGAAATCACGAGCCGATTCTTAAAATAAAACCCGTTTAGTATTTGAGGATTTTTAGCGAAGCATTATTTCCTTCTTTATCAGAAAATGTAGCGAGGTAAACGCCATTTTGAAATAAACTCAAATCCAAATCAATGGCATCAGAAACGGGATAATTTTGAGTAAAAAGTATTTTTCCTTGAAGGTCCTTGACAGTAACTTTCTGAATGTTTTTCCCATTTATTTTTACAAAACCATAAGTTGGATTAGGAGCAATTACAAAGTTGCTTTTCTCAAAACTAGCAGTTGCTAAATTACCATTCAATCGGTTTAAAGGATCGGTAAGTTTAAAAAACTTCAACTCGGAAAGGTTGCTAGAATAATAACCAAGGCAGAAACCTACTGTTCCACTTTTAAATTTAACAACATTCGGCATTACCGGATTGGCGTCCACATCATTCAGATTGATCCAATCAATACCGCCGTTCAGCGAATAAGACGAGCTGTAATCGCTTAAAACACCCAAATTTTCTCCTATAGAAAAATAAGTATTGTTGGTTACAGGAACATAACAAATTTGATAGTTTCGGAGTGCGTCAGTGGCATTTTCGATAGTCCAGTTCAAACCACCATCAATGGTTCTGAAATAATTATATGTGTTGCTGACAAGCAATCCTTCATTGGTGTTCTTAAAACTAAAAGAACCGCTCCCGTCACCATTTATTCCGCCACCAAAATCGGGAATAGAGGTTTGAGTAACAGACCAAGTAACTCCAAAATCATTCGATGTAAAAATTCTACCGAAAGTAGTTGCAAATCGAATGGTATTGTCTCGGGCTTCGTACTTGTTAGTAAGCGCATATTCACTAGCATCAATAGGCTGAGGAATGTTGAGTTGTGGTACTTGATTCCAATTGGTGCCGCCGTCCGTTGTGGTATATATTTCGAAGAATCCACCGACAGGGTCGCCTACAACAACTCCGGTGTCACTATCCCAAAAATGAATAAAATTAGCAAAGGAATCAATCGAAGAATTAAATGAAGCGGTAGGTTGATTGGTCCATGTTGTTCCCGAATCTTCGGTAATCCATACACCGCCGAAAGAGCTAGTATTCTTTGAAAAAACAGAAACATAAGCTTTGGTGTCTGATAACGCAACAATAGCACTTACAACCAAATCTGGGTTGCCTAAATCGATTGTTCCGTTCGTCCATGTGTAACCTCCATCGATAGAATTGCTCCATTTTTCTTCAGTATTTCCGGGACTTAAGTAAGTTCTTCCGGAAACCCAAACTACATTTTCATCTACAATAGAGATCTGCGACACAGTAGAATTCGCAACACTTGAAAACGGTGCCACTTCAGTCCAAAAATTCTGAGCATGCAAACCTATGAAGCTCAGAAAACAAATTGAAAGTAAAAATTTCTTCATAGGTAAATATTTTAAAGATTAATAGAAGTAAATGTAATTAATTAATTAATGGGAATTAGTATTTTAATATGTGATTTTATAATTGGTCTCAACCAAAAAAACTGTCGGTTTTTATATATTTGCGTGTATTTAAATAGAAAGTTTATGAATTTACTTTTAAGAATCTTAATCACCGCTATTTTAGTAGTAATCATTGCGCACTTCATGCCGGGAGTTTCAGTCGATACTTTTACCACGTCGCTGATTGTCGCCGTAGTTCTAGGGCTACTCAACATTTTTATAAAGCCTATTCTCATTTTATTCACTTTACCAATCACGATTGTGACGTTTGGCTTGTTTTTGCTCGTCATCAATGCGTTGATTATTTTGCTGTGTACAAAAATCGTTGGTGGATTTCACGTTGCAAGTTTCTGGACCGCTGTGTTTTTCAGTATTATTCTGTCCATTTCGCAGTCGATTTTATACAAAAGTTCAAAGGATAAATAAAAAAATTACAATCCAATAAAAACTTGTTTGGGTAGTGAAAATGTCTTATTTTTGCCACCCAATTTTAGCATGTAAAAGAATTACAATGGATATCAAAAGAGTCGCAATAGACACAGTAAACGAAGTAATCGTGATGCAAGTAGTGCACATGGATTATAAAGGACAAGTACAAAAAAGAATCAACGAAAAAATGCCTTTAGCAACCGTTAAAGGATTTAGAAAAGGTGCTGTTCCTAAAGATTTAGTAGAAAAACAATACGGAAAAGCTATCAAAGTTGAGGAAGTAAACAAAGTTGTAGAATTGGCATTAAGCCGTTACTTAGAATCGCAAAGATTGAATCTTTTGGGTTCGCCACTTCCTAAAATGAATGAAAATTTTTCTTGGGATGATGAGGAATTAACTTTCGAATACGAAATTGGTTTGGCTCCAGATTTCGAATTGAATTTAGAGGCGAAAAACGACATTATTAAATATGTTGTAAAAGCAGATGCTAAATTAATCGATGATCAAGTCACTCGTATTCAAAAACAATTCGGAACAGCAATTCCACAAGAAGTTGTTGCCGAGAATTGTGACGTAACGGGTACGTTCAGCAATGAAGAAAAAGGAATCAATGCGAAATCTACTTTTGCTTTAGATATTTTTAAAGACAAAAAAACAAGAGATTCTTTCTTAAGTAAGAAAATAGGCGATGTCGTAATAGTAAATACTAAAGGCTTATTTGAAGACGATCATCAACTGATGGATGTTATGAAAGTTAGCCACGATGATGTACACGGATTAGAAGTGGACGTTACTTTCACAATCGAAGCTATCAACGGAACTGATTTAGCAGAATTGAATCAAGATTTATTCGACAAGCTTTTTGGTGAAGGAAAAATCGCTTCGTTAGAAGAATTGAAAGATAAAATCAAAGAAGATGCGGAGAATCAATTTGCACAACAAGCCGATCAAAAATTAATGGCAGATGTCACGGATTTTTTAATCGACTCCACCAAATTTGATTTGCCTGCTGAGTTTCTAATCAAATGGTTGCAAACCACTGGAGAAAAGAAATTATCTCCTGAAGAAGCTAAATTTGAATACGAAAGATCTGAAAAAGGATTGCGTTTTCAATTGATTGAAGGGAAAGCATTAGCTCAAAATAATATTCAAATTAATTTTGAAGATTTAAAAGCGTATACCACAAAAGCCATTCGAGCGCAAATGGCTCAATACGGACAAATGAATCCAACTGCTGAAGAAGTAGAAGGAATTGTAGCTCGTGTTTTATCCAATCAAGAAGAAGTGAGAAGACTTTCTCATCAGGTTACAAGTGAAAAAATGTTGCAAATTTTTAAAGAAAAGGCCAACGCTTCCACTAAAGAAGTAACTTACCAAGAATTTATTGCAGCTTCTTACGGAGAATAAATTAAAATAAATACGTATATTTGGGCGTCAAATCGAAAGCTTTGACGCTCATTTATTTTTTTAAAGTTATAAAAAAGAAAATCCTGCTATGAACTACGGTAAAGACCCGAGAGCTGCGCTCGAACAGGCGAAGCAATTTAAAAAATTTGCTACAAAACATCATGGTGTAAATAATATGTATTACGACAAAATCGTCAATGCAATGACACCAACGAATATGACTCCTTATATCATTGAAGAACGCCAATTGAATGTTTCTCAATTGGACGTTTTTTCAAGATTAATGATGGATAGAATCATCTTTTTAGGAACAGGTATCGACGATCAAATCGCTAATATTGTCCAAGCTCAATTGTTATTTTTAGAAAGTGCAGATGCTTCTAAAGACATTCAAATCTATTTGAATTCTCCAGGAGGAAGTGTTTATGCAGGTCTAGGAATCTATGATACGATGCAATACATCAAGCCAGATGTGGCAACGATTTGTACAGGAATGGCTGCTTCTATGGGAGCGGTTTTATTGTGTGCAGGAGCTGCAGGGAAACGTTCAGCGCTACCCCATTCAAGAGTAATGATTCACCAACCTTCAGGAGGAGCACAAGGTGTTGCAACCGATATGGAAATCAATCTTCGAGAAATGTTGAAATTGAAAGATGAATTGTACCAAATTATCTCTCAACATTCAGGTCAAACTTTCGATAAAGTGCACAAAGACAGCGAAAGAGATTACTGGATGATTGCAGATGAAGCGAAAGAATACGGTATGATTGATGAAGTTTTAAGACGATAATAATGTTGAGTTTACTAGCTTAACTTTAAATATAAAACAATGGCAAAAGAACTATTAGATTGTTCGTTTTGTGGTCGAAAAAAACCTGAAACCAATCTTTTAATTGCTGGAATCAATGCACACATTTGTGATAAATGTATTGAACAAGCTCATGGAATTGTATTGGAAGAATTAAAAACCAATGGCAATTCTAAAATAGCAGCTGATTTGATTCTAAAAAAACCGCATGATATTAGAGCTTTTTTAGATCAGTATGTTATCGGTCAAGATCAAACCAAAAAAGTAATGGCAGTAGCTGTATACAATCACTACAAACGTTTGATGCAACAGCAATTAAACGATGATGTAGAAATTGAAAAAAGCAACATCATTATGGTCGGCCAAACAGGAACTGGAAAAACATTAGTGGCAAAAACAATTGCTAGAATGCTAGATGTTCCTTTAGCTATTGTTGATGCAACCGTATTAACAGAAGCGGGTTATGTTGGGGAAGATGTAGAAAGTATTCTAACACGTTTGTTGCAAGCTGCCGATTATGATGTTAGTAAAGCGGAACGTGGAATTGTATTTATAGACGAAATTGATAAAATTGCTCGAAAAAGTGATAACCCATCAATAACGCGTGATGTTTCTGGCGAAGGCGTTCAACAAGCTTTACTGAAATTATTGGAAGGTACGGTTGTGAATGTTCCACCAAAAGGAGGAAGAAAACACCCGGATCAAAAATTTGTAGAAGTGAATACCAAAGATATTTTGTTTATTGCAGGTGGTGCTTTTGATGGAATTGAACGTATTATTTCAAAACGATTGAATCGTCAAGCGGTTGGATATAGTACTTCAAAAAATGTAGACAACATCGACAAAGACAATCTATTACAATACATTATACCAAAGGATATCAAAGATTTTGGTTTGATTCCAGAAATTATAGGTCGTTTGCCAGTACTAACTCACATGGATCCATTAGATAGAGAAACTTTAAGAGCCATCTTAACGGAACCTAAAAATGCATTAATCAAGCAATATCAAAAACTATTTGCAATGGATGATGTTGAGTTTACTATTTCAAATGATGCGCTCGATTTTATTGTCGACAAAGCTTTGGAATATAAATTAGGTGCTAGAGGTTTACGCTCATTATGTGAAGCTATCTTAACGGATGTGATGTATGACCTACCAAGCAATGATGAAAAAATATTGCATATCGATAAAGATTATGCTAATGATACCCTCACCAAAAATTTGCTTAAACGATTAGAAATAGCTTCCTAAAAAGTTTAATTATAAAAAAATACCGCTTCATTTTGAAGCAGTATTTTTTTATAATTAAACTAGATTATTTCAATATTCCACCGCCGCTTTTTACTTTTTCCGTTTGAATATCTGTATTTTCTTTGTCTAATTTTAAGTTTCCAAAGTTATAGGTTAAAGAAATTCTAAAAGTTCTAGAATCTTCTTTTTTATAAAAATTGGTTTCTAGATTCTGTCCTGCAATCAATGCATTGATATTATTTGAGTTAAATAAATCAAAGGCATGCAATCCAATTTTTAGCTTTTTATTCATAAAGTCTTTGCTGAAGGATATGTCAAATTGTTGTATCGGTTTGGTAACTTTATAGATTTGCCAATTTCCAGACGGAAGTATGAAATAGGTCATGGAGTTTCTGATATTCCAAGGTAAAATAAATTGAGCTTCTGCCGCATAATTCATAATGGGTTTGTTAGAATACGGAAAGTCATAGCCTTCAATGTCGGATTTAATATAATTGATGCTTAAATAGATGTAATTCATTTTATCAATTGTATTCATTCTCTTCTGAAATTCCTCTTTTCCCTTTAAAAAATAATCTAATGGAATTGGAAAATTAAAAAAGGCACTAAAGGTACTGAACTTGTCAAATTGCTGAAAAGTTTGATTGCTAACAGGCTCTGTAGCATTAGCATCAGCACTATATACAAAAAGATTATTGTCTTTTGAAGAGGTATAATTCACGCCTAACTGAACAAAATCTAGAGCAGATATTTTAAACTCATAATTATCAAAAAATGTCGGATCTAATAATGGGTCACCTTGTGAAGCATTGTATTGGTCAAAACTAGAACCATTATTCGGGTCTAAACTATTGTAATTCGGTTGGTTTATTTTTTTAGAATAAGAAGCAGATATATTTACATCTTTCATTATTTCATATAGAGCACTCACATTAGGGAAAAAATTAGAATTTTTAAAATTGATGTCTATTTTATTTCCTTCTTTGAAGGCAGTTCTGTTGACTTTAAAATCTTCAAAACGCAAACCCGCTGTAAAACTAAACTTCTTGATTTTTTTTCTAGCTTCAACATAAAAAGCCAAGTTGTTTTCTGTATAGTCAAAGTCTATTGTGCTTAAAGTAGGCGTATTGAGATTATAGGAGCCCAAATTATTTACTTTCAAAACATTGAATTTTCCACCAGTATTTATTGAAAATTTAGATTTTTCAAAAGGAAAAGCAAAATCATATTTCAAATAATAATTTTTTAATGTAAAGTCGAGATTAGCATTGTTATAAGAAGGTGTATTCGTAATATTATCGATTGCATTGGATTTTGTTATTGGATTTCGATCAAACAAATTACTAAATCCTACAATATCCAAAGTACTTCCAATCGTATCCAATTTGGTTTTATACTGTAAACTAATTTCGTGATTGTTGCTTTTAGTTTTAGTAATGCCTTCATTCAAATAATCGATAGTATTCCCTAACGTTGAGGCGTCAAAAACACTTCTGTCATTCGCAATATTTACATTATAATTGAATAAAAGGTTCGATTTTTTCGATAGTTTATAATTGGTTCCACCACGAAAATAAAAATTTCTATTGGTAGTAACGCTGAAGTTTTCTTGACTTAATTTTTGATTGCTTAAAGCGGTAAACGTTTGTACATTTCTTTGTAAGGTTTCGCTATCGATATAATTGTAACCAACCATTGTTTGCCAACTCAAGTTTTTTTCTTTCCCATTAAATAATATTTGGGGACTCGGTTTTTGGTATTTATTGAAATTGTAATTGATATTAAAACTGGCATTGATTCCTTTCAAACGTTTCGAACTCATAATAATATTAATGATTGATCCACTTGAGTTTGCTTCAAACGAAGCACCGGGATTGTATATGAGTTCTACTTTTTCAATGGCATTGGCCGGAAGTGAAGACAAATAATTTTCCAAATCAGAACCGCTTAGCGAACTCGGTGCTCCATCTATATAAATCGTAATTCCTTTGGCATTTAAGGTCAAACCACCACTTGGCGAAGCAATCACTCCTGGAAGTTTTTTAACAACTTCAAAAGCATTACCAGTACTTAACATGGGATTGTCTTTGACGCTAACCGTTGTTTTGTCGGAATCTACTTTTAAGAATTGCTTTTTGTTTCCATAAACAGTCACTTCCTTTAGTTTTTGATCTTCAATTTTAGAGATCGAGTCTTTTGATGTTAGGTTTGTAGGATTTTCTTGAGCTATTAAAGGGAAAGATAAGAGGAATATACCAGCTAGTAGTATTGATTTCATGATTGAATTGATTTTTTTCCGCTGCGCTCCAACAATTCGGCTGTGCCTCGGGTGATTTATGATTGCTCAAGTAGTCCTTCATCTTTCAAAATTGTTACAACCATCATGAAAGTTTTTTATAATTTTTCTGTTCTGTTTTTTCACAGATACCTTTTGGACCACAGTGCATTCTGTGCGGGCCACATGAAATAATTAGGAAGAGAATTATCAAAATAAAAACCATTTTTTTCATAGCGCTTAGGTACTTAATGGGTTAGTTTTTTGAGTTGTTCTAAATAATCTCTTTTATTAGAGAGTCTCGGTATTTTGTGCTGACCACCCAATTTGTCTTGCTCTTTCAACCAATCATAAAATAAATTTGGGCGAGCTACATTGATTACTAACGGATTCAAAGTCATGTTATTGTATCTTTTGGCTTCGTAATCGGAGTTTAATGATTGCAATGTTTCATCTAAAATTTTTTGAAATTCATCAACATTTCTAGGATTGTTTTTAAATTCGATCATCCATTCATGAGCGCCTTTCTCTTTGTCTTTCATAAATATGGGCGCAACAGTATAATCAACCACTTCTGTATTTGTAATTTGACAAGTTTTAGAAATTGCTTGGTCTGTATTCTCTACCATCAATTCTTCTCCAAAAACATTAATATGGTGTTTGGTTCTGCCCGTAACTCGTATTCGATAAGGATTTAAAGAAGTAAACCGAACCGTATCTCCTAATAAATAACGCCATAGTCCTGCATTGGTGGTTATTAAAATCGCATAATTGATATTCATTTCTACATCAGAAAGGCGTATTGCTTTCTCTTCTGAAGTTCCAAAAAAAGACATTGGGATAAATTCATAAAAAATCCCATAATCTAACATCAATAATAAATCATTGGAATTGTTTAAATCTTGTATCGCAAAAAAACCTTCGGAAGCATTGTATATTTCATAGTATTTAAAACTTGAAGTAGGCAGTATTTTTTTGTATTGTTCGCGATACGGTTCAAAACTTACACCTCCATGAAAATACACTTCTAAATTGGGCCAAATTTCTAACAAATTTCCTTTTCCTGTTTCCTCTAATACTTTATTCATTAAAACCAACATCCAAGAAGGAACTCCGGCAAAACTGGTTACATTTTCATTGATTGATTCATTAATAATGGCTTTTATCTTCGATTCCCATTCGCTCATCAAGGAAACTCGACTACTCGGCGTGCTACTAAACTCTGCCCATATTGGCATGTTCTCTATTAATATTGCAGATAAATCTCCAAAAAAGGTATTGTTGTTTTCGTAAATCTGAGAACTTCCTCCCAAACGCAAACTTTTACCAATAAACATTTGAGAATCTTCATTATTATTCAAATACAAACACAACAAATCTTTACTTCCTTTATAATGACAATTTTCTAAAGCTTCATTACTAACGGGTATGAATTTGCTTTTGGCATTGGTAGTTCCACTTGATTTTGCAAACCATTTGATGGGTGTATTCCAGAAAATATTTTGTTCTCCTTGTCGCGTTTGTTCTATAAATCGTTCGATGTCTTCATAGGATGAAATCGGAATTCTTTCTTTAAAGGTTTGATAGGATTTAATAGAATTAAAATCATAATGCTTCCCAACTATAGTGTTTTCTGATGTCCGAATAAGATTCATCAGCAATTCGTCTTGAACTTCATGCGGATATTTTAAAAACAACTCAATCTGATGAATGCGTTGTTTCAAAACCCAGGAGGCAATAGAATTGATTATTGGTAATGGCATTTTTGTGGATTTGAATTATGAAATTTGTGCTTTGAATGTATAACTTTACCAAATATAGAAATAAAATCTTTAATCATAATTCCAAAAATGCAATACCAAGGTGTACTCACAAAAATGCAAACTGAGTTTGGGAATCCAATTCAATATTATTTGATATTTGAAAACAGTTTTTTGAATGTCAATCAAGTTTTAGGAAAGGAAATATCCATTCAATTAGACGGTTATCAATGTTTGAATTGTGGTAAAAAAAAGAAAATTTACCGTCAAGGATTTTGCTACGATTGCTTCTATTCGAGTGCGTCAGTGGGTGATTGGATTATGAAACCCGAATTAAGTACAGCTCATTTAGGCATTGCAGACCGTGATTTAGACTACGAGTCGAAAGTACAATTGCAACCACATATTGTTTACTTGGCGACATCAAGTGAAATAAAAGTTGGAGTTACTCGAAAAACTCAAGTGCCTACTCGCTGGATTGATCAAGGTGCCGAACAAGCAATCGCCATTGTTGAAGTTCCCAATCGATATTTAGCCGGAATTACGGAAGTTGCCTTAAAGAATCATTTTTCTGATAAAACCAATTGGAGGAAAATGCTCACCAATGATATTATTACTTCGGATTTAATTGAAGAAAAAGCAAAAGTTCAAGATTTATTGCCAAAAGAAGTTCAAGAATATTTCTTCTCCAATAAAAATGACGTCTATGAAATGCACTATCCAATTATAGAATATCCTAAGAAAATCAATAGTTTAAGTTTAGAAAAAACACCCACATTCAAAGGAGTTTTATATGGAATAAAAGGACAGTATTTACTTTTTGAAGACGGAACGGTCTTTAATATTCGCAGTGCTGAAGGCAGTGTGGTAAAGATTAATTTATAAAAAAATGCCTTAAGGAAATTTGTCTTAAGGCATGTGATTTTATTTTTTGAATAACCCATTCAGCAAATCCCCAGCTTTCTTTTTGATATCTTCTTTCACAGGTGATTTGGTTTTGGTGGTGTCGGTTTTCGTGTTTTTGTTGATTAAATCACTCAACGCACTGGTGCCTTGTTTTACTAATTTTTCTTTTTGTTGTTTGACCAATTGAGAGGTTAAATTCGTGATTCCACTTTTCATATCTGTAGCTACTTTTGGAGCTTTAAAATTCCCAGAGATAATTGCGTTTATTGGAATGTTCTCCAATTTATTAACCTCAGATGGAGATAATTTCGCTAGTAATTTATTAACCTCAGGTCCTAAATATTTCGCGGGCAAATCGAACTTAAGATTGTAATTCATATTTTGATCGAAACCATGTTGACCACCAATGTTCATTTTGATGTCTTGGTATTTTAGTTCAAAAGGTTTGATGTTGACTTTCCCGTCTTTAAAAGTCATTGCTGTTTTTAAATCTTTTAAATTCAATTTTTTCAAATCTAAGAACGAAGCATTATCGCCTAGTTTAGACAAAAGTGCTGATTTACTTGGGTTAACAGTAGTCGAAAGTAACTGACTCGTTAAATCTCCTGAAATACTATTCAAATCGGGAGTCATTTCTTTTGCATTTAAATTACCAGAAATTTTGATGTTGGTGTTTATTTTTCCTTCCACAACGTCAGCAATTGGAGCGATTTTTTTCAACATATCAAGTTGTGAAAATGTTTGTTGTATATCGACAGCTTTCATTCCTAAATCCATATTAAAAACTGGAGTTTTTCCTTTTGTAGAAACGTCTCCATTGGCTAATATCTGACCGCCAAAAATGTCGGTTTTGATGTTTTCTAAATTTACCTTTTGGTCTTTGATAATCAATTTCCCCGATACGTTTTTCAAAACCAGGTTATCATATAAAACCGTATTGGCTTTTGCCGTTAAGGAACAATTTAAGAATGCTGGAATTTTTACCGCTTCTTTTGGTTTTTCATTTGCTGTTTTTGGTTTTTCAGGCGACATAAAATCGGCTACTGCAAACTGATTGGATTGCATGTTGAAGTTTCCTTTTAGTTCTTGATTTTTAAACATAAATCCATAAAAGTTATCCAAAACACCATTCACTTTCATATCGGTTTTTCCAGTGGTCAAATCGAGTTCTTGAAGATTGATTCGTGTATTCGTAAATTGAACAACCGCTTTATTAATATTCATCGCTTTGTTCGTGTCATCTACATATTTAAATCCAGTAAGCGTCATGTTTCCTGAATTTTGCATTTTTTCATACTGATTTGTTTCAACCGATTTCATATCGAATTTCGTAGCGACATCTGCTTTCAAAATTCCAGAAAGCGGCACTTTTAGCTTTACTGGATACGCTTTAGAAACGTTGCCTAAGTTGATGATACCATTCAATTTTGCATCCACTAAAGCATTTTCTGAAATGTTTCGAATGTTCGCTTTGGCATTAAAAACATCTTGATCAATACGGAACGAAAGCTGATCTAAATTCACATAGGTGTCATTCATCACACCTGTTTCATTGATGATTTTAGTATCGATGATAATGCTTTGCACCGATTTCGGTAAATTAGGATATTGAAACGAAGCGTTGTTCGATGCAATCGCAATATTGAATTTCGGAACACTAGTATCAGAAAGCATTCCTTTGGCAAATCCTGTTACAGTAAAATCACCAGTAGTTTTTACATCTTTGATATTGGCAGCATAAGATGCTGGAATTAAACCTAAGAAATTTTGAAAACTTGAAGTTGGGGTTTTAAATTTCAAATCATATTGTTGTCCATTTTCTACCATTTGAATAAAACCGTCAAATTCTAATGGTAATTTATTGATGAGCGCTTTGTTTTCTTTGAAAGTATATTTGCTTTGGTCTAAATCGATTCCTAAAACGGCATCAAGTGTTAAAGCAACGCGATTCATATAATTTGCTTTGTCCATAAACAAAGACACTTTTGCGGAGGATTGTGTTACTAAATCCAATTTAGAATTGGCGAAATCACCGGTTCCAGAATGATTCAAACTGTCAATAATCATTTTCACTTTCGAGCCTTCATCAAAATATTTAAAACGAAGATTGGTGACTTTGTATTCACTAATCTTTAAAGATAATGGACTGCTTTTACTATCATCTTTTTCTTTATCGTCTTTCAAAGCGATATCGAAATTGCCGACACCCTCTTTATTGAAGAGAATATTTATCAATCCATTTTCAGTAGAAACCGCTTCAATGTTCATCGCTTCTTCTTTGCTTTTGAACAATTCTTTAATAGACATTTTCAAATTGATTTGTCCTAAGGAAATAAGCGTATCGCCTTCAAAGGGAGCTTTGTTGATGATAAGTAATTTGTCAATCGTAACATTGGCTTGAGGAAAACTTTTGAACAAACTCAAATCGGCATCGGCAAATGACACTTTTGCATCGACTTTCTCATTGATAGCATCGGTGATTTTAGCCTTGATTTGATCCTTGAAAAAATAAGGCAATGCAAACAAAGAAATTACTACTAGTAATAAAAGTATTCCAACGATTTTTAAAATTTTCTTGATCATAACATTTCAATTTAAAGAGATAACGTAATGGTATTCGATTTCGTGCTTAATGGATATTAATTTCAAATGGCAAACTAGCTTGAATTCCTTTTCTAGCCTGCACTTTTCTTAATTGTTCAATCACTTTATAATTTTCTTCACCCACTTCTTCTTTGATAAAACTTTCTTTTGTTTTCATAAAAGGAACACCAAGGCTTCCTAGATAATCACTAAAATCTTTTTCATAAATAGGAAAGTTTTGAGTTTTGTATTCTTTCGCCTTAACCAACGCAGCGGCATAAGTTAAAGCAGCATCTAATCCGCCAATTTTGTCTACTAAACCAATTTTTAAAGCTTCAGCTCCAGACCAAACACGACCTTGAGCAATAGCATCTACTTGGCTAAAAGACATTCTTCTACCCGTAGCAACGCGAGAAACGAAAGTAGTATAAATTTTCTCTACACCTTCTTGAGCAATAAATTTATAGTTTTCTGTTAAAGGTTTGAAAATACTATAATCCGCAGCATTGGCATTGGTGTTTACTTGTTCCGAATTGATACCCATTTTAGAGGTGAGTTGAGTGAAATTTGGCAACAAACCAAAAACGCCAATTGAACCCGTTATTGTATTGTTTTCTGCAAAAATTGTATTGGCATTACAAGCAATATAATAGCCTCCAGAAGCGGCAAGATTTCCCATAGAAACGATTACGGGTTTTACTCTTTTAGTCAATTCAATTTCTCGCCAAATCAAATCCGAAGTTAACGCATTTCCGCCAGGAGAATCGATTCGGAGAACAATCGCTTTGATTTTTTTATCTTTTCTAGCCTCTTGAAGGGAACGACGCATAGAGCCTTCCCCTATAGTATTTACATCACCTTCTCCATTACCAATTTCGCCTTGCGCATAGATAATTGCGATTTTGTTTTTCGAGGAATTTACAATAGAAATAGCGGCAACATTTTCAGCATAATCAAGGATTGAAATGGTTGTGTATTCTTTGTCTGAATCAACATCTAAAAGCTTTTTAATATCATTATGATAGACATCTTCATAGGCTATTTTGTCAACCAATCTTTGCATTTTTGCCATTTCTGGGGTTCTAGCTGCTAGTTGATTGGCAATTTCATTAAGCTTCAAAGTTGGAATATTCCTGCTTTTAGAAATGTCTGTTAAAACAGAATTCCAAATCGAATTTAATAAAGCAGAAACCTGTTCTCTATTGGCATCGCTCATTTTGTTTTCAAGGAATGGCTCGACAGCGCTTTTGTATTTTCCGTGACGGATTACTTCCATTTTAACGCCGTATTTGTCTTGAAAATCTTTAAAGAAAAGTAGCTCAGTAGACAAACCTTTAAACTCCATTTCGCCAATTGGATTCAAATAAATCGTATTCGCCACGGAGTTGAGGTAGTATTCTTTTTGGGTAAAGTAATTGGCATAAGCAACCACAAATTTTCCTGATTTTTTAAAATCTTCCAAAGCATTTCTTACGGATTTTATTTGAGCCATTCCTAAATTGGAATTGTCATTTAAAATAGAAATACCTTTGATATCATCGTCTTCTTTCGCGGCTTTAATAGCTTTGATCACATCCGATAAACCATCGTGTCTTGCATCAAAATAATCAATTTCTTTATAATTAAATTTTCCGGCATAATCAACAGTCACTTTCGATAAATCGAGAACGATGACAGAATTTTCTTTTACAGATACCGTATCAGATTCCCCGCCAAATATGGCTCCAATGAATAGTATTCCAAAAAAGAATATCATACAAAAAACAAAAAGCCCAACAATTGTTGCTAAAACATTTCCTAAAAATCGCATATTTTTTTTCTAATGAGTTGAAATTGAACTTCGAAAGTTACAAAAACAAGTGTAATTAAATTTATTAACAGTCGGTGCAAATATACTTCTATTCTAAAATTCTTTTACTTAATTTGCGGTTAATATGAATACGCAACATCAAGTTATTTTATCGTTAGGAAGTAACCAAGGAAATCGGTTAGAAAATATACAAAAAGCGATTGAAGCTATTCACTTGAGTGTGGGTACCATTGTCAAAGTTTCTAATTTGTATGAAACTCCAGCTTGGGGTTTTGAAGGTGATGCGTTTTACAATTGTGCTTTGGTTTTGCATACACAATCTGATGCAGAAACTGTTCTCCAAATAGTTTTAACTATTGAGGAAAAATTAGGTAGAGTTCGCACAGAAAGTGAAGCTTATCAATCTCGAACATTAGATATAGATGTAATTGCTTTTAATGAAGAAATTATAGCTACTAAAAACCTAACAGTCCCACATCCGTATATGCAAGAACGATTGTTTGTAATGATTCCCATGCGGGATTTAAATTTAGATTGGAGGCATCCAATTTTACAAAAATACTTGCCGGAATTATTAAAAGCTTCTGAAGACAAAAGTCAAATTAAAAAGGTACAATCATTAGATTTTCCTTTGAATAAAATAGCGTTAGATCAATTCAATTACATTTCTATTGAAGGGAATATTGGTGCTGGAAAAACAACTTTGACTACAAAAATAGCGGAAGATTTTAATGCAAAAACAGTCTTAGAACGATTCGCGGATAATCCGTTTTTACCGAAGTTTTATGAAGATCAAAATCGGTTTGCTTTTCCATTAGAAATGTCTTTCTTGGCAGATCGCTATCAACAAATATCCGATGATTTGGCTCAGTTTGATTTGTTTAAAGATTTTATAATAGCTGATTATCATATTTTTAAATCTTTAATTTTTGCCAAAGTAACGCTGACGGAGGATGAATATCGGTTGTATCGTAAGTTATTCGAAATCATTTATAAGGAAATGCCAAAGCCGGATTTGTATATTTATTTGTATCAAAACACCGATCGGTTGTTAGATAATATAAAGAATCGAGGAAGAAGTTACGAACAAGAAATTCCAGCGGAGTATTTGGATAAAATCAACAAAGGGTATTTAGATTATATCAAATCACAAACGGAATTAAACGTTTTGATTATTGATGTATCGGATAAAGATTTTGTAAGGAAACAAGAAGATTATGTTTTTGTTTTAGAAGCTATTCAAAACAAACTATCCAATTAGAAGCGCATTTTTTTAAACAAATCCCAGACTACAATTCCAGCACTTACAGCAATATTCAAGGAGTGCTTAGTTCCCAATTGAGGGATTTCAATTGTGCCATCACAAATTTCAATTGCCTTTTGGTTTACACCAAATACTTCATTTCCGAAAATTAAAGCATATTTTTCATTTGAATCTACAGCGAAATCTTGGAGAAAAATTGCATGTTCTACTTGTTCGATGGCATACACTTTTACGCCTTCATTTTTAAGGTTTTGGATAACTGTTATTACATCGTCAGAATGTTCCCAATCTACGGTTTCTGTTGCTCCGAGAGCTGTTTTGTGAATTTCTTTATTGGGAGGTGTGGCTGTAATTCCACACAAATATATTTTTTCTATCAAAAAAGCATCAGATGTTCTAAAAACGGATCCAATATTATTTAAACTACGGATGTCATCTAGAATAAGAATAAGAGGAGTTTTTATGGCAGTTTTAAAACCCTGAATAGACTTGCGTTCTAATTCACTATTTTCTAGTTTTCGCATGTAAGTAGATTTGATTTACAATTTTTCAAAAAAAAAGCTCCCAAATAGTTGGAAGCATTTTTTTTATAGTAAGATAAAATTATCCTTTTGGAGTCTCTTTTGGAGTTTCGTCTGGAAGAATTGTTCCTTTGATAGTCAATACTTTTGAAGCAGCACCTTCAGCATTTGAAGTAACTGTCACCGTTTTTGTAAAAGCACCAACTCTATCAGTAGCGTATTTTACACCAATAATAGCTTTAGCACCAGGAGCAATAGGCTCTTTCGGAAAAGAAGGAACTGTGCAACCACAAGAACCAGTGGCGTTAGTAATGATTAATGGTTTTGTTCCATTGTTTACAAAAGCGAACTCACGTTTTCCATCTGCATTGTGTGGAATAGTCCCGTAATCAATAGTTTCATTTTCAAAAACCATTCCTGCACCTTCAACTTTAGGAGTTTCTACTTTTTTTGGAGCTTCTACTTTAGTAGCTTCTTTTTTAACAGCTTTTTTTGCTTGTGCATTTGAAGTTGTAACACCGAAAACAGTTAATACAGCTAATAATACTAATTTTTTCATTGTCTTAATTTATTAAAATTACAAAGCAAAACTATATAAAAATTTCAAATAACATCCTAAAACTTTCTTAAATTTAATAAATTCATCAGATAGTAAATTTTTGATGTTTTAATTTTTAAATTCGCTACTTCAATTCAGTATCAATTAAAATCAAAATCACCTTGTCAGCCAAAGAAAAAGAAGTAAAAGAAACTCCATTAATGAAACAATATAATGAGATAAAAAGGAAATATCCTGATGCTTGTTTGTTGTTTAGAGTAGGGGATTTTTATGAAACCTTTGGGGAAGATGCTGTTAGAGCTTCCAAAATATTAGGAATTGTACTTACCAAACGAGGAGCAGGTTCCGAAACCGAAACCGCTTTGGCTGGATTCCCTCATCATTCTTTAAATACGTATTTGCCAAAATTAGTCAAAGCTGGACTTCGAGTTGCTATTTGTGACCAGTTGGAAGATCCGAAAATGACTAAAACTATTGTAAAAAGAGGAGTTACAGAATTGGTTACTCCCGGGGTTTCAATGAATGATGAAGTTTTGAATTCTAAGTCCAATAATTTTTTAGCGGCTATTTATTTTGGTAAAAAAAACATTGGAGTTTCTTTTTTAGATGTTTCAACAGGGGAATTCTTAACGGCTCAAGGGAATGATGAATATATCGATAAATTATTGCAGAATTTTAATCCAAGTGAGGTTCTGATTCCAAAAATTCAAAAAAATGATTTTAGAGAAACTTTTGGGGAAGATTACCATCATTTTTATTTAGAAGATTGGATTTATAAAGAAGATTATGCATTTGAAATGTTGACCAATCACTTTCAAACAAATACTCTGAAAGGATTTGGCATTGAAGAATTGCAAGATGGAATAATTGCTTCAGGGGCTATTCTATATTATTTATCGGAAACACAACATAACAAGCGTCAACATATTACTTCAATTCAACGAATTGCTGAAGATGCCTATGTTTGGATGGATCGATTTACGATTAGAAATTTAGAATTATATCATAGTTATAATCCGAATGCTGTTACTCTTATTGATGTGATTGATAAAACACTTTCTCCAATGGGCGGGCGTTTATTAAAGAGATGGATGGCTTTGCCTTTGAAAGAAAGAAGTAAAATTCAAAATCGACTTGATGTTGTTGGCTATTTAAAAAGCAATCAAAACATATTACAAAGTATTCAATTTCAAATAAAGCAAATTTCAGATTTAGAGCGTCTTATTTCGAAAATTGCTACAGGGAAAGTTTCTCCTAGAGAAGTTAATCATTTAAAAGATTCTTTGGATGCAATACTTCCTATTAAGAAAATCGCATTAGAAAGTAATCAAGAAGCTGTGAAGACAATTGGAGATAGTTTGCATAGTTGTGATTTACTTAGAGAAAAAATAAAATTGATTCTAAACCAAGAAGCTCCAGTTGCTATTGCTAAAGGAAATGCAATTGCAAAAGGAGTCAATGAAGAGCTAGATGAACTGAGAATGATTTCTAGTTCAGGGAAAGAATTTCTAGAAGGAATTGAACAAAGAGAATCAGAGAAGACAGGAATATCTTCTCTAAAAATTTCTTTTAATAATGTTTTTGGATATTATATAGAAGTTCGAAATATGCATAAAGATAAAGTCCCATCGGAATGGATAAGAAAGCAAACTTTAGTGAATGCTGAAAGATATATCACGGAAGAATTAAAAGTATATGAATCAAAAATCTTAGGAGCCGAAGAGAAAATATACAAATTAGAATTAGCTCTGTTTGAAGAATTAGTAAATTGGATATCTACATATATAATCCCCGTTCAATTGAATGCTAGTTTAGTCGCACAATTAGATTGTTTGACATCCTTTGCGCAATTGGCGATTGAGAACAAATATGTTTGTCCGGAACTTAATGATAGTTTTGATTTGGATATTAAAAACGGTCGTCATCCAGTTATCGAAAAGCAATTGCCAGTTGGAGTGCCTTATATTTCAAATGATGTTTTTTTAGATCGAGATACTCAGCAATTAATAATGATTACGGGTCCAAATATGTCTGGAAAGTCGGCAATATTAAGACAAACGGCACTAATTGTTTTGCTAGCACAAATGGGAAGTTTTGTTCCTGCTGAAGGTGTTAAGATGGGTATCGTGGATAAAATTTTCACAAGAGTAGGAGCGAGTGATAATATTTCTATGGGTGAATCTACTTTTATGGTAGAAATGAATGAGACAGCGTCTATATTAAATAATCTATCGGATCGAAGTTTGATCTTGTTGGATGAAATAGGAAGAGGTACGAGCACTTATGATGGGATTTCAATTGCTTGGTCCATCGCGGAGTTTTTGCACGAACATCCTACAAAACCTAAAACTTTATTTGCAACGCATTATCATGAATTAAATGAAATGAGTGAGTTGTTGCCTAGAATTCAGAATTATAATGTTTCTGTGAAAGAGTTAAAAGATACAGTGCTTTTTATTCGGAAATTAGTAAAAGGAGGAAGTGCTCATAGTTTTGGTATTCATGTTGCGAAAATGGCTGGAATTCCTCAACTAGTCATTTCAAAAGCACAAAAAATATTAAAAAAACTTGAGAAGAATCATTCAAGTGATGTATTGAATAATTTAAAAACTGAAAAAGAAGAAATGCAAATGAGCTTTTTTAATCTAGATGATCCATTATTAGAGGAAATAAAGGAAGAGATTCTAAATTTAGACATCAATACATTAACTCCAATTGAAGCGATGATGAAACTTAATGAAATTAAAAGAATGCTCACAAAAAAATAGTTTATTTTTCTATAAAAGATAGGCATTCAAGTCATTAAGAAATCAGAATCTTTTTTTTGTAAAAAGGCTTGTAAAATTGAATTAAAGTATTAAATTTGCCCTCGCAATACGGAACAAGTAAGGCAGTTCTTTTAAAAAATTGAAATGCGAAAATAGCTCAGTTGGTAGAGCGCGACCTTGCCAAGGTCGAGGTCGCGGGTTCGAGCCCCGTTTTTCGCTCAAAATCATCTTGCTCGGATGGTGAAATTGGTAGACACGCTGGACTTAAAATCCAGTGAACAGCAATGTTCGTGCGGGTTCAAGTCCCGCTCTGAGTACAAAAAAGCTTCAAACATATGTTTGAAGCTTTTTTTTTAAACATTAAGGATATTTAGTTATTATGATAACATAATATTAAATAAAAAAAACCACGCAAAGCGTGGTTTTTAAAATCTTTAGAAAAATTTCTAATTATTTTTTTGCAGCAGCAGCAGCTTCTGTAGCAGTAGCAGCAGCGTCAGTAGCAGTAGCAGCAGCTTCAGTAGCAGCAGCAGCAGCAGTATCAGCAACAGCAGCAGCTTCTTCTACAGCAGGTACAACTTCTTCAGTTACTGGAGCTTCTTCAGCAGGAGCTTCAGCTTGTTTACAAGATACTACAGTTAATGCAGCGATAACAGCTAAACTTAAAAATACTTTTTTCATCTTACTTAATTATAAAGGTTAATTATTAATTCGAGGCAAAGATATAAATTTTTTATTATGTAAAAATATTTTTCAATTTTTTTTTAAAAAAATATAATCTGTTGCAACGCCAACCCTTTTTACAATTACTGTGCCAAAAAAATAGTTAATTTTATTTATGTTTTATAATAATTTATTTAATAAAAAAATAAATATATATTCAAAATTTATTATAATATATTAAATATTATTTTTTTATTTTTTGTTTTGGATGTGTTATTTTCAATTCGTTTATCAAGTTTTTAGCTCCCGCATACTTATCTATAATAAATAAAACATAGCGAATGTCTACCATAACGTTTCTACAAATCGCAGGATCGTAATATATATCACTCATAGTTCCTTCCCAAACACGGTCAAAATTAAGCCCGATAAGATTTCCTTTTGCATCTATTGCTGGACTACCAGAATTTCCACCAGTGGTGTGATTTGTTCCAATAAAGCAAACTGGCATTTTACCTTTTATTCCATAGGGTCCATAATCTTTACTTTTATATAAATCAATTAATTTTTTAGGTATATCAAATTCATAATCTCCAGGAATGTATTTTTCTAAGACACCATCTAAAAATGTAAATGGTTTGTATATCGTAGCGTCTTTTGGTTCATATCCTTTTACTTTTCCATAGGTAACTCTCAAAGTACTATTCGCATCTGGAAATATTCTAGAATCTTTATTCAATTCTAATTGGGCTTTCATATAGGTTCTTTGCAAAGCCAAATTTCTTAAATTGATTTCGTCATATTTGGGAGCCACTTCTTTAAGATATTTATCTGCAATTTCTTTAACCAATTGATATCCTTTGTCGTTATTTAGATTTTCCAAAATAGTTTTTGTGTCTCCAGTCAATAGCTCTATTATTCCGTTGTACGATGTGAGCTTGGAATTTTTATATAAAGAACTAGACAATTCAAGTACATTAGGGTACATTAGACTAGTTGGCAAAAATGCTTTGGGAGATTTAGTCGCATACAATTCAATCAATTGCTCAAATACTTTTTCATCCACTGCTGGATTAAAATCTTTGTAAAAATCTCCCAATCCATTTACTAAATTATTCTTTCTGTCAGTAAATACTTGTTCTCCCTTTGTTGTATTCAACTGTTCTAATTGATACATTTTATAGGCAACATTTAGTAATTCCGTATTTCGCAATACCACTTCTATAAAATAATCTCTACTCAAAGCATAAGGAGCAATTTCTTTGTAGTTTTTTTCAAAATCGGTCAGTAAGTTTCCATATTCTGCTTGCTTTCCCGCTTTAATAACTTTTTCTGTAAATGCTGCTTCTTGTTTTTTCTTTATCGCTACTGCATCTGATTTCTTCAAGCCTTGCGTTTCCCCAATCCATTTTTTCCAGTAATTGGCAATTCCTGCGTATTTGGAAGCATATTGAATCTTAATCGCATTGTCTTTTCGCATAAAACCATCTTGAACTTTCAGCGCTTTATCTCTGATTTCAATTTTTGCTGGATTCAATTCATTTACAATTTGCTCAATCGCAACAGCAGGTAAATATTCATTGGTCTTTCCGGGATATCCGAAAACTAAAGTAAAATCATCTTCCGCTACGCCATCGAGGGATATCGGCAAAAAGTGTCGTGGCGTATAAGGTACGTTGTCTTTAGAATAAGCTGCTGGTCTATTATTTTTATCAGCATAAATTCTAAACAAAGAAAAATCTCCCGTATGTCTTGGCCAAACCCAATTGTCTGTGTCGGATCCAAATTTACCAATAGCCGATGGGGGCGCGCCAACCAATCGAACATCTTTATAGCTTTCGGTCACAAATAGCATATATTGGTTGCCTTCAAAAAAAGTTCTTATTTTATTTTCTTGCCAACTTTCTTTCGGCAGTGATTTGCTTAATGACGCAATGTTCTCTTGTATTTTCTTTTGCTTCTCTGCTTCTGCAGGCAATGATGCAACTCCTTCTAACACTTTTGTGGTTACGTCTTCAATTCGCACTATAAAAGTAACTTCCAAATCTGGATTAGGCAATTCGTCTTCCATTTTATAAGCCCAAAAACCATCAGTTAAATAATCATGTTCCACCGAAGAATGACTTTGAATTTCATCAAAACCGCAATGATGATTGGTAAGCAACAATCCTTTTGAAGAAATTACTTCTGACGTACAACCGCCATTAAATTGGGGAACAGCATCTTTCAAACTCGATTTATTCACGTCATAAATATCAGAAATCGACATTTTCATTCCCAAATTCTTCATCTCTTTTTCATTCATTCCTTGTAACAAAGAGGGAATCCACATACCACCTTGTTGGGCATGAAGTTGAATAACAAATAATAATAAGAGTACTTTTAAAATCTTCATTTTTTTTAGTGTTTTAATTTAAATATTATAGTAATTTTTTCATGACAATCGGTTCGAAATGTACTTTAGAATAGTTTCTAATGCACCCGTATTCATTTTTACAAAAGTGCTGCAAATATGCCCTTTTTCTTCTCTAACATCCCCATTTTGAATTAAATTATCGAATGTTTCTTTCAATTCCTTCTCATTCGAAATTACATCGCAACCTCCCATGTTAACCAACGCTATAGCTTCAGAAAAATGGGAGTAATTTGGACCCACAACAATAGGAACACCAAAAGTTGCTGGTTCTAATATGTTATGAACACCAGGATTCCCAAAACCACCACCAACATATGCAATAGCTGCTTCGCTATATATTTTGGTTAAAATCCCAATAGTGTCTATAATAAACACATCAAATTCGCTCAAGTTTTTTCCTTCTTTTTTCGAAAATAAAACCGTTTTCTTGGTAATAGATTTTTGTAATTCTTGAATTTGATCTGATTTGATATTGTGCGGCGCAATAATAAATTTTACTGGATGTTTCGTCGTATTTATATAGTCCACTAAGATTTTTTCGTCTTTCGGCCATGAACTCCCGACAACGAAAGTCAATTGGTTGTTTTTAAACTCCGAAATAAAATCCAAATGATTGTCTTTTTCTAAAATAGCCGCCACGCGATCAAATCGAGTATCGCCAGAGACCGTCACATTCGATTTTCCTAATTGTAATAGTAAATCTTTTGAAGTTGAATTTTGAACAAAAAAATGCTCAAAACTATCCAACGCTTTTCTATAAAATCCGCCATACCATTTAAAGAACAATTGATTTTCTCTGAAGACCCCTGAAATTAAATAGGTAGCAATGGCTTTGTTTTTCAATACTTTTAAATAATTCGGCCAATACTCATATTTGATAAAAAACACCATTTCAGGATGCGCTAACTCGATAAATTTTTCAGCATTGCTTTTGGTATCTAATGGTAAATAAACCGTTACATCGGCAACTGTATTGTTTTTACGAACTTCATAACCCGAAGGCGAAAAAAATGTCAAAATTATTTTATGATTAGGATAAATCAGTTTCATTTTTTCCATCACCGGCAACCCTTGCTCGTACTCGCCCAATGAGGCAGCATGAAACCAAATCGTCTTTTCTTGAGAACCAACCTTTGCTTGTAAAGTTGTAAATACAGGTTGTCTTCCATGCACAAACAAACGGATTTTCGAATTGAAAATCGCCAAGATTTTAATACAAAAACCAGCAAAAGCCACCAATAAATCATACAAAAAAAACATAGCTCCTAAATTGTGTCGCTAAAATACATTAGTTTGTAGAATTTTTATTGTCACCCGTCAATTAATTACTAATTTTGCGTGCATTTAATTTATAGCTACATGAAAAAAATCCAAATGGTTGACCTTAAAAGTCAATACGAAAAAATTGCCACGACTGTAAATGCTTCTATCCAAGAAGTTTTAGATACCAATACCTATATCAACGGACCACAAGTACAATCTTTCCAAAAAAATCTAGAAGAATATCTCGATGTAAAACACGTGATTCCTTGTGCTAACGGAACAGATGCCTTGCAAATCGCTATGATGGGATTGGATTTGAAACCAGGCGATGAAGTAATCACCGCCGATTTTACTTTCGCAGCAACCGTTGAAGTAATCGCTTTATTGCAATTGACGCCTGTTTTGGTAGATGTAGATATCGTTAATATGAATATTTCGATCGAAGCGATTAAAAAAGCCATAACACCAAAAACCAAAGCAATTGTCCCAGTACATTTGTTCGGGCGTGCTGCCAATATGGAAGCGATTATGCAAATAGCAAAAGAGCATAACTTATACGTAATCGAAGACAACGCACAAGCCATCGGTGCCAATTGCAAATTTTCTGACGGTACAAAAAAGAAAGCAGGAACCATCGGACATGTTGCTTCTACTTCCTTTTTTCCTTCTAAAAACCTCGGTTGCTACGGTGACGGAGGTGCAATTTTCACCAACGACGATGCACTCGCTCACAAGATTCGAGGCATTGCCAATCACGGAATGTACGTGCGTTATCACCATGATGTAGTTGGAGTGAACTCTCGACTTGACAGTATTCAAGCCGCTGTATTAAATGCAAAATTGCCACTCTTAGATCAATACTGTCAAGCCCGTCAAAACGCGGCCAGAAAATATACCACTGCTTTCGAAGGTCATAAAAATATCATCGCACCCTCTATTTGTGATATCTGTGATTGCCATGTTTTTCATCAGTATACGTTGCGAATTATCGATGGCGACCGCGATGCCTTGATGCAACATTTGTTAGATAAAGAAATTCCATGTGCGATCTATTATCCAATTCCGTTGCACAGCCAAAAAGCATATTTGGACCCAAGATATAAAGAAGAAGATTTTCCAGTGACGAATCAGTTGATCAAAGAAGTCATTTCACTTCCAATGCATACGGAATTGGATGACGATCAAATTCAATACATTACCAACGCAGTTTTAGAATTTTTCAAATAATTTTAGGAGCTATTTCCTGCTTTCGCCTTTATCTCTTCATTGCATTGCGAGGATATCGGCTCTATCAGGGCTAGGGCATTCTACTCACCAACAACGACCACACAAATATGAAAGTTTTAGTTACAGGAGGTTTAGGATTTATCGGTTCACACACCGCAGTCGAATTGCAAAACGAAGGTTTCGAAGTTGTCATCATCGACAATCTTTCCAATTCTTCCGAGGATGTTCTAAAGGGAATCGTAGCCATTACTGGAAAAACACCTATTTTCGAAAAAATGGATTTACGAGAAAAATCCGAAGTCCAAAATTTCTTCAAAAAACATTCGGACATCAATGGCGTAATTCATTTTGCGGCTTCTAAAGCAGTAAACGAAAGTGTCGAGAATCCATTATTGTATTATGAAAACAATATCAATACGCTCGTATATATTTTACAAGAATTACAACAAAAACCGGAAGCTCATTTTATTTTTAGCTCTTCATGTACCGTTTATGGCGAAGCCGATGTAATGCCAATTACTGAAGATGCGCCAATTAAAGCAGCGCTTTCTCCATATGGAAACACCAAGCAAATTGGCGAGGAAATCATCAATGAAGCTTGTAAAGTTAGCGGAATTAATGCTGTATTGTTGCGTTATTTCAATCCAATGGGAGCGCACCCAAGCGCAGAAATAGGGGAATTGCCGATTGGTATTCCGCAAAATCTAATCCCATTTATTACACAAACAGGAATCGGTTTGCGTCAAGAATTATCAGTTTATGGAGATGATTATCCAACGCCAGACGGAACCTGTATTCGCGATTATATTCACGTAGTCGATTTAGCCAAAGCGCACGTCATTGCCTTGCAGCGCTTGATTAATAATAAGAATTTAGCAAAGGTTGAAACCTTCAATTTAGGAACAGGAACTGGAAGCTCTGTGCTAGAAGTCATTAATACTTTTGAAAAAGTAAGCGGACAAAAGTTGCCTTACAAAATTGTAGACAGAAGAGAAGGAGATATCATTTCAGCCTACGCCAACACCGACAAAGCAAATCAAATTCTTGGTTGGAAAGCACAATCTACTTTAGAACAAGCGTTGACCAGCGCTTGGAAATGGGAACAGAAAATTAGAAGTTAATTGAGAATTGAAAAATCAATAATAAAAAAAATCCCAAACAAAGTTTGGGATTTTTTGTTGGATTTAATTTTTCATAGCAATTTTTTTAGTAGTAGATCGATCGTTATTTGAAACTTTTAAAAAATAATTCCCTTTCGATAACGTACTCAAATCTATCTCTAATTCAGAAGAATTTATTGATGAATACTCTTCACTAAAAGTGGTACGCCCCAATAAATCAAAGATTTCAATTTTGGTATTCGAATTTCTAAATTCAGGTAAAGAAATTATTATTTTACCAGCACTTGGATTGGGGTAAACTATAAAATCATAATTTAAAAAATTAGTACTCGTTCCCAAAGTATAGGTCACATAATCATCCAAAACTTGACCTCGAATCTCACCATCAGGGAAAGTGCTATTTTGAATGTCTAGATACACGCTGTCGACAGAAAATTGAGTGGAATGAATAGGTAAAAAAGGAGTAGAATCAGTACTTTTCCAAAAACCATTTGCATAAGCAGTGTTTCCTGCAACAGTCATCGCTGATTCTAAATGGTATAATACAGATCCATTTTGGCCAGCAACATTATTTTTAAAATGACTATCCGTAGGTGTACTACTCAAATTTCCAACAAGCCAGTTATAATGGGCATTCTCTTCATCTCGACTAATTGACACAATTCCAGAACCATAAGCTGTGCTTGAAACCGCGGGCACGACTTGTTGTCCTTCTAAATTGATGGTAAAGCCTTCTCGAGCATATCGCACCACTTGTGCTCTAATTTCACCTTGAGGATACGTAGCTGTGTGGATAAGAAGCGCTAATTTACTAGTTAATAAACGATCTTTGTTCGTAGCACTAATGTTCGTTTTAATTCCTTTTATTCTATTACCATTAATAGTTGAAGTAAAATCTACTTGAAAAGAAGAACTATTATAAGGCTGTCCAAAATTTCCAATATGCAAATGGCAATAATCAATAGAGGACGCTACTCCGTCTACAACAATATCATAATACATCGTTGCAAAATCTGGACTGAAACGAATCACACAAACTCCTTGTGCTGGAGAGATGACCGGAGGAACCATTTGTCCTCCATCAGCAATACCGTCAAACATAAGTCCCTTGTAATTGGCTAGCTGCGACCTTAATTCTCCTGTAGGATTTGCAGTTGTTGTAATATTCAAATAGATTTCTCCAAGAAGTAAATTATTGAGCAGTAGTGGAGTTGGAAGGATGTTTCCTGTAATTACATTACCATTAATAAAAGAAGATAAATCCGCTACTTCTTCACCAACCATTCCCATGGTTCCAGAATATAATTTTGCACTAGTCATTGCGCCAGTTAACCCTTGGCAAATCACTTTAAAATTTAACTTACTGTTATCCAGAGACAACCAAAATGAGCCTAAACCATAAGCCGTGCCAACCATTATCATTGGAATTGTTTCCATACCGTTTAAATCTGCCACAAAATTTAAGTCGGTTTCTAATTTTATTTGCCCGCGAATTTCCCCTGTTGGATTGGCAGCCGTTTTTACTAAAACGTATAAATCGTCGTTAAAATATTTAGCTAAATTAGCTGTAACATCTGTTCCTGTTATTGCTGTTGCAATTTTATTGCCGACCATAAATGGGGTCAAATCCAAAAGCAATACGCCATTTGTTCCAATGGCTCCTTGATATAGGCTAACATTCGTAGGAATTCCGCTTAACATAGCAAAGCTAATATTCACTGAAATTGAAGTCCTAGCTTTATTAAGCATAAAACTACCAATGCCTTTTGCAGAAGTTGAGACTGCAGGAATTGCTTGCAAGCCATCAATAGTTGCAGTAAATAATAAATTTTCTTTAAAAGTAATGGCGGTATTTTCTTTATGAGAACTTGCATTTACTTGTGAAATCGCCAACAATAAAAGTGTAAATAGTACTAACTTTTTCATGATTTTCAATATTTAATTGGATTATTTAAATCGAAATTAGAAATCTATAATTTCAAAAAAAAGCACACTTGTTCCGAGTTAATATTTATAAGGTTACAAATTAAAAAACGTGGATAAACCACATAAATCTCTTTTTTGTCATTGAAATAGCTTATTCGTCCTACAAGTTTGTGTTGCATTAAAAAAATATTCACTTTTGTTTTACAGACAGTTTATGAAAACAGAAAAATTAAATATTAGCAAGCTTCTTATTGAAAACCGCTGGGTTTGGCATGGCTGTTTTTGGGTTTTTTATGTTTTATACATTTTTAGAAATTACTACATCACTGTTTTGTACTACCAAGCGTATTTAAATTTTATGCTTGTTTCGGATCTTTTCTTTGTTCTATTTGTCTATTCAACTTTATTTTTATACAAACAGATGATTTCTAAAAACAGATATTTATTATTTCTGTTTTTAGGCACGCTACTGTGGTTACTTTTTGTCTTTATAAGAAGTTTTTTATTGAAACAAATGATGCAATTAGTACCTGATATTGCAAATTCAAAATTAGAAGACATTATTTTGAATAATCTTCCTATTTACTTTTTGTTCTATATTTTTGTAGTTGTATTCAAATATTTAAAAGATACTTTCATACTTCAATACCATCAAAATCAGCAACAGAAATTGCAATTACATTTTGAATTAGAAAACTTAAAAGCACAAATTTCCCCACACTTTTTATTCAATACGATGAATAATTTTTATGGATTAGCCGTAGACAATTCTAAAAAATTACCAGATTTGATGATTCGCCTTTCGGATTTATTGCGATATTCTTTGTACGAAGCACAACAAGAAAAAGTACCGCTAAAAGACGAAATAAACTATTTGAAAAACTATATTGAATTAGAAAAAATTCGACTGGAATCTAATTTAGATGTAGCATTTAATGTCAACATAAAGGATGTTGAAAAGTATCAAATTGCACCATTATTATTTATTATATTTATTGAAAATGCATTCAAACATGCAAGAAATACACTAGACGAACCAGTTTTCATCGCTAGTAGTATTTCCGTTTATGAAGATGGAGTTTTAGATTTTAGAGTAAAAAACAATTACAATGCAAAGGCTCTAAAAAGTTTAAATGTTAAAAAAGGAATTGGATTAGAAAATGTCAAAAAAAGATTGAATGTCATTTATCCAAATGAAAAACACGTATTGATTATTAATCAGGAAGAAATGTTTTACAATGTTGCGCTAACAATACATTTAAAGTAATGGAAAACATTCAAAAACACAGAGCTATTATTGTAGATGATGAACCCATAGCTAGAAAAATCATTAGTGGTTATGTGGCGCAAATTCAGTTTCTAGAAAATGCTGGGGAATGTAAAAATGCAATCGAAGCTTTAGAAATTATTTCAAGAGATAGCTCAATTCAAATTGTTTTTTTAGATATAAACATGCCTAATTTGACGGGTTTAGCGATGGCAAGAATGGTTAAAAAAGACATTAAAATAATTTTCACCACTGCTTATTCTGAATATGCCGTAGCTAGTTATGAAGTGAATGCGATTGATTATTTAGTGAAACCTTTTTCGTTTGAGCGATTTACAACGGCTGTGTTTAAAGCCATTGATAATATCGGATTACCAACAAATTTTATTGGCATTTCAAACGAAAAGTTAAATGACGATAAAACGATTTATATCAAATCGGAAGGAATGAGTTATCCAGTAATGTTAAAGGATATTCAATATTGTGAAGCAATGAAAAACTACACCAAGGTTTTTATAAGTAATGGTAAAACGCTAAAACCATTAGTTGCTTTCTCTAAAATGGAACAAGATTTACTTAAAGAGAGCGATGATTTTTTGCGAGTGCATCGTTCATTTTTAATCTCTAAAAAGCACATTACAGCTTTAAAAAGCAATACAGTAGTTGTTGGTAAATTTGAAGTGCCAATTGGACTACAATTTAGAGAGACCTTTTTATACTCTATCGGGAAAAAGTAAGTTTACGGAATAATTAGTGATTGCAGATTTTCTTTGCTATTTTAGAATTGAACTAGTTATTTTTATCAGATAAATTTCGCACGGTTATATTTTGAATAGCTAGCGATTACGCAGAAATAGTTTCCACATCTCTATCAATCTTATTCACCAATCCTACCAATACTTTTCCAGGTCCAACTTCCGTAAATGAAGTAGCGCCATCGGCGATCATTTGTTGTACAGACTGTGTCCAACGAACAGGAGCGGTCAGTTGTATGATTAAATTTTTCTTGATTGCATTTGGGTCTGAAACCGCAGATGCAGTCACATTCTGATATACAGGACAGATAGGAGTTGAGAAAACAGTTGCTTCAATGGCTGCAGCCAATTCTTCACGTGCTGGCTCCATCATCGGCGAGTGGAATGCACCACCAACTGGCAATAGTAAAGCTCTTTTGGCTCCCGCTTCTTTCATGGCTTCACAGGCTTTTTCAACGGCTGAAAATTCACCTGAAATGACCAATTGCCCTGGACAATTATAATTGGCTGCCACCACAATTCCATCGATAGAGGCACAAACATCTTCTACAATTTTGTCGTCTAATCCCAATACAGCGGCCATGGTTGAAGGTTTTATTTCGCAAGCTTTTTGCATGGCTTGGGCGCGTTGTGAAACTAATTTTAATCCGTCTTCAAAAGACAATGCACCATTGGCAACCAAAGCAGAAAATTCACCTAAGGAATGCCCAGCTACCATTTCAGGTTGAAAGTTTTCTAAGGTTTTTGCTAGTATAACCGAATGCAAAAAAACGGCTGGTTGCGTCACTTTGGTTTCTTTCAATTGTTCGGCGGTTCCCTCAAACATGATGTCGGTAATGCGGAATCCAAGAATATCATTGGCTTTTTCGAATAGTACTTTTGCGAGCGTTGAAGTATCATATAGTTCTTTACCCATGCCGGTAAATTGTGCGCCTTGCCCCGGAAAAACGTATGCTTTCATTTGATTCGGTATTTATTTCAGCAAATCATCGATGCTGAACAGTTCTGTTTTAGTGTCAAAGTTTGAAAAGCAAAAGTAGTATTTTTATTAGAATACATTAGCTTTAACCATCAATTGCATTTCGATTTTTAATACTTCATTGGTGATACCAATTGCAGGGTCAAAATTATCTCGAAAACTGGGTAAAGAAAAGGTTGCAACTACATTTGCGTCGTGTCTTGGAAAGCGATCTTTCGCCATTTCCAAAACACCCAATCCGCCTCTTGGACCTGGAGATGTAGCCATCAGCACTAATGGTTTTTGTTGAAATAATTTATTGTTATAACGCGAAGTCCAATCGAAAATATTCTTGAAAGCGGCGGAATACGCACCATTGTGTTCCGCTAAGGAGACGATGATCAAATCGGCTGAACCCAATTTTTCATAGAAATCAATGGCTAATTTTGGCACACCAATTTCAATTTCGCGATCCGCAGAATAAATCGGCATTTCGTAATCATTTAAGTCTAGGATTTCACACTCAATATTTTTAAATTGCGAAGCCACATAGGTCACTAATTGCTTATTAATAGAGTTTTTGCTAGAAGAACCTGCAAAAGCGATGATTTTTTTCATTTTGAATTTTTGTAATATGTTAGTGCTCCAGATGGACATTTGTTCACGGTTTCAATAATTTTTTCAGTACTTGAATTTTCCGGATTAATCCATGGTTTTTCTTTTGGCTTAAAGACATCGGGGTTGTTTTTCACACAATTGGCTGAGTGAATACATTTACTGTTTTGCCATACAATGGTAACCTCGCCATTAGTGTATTCTTTGATTAAATTTTTAGGATCCATAAGATATAATTTTAATTTAGAGGACGTCATTAAATTCAGGATTTTTGTCGAAAACGCTTTTTGCAAAAGGACATAGTGGAATGATTTTGATGTTGTTTTCCCGTGCATATTCAACCGCTTTGACCACCATTTTTTTACCAAACCCTTTGCCTTCGTTCCCTGGTTTTACTTCGGTATGGTCGATGATGATTTTATCTGTACCTGCAAAAACGAAAGTCATCATCGCTTCGTGAATTCCATTGACATCAATATAGAAAAATCCGTTTTTCTCATTGATTTTTTGTAAAACTTGTGTTTCCATGGTTTTAGTTTTGAAGCATAGGAACTTCCATTAATAATAATTCTGCATCCGAAGTCGCTTCAAAAAGCACTTGGTCAAAATTGGTGATTCCTAATCCATCGCGTTGCGCTAATTCTTGTCCGTCTACGTTTACATTTCCTTTGATTACAAAAACATATAAGCCATTGCCTTCTTTTTTGCGTTGGTAATTTACAGTGGTTCCAGCATCTAAATTCCCCATATGAAACCACGCATCTTGATGAATCCAAACGCCTTCATCCTCCGAATTTGGAGATAGAATCTGCTGAAATTTATTGTGACGATCTGTAGTGTCGAGTGTAATTTGCTGATAACGTGGCTCGACATTTCTTTCTTTTGGAAACACCCAAATCTGCAACAAATTGGTTCTTTGGTCGTGATTCGGATTGAATTCGGAATGTTGAATTCCAGTTCCAGCACTCATGACTTGCACGTCTCCAAATTTGATAATTTCAGTATTGCCCATGCTGTCTTTGTGCGCTAAATCGCCTTCGAGTGGAATTGTAATGATTTCCATATTGTCGTGCGGATGCGTGCCGAAGCCCATTCCCGATGCAACGATGTCATCATTTAAAACTCGCAACACGCCAAACTGAACTCTTTCGGGTTCGTAATAGCTTGCGAAACTAAAAGTGTGGTGTGCGTTTAACCAACCGTGATCGGCATGCCCGCGTGTATTGGCTTTGTGTAAGATGGTATTTTTCATATTGATAAATTTAGTATTTATTTGAATACAAATTTACAATCATGGCATTGCTTTGTGGCTTAATGTAGATTAAGAAATTATTACAAGTTGCAAAGCGCTTTTATGACCTTCCACCTTCAATTAACAAAGAGGTTTTTTGATTTTGCGAATTGTTGTAATTATTTCTTGACTGCAATTCTAATAAAAATACTAAAACACGCCAAACCCAAAACAAACCATATCGCTTGAGTGGCGCTATTTTGTATTAGAACTGAAATGGCGTTGGATTTTTCAGTATATCTTTCAACTGCCCAAGCTAAAGCAGCGATTCCTGCCAAAGAAGATCCAATAATTCTTACCCATTGGTAAACCTTAAATGGACTCAAAAGCAAAAACCAAGGCATAACCAAAATGATAACCAATAATTGCATCAATTCAATGCCGAGGTTAAATCCTAACAAACTTAAAGTTAGTTGACTTGAATCTAAATCTAAATTGGAAAGTACACTTGCAAACGCTAACCCATGGATTAACCCAAAACCCGAAGCAACATAAATTTCTTTATTGGAAAAAATAGGTTTGATAGCGTGAATCGCAGTAATCAAAATAGATAATGCAATTAGTATTTCTACCGGTTTTGGATTCGGATTAAAAAGCTCGAAAGCGCCAATAATCAACGTAATCGAATGCCCAATGGTAAATGCCGTCGCAATTTTTAGGATTCTAATCATGCTGTATTTCGTCCCTCCGGAACCAATCCATTTTTTCTCCTTCGAAATTAATGGAGCGGAAAGTAATAGAACCAACAAGAAAAGCAAATGATCAGTACCTTCAGAGATGTGCGTCATCCCTAAAGCAACCATGCTTTTAAAACCTTTCAATTTACTTCCATTGGCCAATGAAATATGCAACGGGTAAACAGTATTTGTAGGAACATCTAGGCCTATTATCCCAATTTGTTGAATGTCGTCGTGAATACCGTTTTCCCAATCCGACGCAACATATACCAATGCTTGATGATTGGTAATTTCGTGCATAATAGCATCGTAATGCATCGTGAAATCTCTGCCATTAGAATTTTTGTTGGGTAGAAATTTTACTCTAAACAGAATTTCATCATATTTCCCAACAAATTCAGCGGATTTAGATTGCAAATGATAGTCTACAAATTTCATGGTCCAAAACTGATGATATTGATCTTCAATTTGAATATGATCGGAAAAGTATTTGGAAATCGCTAACGTCTGATTTCCCGCTATCTTTGACTTAAAAGCAATTTCAAAATTCTGCTTTGGAACTTGAATTTTTATCAAAATGCTCTTCGATTGTACATTCAAATTTACCACTGTATTCGGTAAAGGGTGCGAAAACAATAGGCTTGAAAAAAGCAAACACAGCAAATACGGAACTTTTTTGAGATGTATCATGATAAAAAAAAACCTTGTCAAATTTAGCATTAACAAGGTTTCTAAACTGCTATGAATTAAATAATCACTTTTTAATTAATTTACTCGAACTGCTTTTTATGCCATTAGTTTCGATAGCATACAAATAAGTTCCTGAACTTAAATCACTCAAATCAACCGTAATGGAGTTGTTTCCTGGCTCTAGCGAATTTTTATAAGGTGTTGAAATCAATCGCCCATTCAAATCATAAATATTAATTTTGACAGCGGCATTTTGAGTCAAATTAAAAGTAAATGTGGTGTTTTCAACAACCGGATTGGGAAAGTTGCTAATTCTTGAAACCATACTAAAATTTTGAGTACTCAATGGCGCACCAGTTCCACCATAATCCTTGCGGTGATCGCGCCAAATGGAATGCGGATGTTTTGGGGAAAGTATAATTCCATTTTGAGTTGAATATTCTATCCATACGCCAGGTCCGTCAATTCTGATATAATCATTTTGATTGTTTAAGGTTGCAGTTCCAGCATAAGCAATAAAAGTATCGTCAATTTCTGCGGTATATTGCGCCATAAAAGCGGCAGCACTGCTATCATCAACGTCGTTAACATAAGTGCCAATAGCGTTTAAAATGAGTTGCTTTTGCGTTGAACTTAAACTATTAGCTTGTAACCCCACTTTTGTTGTAGGAAATATCCAATCATCTTGAGGTCCAAGTATAATGTCGGAATAAGTAGTAGCCAAATGAGCCGTTGCAAGTTGCGTACTTGTCAAGCCAGCTAGCATATTAACTAATGCCGTTTTTTCTTCTAACATCGGCTGATACGTATTTCCGCCACTAGTAAAGGAAGCGTACGGTTCTGTAGCTACAAAAGAAGGTGTTGCACCGACTAAATTGCCATTAATGTAGGTGTTAGAGACAGTTCGATGATGGCCTGTCATCTGAATTTCAAAAGTTCCAGTCATAGATGGCGTCCCAAAAAAAGCAATATAAAAATTACCTGCACCATAATTAGACCCACCACCATTGGCTGATAAATAGTCGTCGGCCGCCCATAAACCTTGCACTTCATTATATCCTTCTCCAATCGGAGTACCTGTCATAGCCTGAACGAGCGCTTTAGCTGCGGCAAGTTGAGTAGCATTCAAGGTTCCCATTTTGATGCCTAATCTTGACGACATCGAGGCGGGCAGATTAGACCATGTTCTCGCATTAGTTAGGATGTAACTCAACTGCATGGTAGTTATTTGACTTGCGGAAAGCGTAGCTTTGAAAGCATTGGCCAAATCAACGATTTCTTGAGTTGAAACTGCGGTTGTCGCATTAGAAACCGTCGATTGATTATTGAACGAACCGCTTTTCAATTCGTTTGAGGAATAATTTTTCGCGCCAAAGAACGAAAAGAAGCCTAACGTCAAAATCAGAATGGAGTGAAATAGTATTTTCATATTGCAATTAATTTAATGAGTAAGCAAAAATTGAAATTAAAAGAATAGCTATCAACTTATTGCGATAAATAGCGAACTTCTGCGACGAATAAAAACGATTATTTCAAAAAATGCTCGCTAACCAACTTTTCGTAGCGAATCCCAATGGGAATTTCCATCGAAGGAAGGATGATTTTTTTATCTCGGATTATTTTTATGGAAGAAATGGGAACGATAAAAGAGCGGTGTACTCTAATAAACTGATTGGAAGGTAAAAGTGCTAGCATTTCTAGCATGGTCATTCTCGTAACAATCGGCTCTTGATTTTCACAAAAGATCTTTAGATAATCCGCAAGGCTTTCGATATGTTTGATTTCAGAGAGATAGATTTTGATTAATCGATATTCTGACCTGACAAAAATGGCTTTCTCTTCTGGGTCTTCAATAGTAATTTTGGATTTCACTTTTTTTAATGCAAGAAGAAACCGGTCAAATTCAAATGGTTTTAACAAATAATCGATGGCATTCAAATTATAACTTTCGACGGCGTATTCGCTATGAGCGGTGATAAAAATTGCTTCAGTATTTTGATTAATCTCTTTCAAAACGGCAATGCCAGAAAGGTTGGGCATGTTGATGTCTAGAAAAATTAAATCTATCGGAAACTTCCTAAGAAATTTTAGCGCCTCTTTTGGATTTGTAAATTTCTTAATCAAGTCGACTTCATCAGTTTGTTGACAGTAAGCTTCAATCAAATCCAATGAAAGTGGTTCGTCGTCAAGAGCAATAGCTTTTATCATCTTAAATTCATTTTTAAAGCAATAGAAAATTCTTGTTCTGTTTCAGTAATCGTCAATTGATGTTTGTTTGGATATAACAAATTCAAGCGTTTTTTGGTGTTACTAATTCCAATTTCCGTTGAGTTTTCTTGTGGACTTTTATTCAACTTTTTGTTGTGGATGGCGAAACTTAATTTACCGTCAACATTTTTGATTTCAAGCTTAATGACGGCATTTTCATCAGAGGCTACACCAAATTTGAACGCGTTTTCTATAAATGAAATAAAAATCAATGGAATAATGACATCGTCCGACGTGTTGTTTTCTATTTCGGAGATGATACTACAAGTCTTTCCCAAACGAAGTTTTTGCAAAGCAATATAATTAGTAACAAATAGAATTTCCTTTTCTAACGGAACGAATTCTCTTTCAATTTCCGTTAAAGTATACCGCATCATTCCTGATAATTTTACTATAGCATTGGGAGTTTCTTCGGAATTTTTCACCGCCAAAGAATAAATGCTATTAAGGGTATTGAATAAAAAATGAGGATGAATTTGCCCTTTTAAAAACGACAGTTGTGCGTTTTTCATTTCAAGTTGAACTTCTTTCAGGCGATCATTTATTTGCATCGAATAAGTAATGAAGAAAACTGCAAGAAACAGAAAAACTGTTATTTGTGAATTGATGAAGAAAGTAAAATTGTGTTTAGATGTTGTAAAATGATTTAAAATGACATCGGGTAAAATGCAGCCTAATAAGCTAAGAATAATGCAGATAGAAAATGCTGTATAGTGTTTTCTGAAGTAAAGTTTCGGAAGTAGGTAATACAACTTGAAATAGAAAAAGAGCATTAAAAGGAGATTTGAAATTTCTTTTCGAATAATCAAATAATCTCCGATTTTTGAGCCGAATTCAGCTCGATGCGGCGGCGTTATCAAGAACGGAAGCGCAATAAATGCGGTGCATATTGCGGAATGGAACAAGATTTTATTTTTGTTAAGCATACATTGACTTTAAAACAAAAGTAACATTGTTTCTCAAATTATCATTTTTCTGCGAAGAATGAGCGAAAAGTTGCGATTTTTAGGAAGGAATATCTTCAGTTCAAATTAATCAACTTGAAATATATGATGGAGAATATATTCTAAAATTAATGCTATTTCCGCAACAGTTTACTTTTCATCATACTAAAAAACTCCGGCGTCACGCCGATAAAAGACGCGATTTGTTTTTGTGGGACTTTTTGAATCAGCGTTGGATATTTTTTACAAAATTTCTCAAAACGTTCTTCAGCCGATAAACTCAAATTATCCATTAATCGTTCTTGATTTGCGACCAAGGAATTTTCAGTTAAAATTCTAAAGAAACGTTCGGTTTTTGGTATTTCTTGATACAGTATTTCTTGGTTTGCTTTAGAAAGTAAGACAACTTCCGAGTCTTCTAAAACCTCAATAAATAGATTACCTGGCTTTTGAGAAAGTAGGCTATACATATCGCCAATCCACCAACCTTCACAAGCAAAACTTAATACATGTTCAACAATATTGTCATTGATATTGAAACTGCGCAGCAAACCCGAATTGACAAAGTACGAATACTTACAAACTTCTCCCGCATGTAAAATGATCGATTTTGCTTTATATTGTTTTGTTTCTAGTTTAGATAGAAAGAGTTGCTCTTCGTCGGAAGTAAGGGCAACTATTTTTGAAATAGTATCAAGAATTTGAATCATTGATTTATTCTTGAATCGGCAACAAATTAAAATAGGAAACTACAAATCGATTGTCTTTTATTTCACCAATAACTTCAGCTTTTCTAACGGTAGCACACATACCATCTTTGGCATGAGCATCACCGTGTTCATCCATTTTAGTTCCATCCACAAAATAGGATTTTCCTTTGATTCGAACTGCCAAGTCACAACCTTTTGCTTCCATTCCAAATTGACATTGGCCACAAGAAACATCTACAATTTCCATTTTATGTGGTCTTTTGTCTTGCGCAAAACCTACGCTATAAGTTAGAAATAAAACAAGTGTAATAAGTGATTTCATATTTTAAGAATTAACGGTTATTAGTCGGGCAGCGGCTTTCGCTTTTTCAACAAGATCTGTGATGGGTTTTTTATCAGTATCATTCACCAATACCACACCCATTCTGCGGTAAGGTCTTGAACTTGGTTTACCAAAAATACGAAAATCTGTCTTTGGTAATACAGCAATTTTCTCCAATCCAGAATAGGTTGGATTGTTCGAGTTTTCGGAAGCTAAAATCACAGCACTAGCTCCAGCTTTTTCTAGGGTAATTTCAAAAATAGGTAGACTCAAAATGGCTCGTAAATGTAATTCGAATTCATTGAAATTTTGTGTTCCAGCGAGCGTGACCTTTCCGGTGTCATGGGGACGTGGAGATAATTCGGAAAAGTATACGCCTTCATTGGTTAAGAAAAATTCAACGCCGAAAAGTCCAGCGCCACCTAGCGCTTCGGTAACTTTAGCTGCCATTTCTTTTGCCTCATGGAGTGCTTCATCAGAAATCAGCGCCGGTTGCCAACTTTCTTGGTAGTCACCGCGTTCTTGTCGGTGACCGATCGGCGGACAAAACAACGTTGGATTGCCGTTTTGAGTTACAGTTAATAAAGTAATTTCTGAATTGAAATTGACAAAGGCTTCTACAATGACTTCTACGACATCGCCACGTGAACCTTCTACGGCGTAGCGCCATGCTTTTTCAATATCGCTCTCGGTTTTGATGGTTGATTGTCCTTTTCCTGAGGAACTCATCAAAGGTTTTACCACGCAGGGTATTCCGACATCGGAGACGGCTTTTTTCAATTCATCTGCTGTGGTGGCATAGCGATAATTTGCAGTTCGCAAACCCAATTCTTTGGCGGCTAGATCGCGAATGGCTTTTCTATTCATGGTGAAGTTCGCAGCTTTTGCCGAAGGAACAACCGTGATGCCTTGTTGCTCGTAGTCGTAAAAGCGCTCTGTTCGGATGGCTTCGATTTCTGGGACGATAAAATCGGGTTGGTGTTTGGCAACGACACGATCTAAGGCGTCACCGTCGAGCATGTTGATGACTTCAAAAGCGTCTGCGACTTGCATGGCAGGCGCATTTTCGTAGCTGTCGACTGCAATGATGGTTTGACCGATACGTTGTGCCGCGATGACGAATTCTTTGCCCAATTCACCGGAGCCGAGGAGTAGTATTTTGTAATTCATAGTTGTAATTTTTGGTAGGCTGCGTGAGGGGTTGCAGTGTAAATCCTTTTGTAACGTTTTTCGGAACAAAAGATTGTAACGAAAAACCCGACCCTTGTGGTCACGCCCAAATTTAATAAAAAAAGCCCCAAGAAAACTTGAGGCGATTATTATTTTTAAGCGAGTGCTTCTTTGATTCTTTTCATGGCTTCGGTGAGCAAGGCTTCACTGGTGGCATAGGAAAAACGGATGCAATTTGGGTTTCCAAAAGCGTCGCCAGTTACGGTTGCAACAGTGGCTTCTGATAGCAAATACATCGAGAAGTCATCGGCGTTTTTGATGAGTTGACCGCGTAAAGTTTGACCGAAATAATACGAAACATCTGGAAAAACATAAAAGGCACCTTCGGGAACATTGAGTTTGAAGCCGGGAATTTCTTTTACCAATCCAACGACCAAGTCACGACGGCTTTTGAATGCTGCTACCATTTCGTTGAGGACAATAGGGTCGGCATCTACGGCGGTAATGGTGGCTCGTTGGGCGATACTGTTAGCGCCGCTGGTTACTTGACCTTGCATTTTGGTACAAGCTTTGGCGATGAATTCTGGAGCACCGATATAGCCGATTCTCCAACCTGTCATCGCAAATGCTTTCGCAACTCCGTTGACAGTGATGGTTCTTTCGAACATTCCTGGAATGGAAGCAATGCTGCAAAAAGTTCCTGAAAAGTTGATGTGTTCGTAGATTTCGTCAGAAACGATAAAGATGTTTGGGTGTTTTTCGATGATTTTTGCCAACGCAGTTAATTCGTCGCGGTTGTAAACAGAACCACTTGGATTGCAAGGAGAACTGTACCATATCATTTTAGTTTTGGGCGTGATGGCTTTTTCTAATTGGTCTGGCGTGATCTTAAAATCGTTTTCTACTGAAGTAGGGACTTCAATAGGAATTCCACCTGCCATTTTGATGATTTCATAATAGCTTACCCAATACGGTGCTGGGAGAATCACTTCATCGCCATCATTGAGCATCACTTGTGCGATATTGTATAGAGATTGTTTGGCGCCTGTAGAAACAACAATATTGCTCGGTTTGTAATCGAGATTGTTGTCTCTTTTGAATTTTCTACAAATTGCTTCTTTCAAGTCTAAGTAACCTTCTACAGGAGAATACGTACTGTAGTTTTCGTCGATGGCTTTTTTTGCAGCTGCTTTAACAAAATCCGGCGTGTTGAAATCGGGTTCACCCAAACTTAAACTGATGATGTCTTTTCCTTGTGCTTTTAATTCCCTTGCTAATGCTGCCATTGCTAGGGTTTGAGAGGTTGATAATTTATTAATTCTGTCGGAAAGAAGATGGTTCATATACAAATATTAATGATTTTATAAAAAACTTAAAAAAGGAAAAGACGCTGAGAGGCGTCTTTTATAATTATACTACTTGAGGGTTTTGCCCTAAATCTTTTAAATGCTTATAGTGAGCAATTACAGCACTTCGCATCGTTTTAAATTCATGATAAGGCAAATTACATTCTTCAGCGGTTTGCTTTACAAATTGAGCAATTTTTCCGTAATGAATGTGACTGATATGAGGATACAAATGATGTTCAATTTGATGATTTAATCCACCAGTAAACCAATTAACAATTTTGTTTTTTGGCGCAAAATTAGCGGTAGTGTATAATTGGTGAATGGCCCAAGTATTTTCCATTTCGCCAGTTTCATTTGGAACGGGATTGTCGGTTTCTTCGACAACATGCGCCAATTGAAAAACTATACTTAAAATTAATCCAGCAGCGTAATGCATCACGAAGAAACCAAGTAGTACTTTCCACCATATAACACCAAAAGCGATGGGTAAGACTACCCAAATTAAAGCGTAAATTATTTTGGTAATTACTAAAACTGTCCATAGTTTTCTATGGCTTTGCGGTTCTCCGTACGATAATTTTCTCTTCATATACGCTCTCATTTGTTTGAAATCTGTAGTTAGAGACCAATTGAAAGTTAATAAGCCGTATAAAAAGAATGAATAATAATGTTGAAATTTATGAAATCGTCTCCATTCTGCATTTTGAGAAAAACGAATGATTCTTCCCGCATCTAAATCTTCATCATGACCTAAAATGTTAGTGTAGGTATGATGTAATACATTGTGTTGCACTTGCCAATTGTATACATTTCCAGCTAAAACATATATGCTACCCCCCATAAATTTATTGATCCACGATTTAGAAGAATAGGCACCGTGATTTCCGTCGTGCATGACGTTCATTCCGATTCCAGCCATTCCAATCCCCATAAGGATATTCAATAAAAGTTGATACCATATAGACATTTCAAGGGTTAGAATTAGGAAATAAGGAGTAAGGAAAATGGTAAAAAGGATAATCGTTTTCAAGTGGATTTTCCAGTTTCCAGTTTTAGAAATATTATTTTCTTTAAAATAATTATTCACTCTGGTGTTTAGAGTTCTGAAAAATTTTAAATTGTCTTGAGTTGCAAAAGTTGGAGCCGTGGGATTCATAGGTTTTATATATCGTACAAATGTACTTATTATTAATTTTTAGAATGCCAAAGTTCCCATAAATATATCAACACTAAAGTATTACTTTTGTTAAAAAAAACAAAGCATGAAAGAAATTCTCAGGTATTTTCCAGATCTAACAGAGATTCAAATCTCACAATTTCAACAATTAGAAGTTTTATATCAAGATTGGAATGCTAAAATAAATGTGATTTCTAGAAAGGATATTGAGGAGTTGTATGTGAAACATGTGTTGCATTCTTTAGCGATTGCTAAAATTCAAAAGTTTGAGCCTGGAACGTATGTTTTAGATGTTGGAACTGGCGGCGGATTTCCGGGGATTCCATTAGCGATATTGTTTCCAGAAACTCGGTTTTATTTAATAGATGTAATTCTGAAAAAGATTAATGTAGTAAAGGCAGTCGCGGATGCTATAGGATTGAAAAATGTAAAAGCAGAACAATTGCGTGCTGAAAATGTCAAAGGCGATTTCGATTTTATTGTGAGTAGAGCGGTTACCAACATGCCTGATTTCTTTATGTGGGTGAAAGATAAAATCAAGAAACAAAACAAGCATGAGTTAAAGAACGGCATCTTGTATTTGAAAGGCGGCGATTTAACGGAGGAATTAATGGATTTTCCAAAAGCTATTCAATATGATATTGCAGAATTTTTTGACAATGAATTCTTCGAAACTAAAAAAGTGGTTCATTTGCCTTTGAAGTTTAAGGCATAAAAAAAGCCTCAATTTCTTGAGGCTTTATATTTTTTTATTCTTTGATGATTTTCTTAGTGAAAACACCTTTATTGGTAACTATTTTAGCAAAGTAAATACCTTTTTGCAAATTCAGAACATCTATTGATTTTTCAGCTGTATCTTGCATTAATACGATTCTTCCATTTGTATCAATTATAGAAATAGCCTCTATATTTATTGACTTATTGGTTTGAAATGCTAGATTATTTTTTACTGGATTTGTAACTATTTGAATGGAATTAGTATCCAATTCACTTGATTCTAAACCTAATGATGCTAAATAAATTTCCAAAGTTGTGTCTGTTTGGTCAATGGATGCTAGTGGCACTAAAGCAGCGGTTGTCGAACTACGAAATAACATATTAGTAGTACTATAATAACTGTAAGTAGTTTGAGTAATGGTTCCTATGTTGGTGAAAAAACCATAATTTAAATTAATGGTTATCACTGTTTTTAATCTTGATACAGGATTGTTATTTCCACCGGCTATATTGTTTGTAAATAATCCATAGGCATCAACTGTGGTCACAATATTTCCAGTAAATGTTCCTGAATAGGTAGTGTAATTATAATTTCCAGCAACAGTGTCTGTATTTGAAAAACCATAATTCATTGGGAAAGCGCCTATTGTTCCATTATTGGTAGAGAAATTCAATTCCAAACCAGTACTTAATAAACCAGTAATTGAAACAACATTAGCAACATCTTTGGTAAAAAATTGAGACGTTGATGGTACTAAATCAGCAACTGCATTTCTATTGATTACTTTATTTGTATTGGGGAATGTATTTAATTCTGAAGCTGTTGGAATGGAGTTAAAATAATTAGAATCACCAATAGAAACGAGGTCGTTAAAATTCCAAACCAGATTCGCTCCTGAAGCCGTTTGATCAATGGGTGCATTAGAAGTAACCACAGCAAATCCATCAGCAGCATCAATGTAAAAAGTATTTATTGGAGTTTGAGCTTGACTCATAAATGTTGTCAAAAGACAAACGAAGAATAATTTTGTTTTCATAAAAATCGAATTTAAAATAAACTCCTAAAGTACTAAATATTTCTGATACAGTGCAATAAAAAAGTCTATTGTATGACAATAGACTTTTAATAAATAATAAAAGGTTGAATTATTCTCCTAAAAATGGATAGCGATAATCTTCAGGAGTAACGAAAGTTTCTTTGATTGTTCTTGGAGATGCCCAACGCAACAAATTCAATGCTGAACCTGCTTTGTCATTAGTGCCTGATGCCCTTGCTCCACCAAAAGGCTGCATTCCAACTACAGCTCCAGTAGGTTTGTCATTGACGTAGAAATTTCCTGCAGCATTTTGAAGCGCTGTTGTTGCTTCTTCAATAGCATAACGATCTTGACTGAAAACAGCACCTGTTAATGCATATTCTGAAGTTTGATCTACTAGTTGTAATGTTTCACTCCATTTGGAATCTTCATAGACATAAATAGTCATTACAGGACCGAACAATTCTGTTTCCATCGTGGTGTATTTTGGGTCTGTAGTAACAATAACGGTAGGTTCTATAAAATAACCTTTCGATTTGTCATAGTTCCCGCCAATGATGATTTCTGCATTGGTGTCTTTTTTAGCTTGGTCGATGTAACTCGCCAATTTATCAAAAGATCCTTCGTGAATAACGGCAGTAATAAAATTGCCAAAATCTTCTGGAGAACCCATTTTCATGGATTTCACGTCGGTAATTAATTGTGATTTCACGTCATTCCACAGGCTTTTTGGAATATAAGCTCTAGAAGCTGCGGAACATTTTTGTCCTTGAAATTCAAAGGCTCCACGAGCAATTCCTGTAACTACTTGTTTTACATTGGCGCTTGGATGCGCAATAATGAAATCTTTTCCACCAGTTTCCCCAACAATTCTTGGATAGGTTTTATAGTGATGAATATTCATTCCAATGGTTTTCCAAATGTCTTTGAAAACGTGTGTTGATCCGGTAAAGTGAATTCCTGCAAAATCACGACTCGCAAACACAGTTTCGCTTATCATCTGAGCATCACCAAAAACCACATTGATAACGCCATCAGGAAGACCAGCTTCTTTAAAGATATCTATGATGATTTTAGCCGAAAACACTTGACTATCGCTTGGTTTCCAAAGTACCACATTGCCCATCATCGCAGCACTAGCAGGAAGATTCGCCGCAATGGCCGTAAAATTGAAAGGTGTTATAGCATACACAAAACCTTCTAAAGGACGGTATTCCAAACGATTCCATACTGCAGAATCCGATTTGGGTTGGTCGTTATAGATTTGTGTCATGAATTCAACGTTATAACGTAAGAAGTCAATCAATTCACAAGAAGCGTCAATTTCTGCTTGAAAAATAGTCTTCGATTGTGCAATCATTGTTGCAGCATTAATGCGAGCTCGATACGGACCAGCAATTAATTCGGCTGCTTTTAAGAAAATGGCAGCCCGTTGTTCCCAAGCCATATTCGCCCATTTAGCTTTAGATTCTAACGCATTGGCAATGGCTTTTTCAACATGTTTTTTCTCTGCTAAATGATAAGTACCAACGATATGTTGATGATCATGAGGAGCAGACATGGTACGAGTATTTCCCGTTTTTATTTCTTCGCTACCAATGTATAAAGGCACCTCGATTTTTTCGTTCCACATCTTTTTGTAAGCTGCTAAAACAGCCGCTTTTTCAGGCGAATTGGGTGCGTACGATTTTACAGGTTCGTTAACTGCT
>JAYVZG010000099.1:0-2821 GCA_043783565.1 Flavobacterium sp. | reverse complement strand
TAAAAGCTAAAAACGGTACGGGTGATAAAAAATCACAAGACATTTTATCCGAAGTAGGACTTTTTCAAGCTTCACTGCTAATTCCTACAGTAAATAGTACTACAATTATTTCTTCGGGCGGAAACAGAACAGTTTCTGCCTCAAATACTAATGGTATTGCGAACTATAATTTGAAAGCAAATGGTGTAAGTTTATCAACAACTACAGGAGTTTCTAGTTTTTCATATGATCATACAGGAATTACAGAAAATCAAAATTATGAACTCGATATTACTCAAGGAACAGTAACACAAACCAAAAAGTTTATAGTAATTGTAACTCCATTACAAATAGTAGAAGCTTTACCAATAGGAAAATTAGATGGAATTAATTATGATCCTGTAGATCCTACTAAAGCCGTTTTAGTACTCGATGCTCCCGGAAAAGAGTATATATATGTTGCAGGAAGCTTCAATAACTGGCAGCCGAACGTAAATTATTCTATGAAAAAAGATGTGAGTTCTACTAAATTTTGGTTGGAACTTACTGGATTATCCCCAGGTGTTGACTATACCTATCAATACTGGGTGGTTGATAATACGCCAGTTGCTAATTCGCCGGTACTAGTTAAAACTGCCGATCCTTATTCTACAATGGTATTATCTTCTTTCGATGATCCTTATATATCACCTATAGTTTATCCAAATTTACCCGCTTTTCCAAGTGCATCCGGGCAAGAGCGCGAAGTAACCGTTCTTCGAACTGGGCAAACTCCATATCCGTGGAGCGCAGCCACTACAAATTTTGTAAAGCCTAGTAAAGACGCATTAGTAGTATATGAAGTATTGGTTCGTGATTTTGATACCAACAGAAGTTATCAAAATTTAATTAATAAAATTGACTATTTCAAAAATCTAAAAATCAATGCCATAGAATTAATGCCAATCATGGAATTTGATGGCAACGAAAGTTGGGGTTATAACACCAGTTTTCATCTTGCAAATGATAAGGCTTATGGACCAGCTAATAAATTAAGAGAATTTATTGATTTATGCCATCAAAACGGAATTGCTATAATACTGGATGTTGCCCTTAATCATGCTTTCGGTCGTAACCCAATGAACAGGATGTGGATGAATGATCCTGATGGCGATGGTTGGGGAGCACCTTCGTCTGACAATCCTTATTTCAATATGGTGGCGACACATAGTTATAGCGTAGGAAACGATTTTAATCACCAACAATCTCGAACTAAAAACTATGTAAAACGAGTTATAAAACAATGGATTGAAGAATATAAAATTGATGGTTTTCGATGGGATTTAACCAAAGGATTTACTCAAAACGCTACAGGAAGTGACGCTTTAACCAATGGATACCAACAAGATAGAGTAGATGTGCTTAAGGAATATGCAGATTATTCATGGAGCTTGGATCCAACACATTACACCATTTTCGAACATTTAGGAATTGATAGCGAAGAGCAACAATGGGCTAATTATCGTGTAAACGAAACACCAAGTAAAGGGGTAATGCTTTGGGGTAAAATGACCGACCAGTACAACCAACTATCAATGGGTTTCAACTCGAGCAATGATATAACCCGAATGGGAAATGTTGCACACGGATTTTCAGGAAAAAGAAATATTGGTTATGCTGAAAGTCATGATGAAGAACGATTGATGTATAAAAATGTTACTTTCGGAAATAACACAAACACCTCACATAATGTACGAACTTTAAATACTGCTTTGTCGAGAATGTCTGCTATTGGAGCCATTTCATTATTAGTACCAGGCCCTAAAATGATTTTGCATTTTGGCGAACTTGGATGGGATTCCTCTATTTTTACTTGCGCCAACGGAACTTTAAATACCCAAACAGATGCAATTGCTGGTGATTGTAAATTGGACAATAAACCTCAAGTGCAATGGCAAAATGCAGGATGGTTGGCAGATGCTAACCGAAATAAAATTTATAACGATTGGGCAAAAATGATCGATTTGAAAAAATCACAACCCGTTTTTAGTGGTAATTATTCCATCAATTCGGGAACAACATTAACGCCTAAATTATATATTTTCGATACTTCAATTTCAGATCCGCAAATGAAAAATGTTGTAGTATTGACTAACTTTAATGTTACTTCTCAAGACATCGTTCCTAACTTTCCCTACCCAGGTGTATGGTACAATTTGATGGATAATACATCGCTTACGGTTACTAATGTTACAGACGTAATAACTATTGCAGCTGGACAATTTAAAGTATATGGCAATCAATTACCTACAAATTTATCTAATGATTCGTTCGTCAATAAATCTCAATTGCTCTTATCACCAAATCCTGCTACTAGTTATTTTACATTAAGTGAAAATACAACCAAAGTTGAAGTATATTCAATAACGGGTCAATTGGTAAAATCATTTGAAAATCAAACCAGTGATTACCAATTTTTGATAAATGAATTGAATAAAGGTATCTATTTTGTTAAGATAGTTGATACATCAAATCATGAAAAAACAATTAAGTTTATCAAACAATAAAACGTTTAGTTTGTACAACACTTAATTTAATTTTCCAGCATTAATCAAAAAAAGTCCCAAACAAAAATTTGTTTGGGACTTTTAAATTTAAAAAAGTTACGTTTATTTTTTCATAAACTTTATTGTTTTATTCTTTCCCTCTAAAGTGGTAAATCGAGCAAAATATATACTTGCAGATAAGTTCGAAATATCTATAGCTTGATTTCCAGAAGTACTTTCAGTGGCAACCACTACTTTACCATTCAAATCATAAATTGAAGTAACTATTAGGGCAGTAGAAGAAAATTCTAAAGCAT
>JAYVZG010000098.1:0-150691 GCA_043783565.1 Flavobacterium sp. | reverse complement strand
AGTTAATCGTCGAATTGTACAACAAATAATAATTGACTTAGTCGAAATTATGGCAATATTTAATTTTCAGAAGCCCGATAAAGTTATCATGATCGATTCTAACGATTTTGAAGGTAAATTTGAGTTTAGACCTTTAGAACCAGGTTACGGATTGACCGTTGGTAATGCACTTAGAAGAGTAATGCTTTCCGCTTTAGAAGGATACGCAATTACCTCTGTTAGAATTGAAGGTGTAGACCACGAATTTTCTACTATTTCAGGAGTTGTTGAAGACGTTACAGAAATCATTTTGAACTTGAAACAAGTGCGTTTCAAAAGACAAATTGAAGATGTTGATAACGAATCGGTTACAATTTCAGTTACTGGTAAAGACCAACTTACAGCTGGTGATTTCCAAAAATTTATTTCAGGTTTCCAAGTACTGAACCCAGAATTGGTAATCTGTAATTTAGATAGCAAAATCAAACTGAATTTCGAATTAACTATCGAAAAAGGTCGTGGTTATGTTCCTGCAGAGGAAAACAAAAAACAAAACGCAGCCATCGGAACTATTTTTACAGATTCTATTTTTACGCCTATAAAAAATGTAAAATATGCTATAGAAAACTTCCGTGTGGAGCAAAAAACAGATTACGAAAAATTAGTTTTTGAAATCAAAACGGATGGTTCTATCAATCCTAAAGATGCTTTGACTGAAGCTGCAAAAGTGCTAATTCATCACTTTATGTTGTTTTCTGACGAAAGAATTACTTTAGAAGCTGACGAAATTGCTCAAACTGAATCTTACGATGAAGAATCGTTGCACATGCGTCAATTGCTTAAAACAAAATTAGTCGATATGGATCTTTCCGTAAGAGCACTAAACTGTTTAAAAGCAGCTGAAGTAGATACCTTAGGAGACTTGGTTTCTTTCAATAAAAATGACTTAATGAAGTTCCGTAATTTCGGTAAAAAATCTTTAACAGAATTAGACGAATTAGTCGCTGTGAAAAATTTAACTTTCGGAATGGACTTAGCAAAATACAAATTAGATAAAGAATAAATGACTTCATATTTTGCTCTCCAAAGCGGATTGTAGCAAGATGAAGTTTTAAAAAACACGTCATGAGACACGGAAAAAAATTCAATCACTTAAGCAGACAAAAAGGTCACAGAGCAGCGATGCTTGCTAATATGGCTTGTTCTTTAATCGAGCACAAACGTATCAATACCACTGTCGCTAAAGCAAAAGCGTTAAAACAATTCGTTGAGCCGCTTATCACAAAATCAAAAGAAGATACTACACACAACCGTCGTATTTGTTTCGCTTACCTACGTAGCAAATATGCTGTAACTGACTTGTTCAGAGACGTAGCTGCTAAAGTAGGAGATCGCCCAGGTGGTTACACTCGTATCATCAAAGTTGGAAATCGTCTTGGAGATAATGCTGATATGGCAATGATCGAATTGGTAGATTTCAACGAACTTTACAACGGTGGTAAAAAAGAAGAGAAAAAAGCAAAAAGCCGTCGTGGTGGAAAAGCTAAAGGTGCTACAACTGCTCCTGCTGCTCCAAAAGCGGAAGCTCCAGTTGCTGAAGTTCCTCAAGCAGAAGTGGAAGAAGCTCCAGTTGCTGAAACAGCAGTTGAAGAAGCTCCAGTTGCTGAAGTGGAAACTCCTCAAGCAGAAGTGGAAGAAACTCCAGAAGCGGAAATTCCAGAAGCACCAGCCGCTGAAGACACGGAAGAAAAAGCTGAATAATGAAATGCATCATTCAATACAAATCAAGGATAAACTTTTAAAGTTTGTCCTTTTTTTTTGCCTTTTTTTTAGGAGCCGGTAACCTGCTCTACGCTACTATCTTTTGCGCCGAACGACGGCACAAAAGGATAACCACTCCGATCAGGGCTAGGGCATCCAATATTATCACAACTTGTTCATAACCTTTGCGAACTTTGCGTCAAAACCTTTGCGAACTTTGCGGTAAAAAAAATAAATTTGCAAAACAGTTTGAGTTGCAAGGTAAAGGATACAAGGTGCAAGTCCCAACATCCAGAACCTAGGACCCAAAACCCACACCAACTAACTACACACAACCAAATGAACTACATCACAAAACAACCCGCCATCCTCCTACTAAGCGACGGCACCATCTTCCACGGAAAGTCAATCGGTATTTCTGGAACTACTTTCGGCGAAGTTTGCTTCAACACCGGAATGACAGGGTATCAAGAAATATTTACCGATCCATCCTACTTCGGTCAAATCATGGTCGCTACCAATCCACATATCGGAAATTACGGCGTTAACGAAAAAGAAGTTGAATCCGAATCCATAAAAATAGCTGGTTTGGTCTGCAAGAATTTTAGTTTTAATTATTCCCGTTCAGCTGCTTCTGAAAGCCTCGAAGACTATTTCACCAAACAAAATTTAATCTGTATTTCTGATGTCGATACGCGCACATTAGTGAGTTATATCCGTGATAATGGAGCCATGAATGCAATCATTTGTACTGACGGCACTTCATTAGAAGATCTCAAAGCTCAATTGGCAAAAGTCCCCGACATGAAAGGTTTAGAATTGGCTTCCAAAGTTTCTACAACCGAACCGTATTTCTTCGGAAATGAAACAGCCAAATACAAAATAGCCGCACTAGATCTTGGAATTAAAACCAATATTCTCCGCAACCTCGCCAAACGGGATTGCTACATTAAAGTATTTCCATACAACTCGAGTTATAAGGATTTAGCCGAATTTAATCCAGACGGGTATTTCTTATCGAATGGTCCTGGTGATCCCGACCCACTTTTTGGAGCAATCCAAGTGGCTAAAGATATTTTAGCGAATAACAAACCTTTATTCGGAATTTGTCTCGGACATCAAGTTATTGCACTAGCAAATGGCGTTTCAACCTACAAGATGTTCAACGGCCATCGTGGAATCAATCATCCAGTGATGAATTTAGTTTCAGGGAAAGGAGAAATTACCTCTCAAAACCACGGGTTTGCTGTCAATAAAGAAGAATTAGAAAATCATCCTGATTTAGAAATCACCCACATACATCTCAACGATCATACAGTAGCAGGAATGCGAATGAAATCTAAGAATTGTTTCTCAGTGCAATACCACCCAGAAGCAAGTCCAGGCCCACACGATTCTAGTTATTTATTCGATCAATTTGTAAAAAACATCAAGGCTGATTCGAACTAAATCGTTATCGTTAATAACATTCAAAAATTTACACTTATCAGAATTTAAGATAGAATATATTTGTAAATCTAAAGATCCAAAAATCTAATAATCCAAAAATCTAAAACATGAGTATTATTATCAAAATCCACGCAAGACAAATCTTCGATTCAAGAGGAAATCCAACCATTGAAGTTGATGTAGTTACTGAAAACGGCGTTCTCGGAAGAGCGGCTGTACCTTCTGGAGCATCCACTGGTGAACACGAAGCAGTCGAATTGCGTGATGGCGGAAAAGCATACCTTGGAAAAGGTGTCTTAAAAGCCGTTGAAAATGTCAATACTAAAATAGCCGAAGAATTACTAGGAACTTCCGTTTTCGAACAAAACCAAATCGACCAACGCATGATCGATTTAGACGGAACTCCAAACAAATCAAATTTAGGTGCCAATGCCATTCTTGGTGTTTCACTAGCGGCTGCCAAAGCAGCGGCTAACGAATTGGGAATGCCTTTATACCGTTATATTGGTGGTGTTTCTGCCAACACACTTCCGGTTCCGATGATGAATATAATCAACGGAGGTTCGCATTCGGATGCGCCAATTGCCTTTCAAGAATTTATGATTTTCCCGGTAAAAGCAACTTCTTTTACACATGCCATGCAAATGGGAACGGAGATTTTTCACCACTTGAAAAAAGTGTTACATGACCGTGGTCTTTCAACTGCAGTTGGAGACGAAGGTGGATTTGCACCAAACTTAGCAGGAGGAACAGAAGACGCATTAGATACCATCAAAAAAGCCGTTGAAAATGCAGGTTACAAATTCGGAGATGAAATCATGATTGCACTCGATTGTGCAGCGTCTGAGTTTTATGTAAACGGAAAATACGATTACACCAAATTCGAAGGGGAAACGGGAAAAATCAGAACTTCTAAAGAACAAGCAGAATATCTTGCTGAATTAGCAGCAAAGTATCCAATTATTTCTATAGAAGACGGAATGCAAGAAGACGATTGGGATGGATGGAAATACTTGACCGAATTAATTGGAAATAAAACGCAACTCGTTGGAGATGATTTATTCGTAACCAATGTAGAGCGACTTTCAACAGGAATCGAAAAAGGAATTGCGAATTCAATCCTCGTAAAAGTAAACCAAATCGGAACCTTGACCGAAACCATTGCAGCAGTAGATATGGCTCATCGTGCGGGTTACACTTCTGTAATGTCACACCGTTCAGGAGAAACAGAAGACAACACGATTGCGGATTTAGCAGTGGCATTAAACTGTGGTCAAATCAAAACCGGTTCGGCATCGCGTTCGGATCGTATGGCAAAATACAATCAATTATTACGCATCGAAGAAGAATTAGGCAACTCTGCTTATTTCCCTGGATTGAAAGCGTTTAAATAATAGTTTTTACAAGATTTTCATTAACCCTTTTAGAAATAAAATTCTATTAGGGTTTTTTTATGCTACTAGTTAATTTGGAATAATAACCCAGAACTATCGAATACTAAGTCAAAACAACCTAATACTAAATAGCGTAATTTTAGCAAATAGGTTCCTAGTATATTTGTATAGAAAATTAAAACAAGCTATTGTGAAAATTAATTGCTACTTATCGTTTCTCTTTTTGATACTAAGCGTCAGTGCTTTTAGTCAATCAAATAGTACTGCAATTGATAGTTTAAGACGAGTACTTGCTGTTGTCAAAAGTGACACCGCCAAGGTCAATACTTTCAATAGCATCGCCGACAAATACAAAGAATCCAATCCGGATTCTACTGCTTTTTATGCCTTGAAAGCTGCAGCATTAGCGCAAAAAACAAATTACAATTTTGGACTTTCCAATTCCTTTATTAATTCAGGAAACGCAAACATCATTCTCGGCAATTACAGACAAGCCAATCAGTATTTTAATAAAGCACAATTAGCTTTTGAAAGCCTTTTGAGTTCTAATTCTGACATCGATGCTGGACGAATAAAAAATGGATTGGGTAGAGCATTTGCCAGTCAAGGAATTGTTTTTTCTCAAGAAAGCAATTATTATATGGCCTTGGAAATGTATCAAAAAGCCTTGAAAATCTATCTCGAAATTGGACAAAAAATTAATGTCGCAAAGGCCTACAATAATATCGGAATCGTCTACAAATCGCAGCAAAACAACATCAAAGCTTTAGAATATTTCAAAAAAGCATTTGCTATTCAAGAAGAAATTGGGGAACAAACTGCTGCAGTAACTTTGACGAACATTGGTGTTATTTACGCCGAAAAAGGCGACAAGAAACAAGCGTTAAGTTATTATTTGAAAGCAAAAAAGCTGTTCGAGAAAATGAATAATCAGCGTGGATTTGCTCTATTAAACAACTATTTCGGAGATTACTATAAAAATGATAAAGACTATAATCTAGCGGGTCAATATTATACAACTGCTTTGAATTTGTACGAAGAAATGCAAAACAAATTCGGGGCTTCTTTAGCACTTTATAATCTTGGTTTACTTCATTTAGAATTAAAGAAGTATGACGAAGCCATTGTATTGGCAACACGATCTTTAGATTATGCAAAAGAAATTGGAATTTTAGATCAAACCTTTCACTCTGAAAAATTGCTGAGTGATTTATACGCCATCAAGAATAATTCTCAATTGTCCTACTTCCATTACAAAAATTATATCGTTGCACGTGATAGTATTGTCAATCAAGAGAACACTAAGAAAATTTTGCTTTCTGAAATGGAATCGGAATACAAAAGAAAAACCGCCATTGTTGCAGAAGAGTCTAAAAGGAATTTTCAGTTCATTTTGTTTTCAATTATTGGACTAGTGTTATTAACAGGTTTGATATTCGTGACCTACAACAGAAGACAAATCAAACGTCGATTGACTTTGCAAAAAGAAGTAGCTGAATACGAACAAAAAGCACTGCATTTGCAAATGAATCCCCATTTTGTGTTCAATTGTTTAGGCTCTATTTCGAGTTTTATTGTGCAGAACGGAACCGATTCTGCATTAAAATATTTATCTAAGTTTTCAAAATTGATGCGACTCACACTCGAATATTCAAAAGGTTCACTAATTCCAATTGATAAAGAAATCGAAAGCTTGCAGAATTATTTAGAGTTGGAACAATTACGGTTTCATAACAAATTTGAATTTTCCATTCAATCTAGCGATAAAGTTGAATTCAATATGGGAATTCCACCATTATTAATTCAACCTTTTGTAGAAAATGCAATTTTACATGGATTGGTTCCCAAAGAAGGTAATGGAAAAATTGAAGTGAACTTTGATGTTCAAAACGGGCAGTTTATTTGTAGTATTTCCGATGATGGCATTGGACTTTCGAAATCAAAACATTTGAAAGAAGATTCGGTAACCGCTCACAAATCGATGGCATTAGAAATCACCAAAAAACGCTTGGAAATAATGGAAGCAACAACTTTAAAATCAGCACAAATTGACATCCAAGAAATGACAAATAATGGAGAAGTCACTGGAACCAAAGTAGTTTTAAGATTGCCTATTCAATACATTAAATAAAAAACAACAGATAATAACTATGATTACAGCACTACTCATCGACGACGACAAACACTTACGTGAAGGACTGAAAGCCCTTCTAGAGCGCTATACAAATGACATTCACATTATTGGTGAAGCCGAAAGTGTTAAGACAGGCATTGTTGCTATAGAGAAATTGCAGCCACAAGTCATTTTTTTAGATATACACTTGAGTGACGGCACTGGCTTCGATATACTCGAACGTTTAAAAAAGACCAATGGGAAAATTGCATCGCATATCGTTTTTATTACCGCTCATGAAAAATATGCAGTCAAAGCCTTTAAGTTTAGTGCACTAGACTTTATTTTGAAACCCATTGATCCTGAGGAATTGCAAGAAACTATTGCCAAGATAAAAGCGATTTCCTCCTCTACAAAATCGTTTGACCATATTGATTTGTTGCTGGAAAACATTCGAAAGAAAGTAGATAATTTCAAAAGAATTGCACTTTCAACGAGCGATGGAATTCACCTTTTTGAAGTTGCCGATATTATCAGATTGGAAGCCAAAGGAAATTACACCGAGTTTTTTATTAAGAATCACAAGCCAGTTTTAATTTCTAAAACTTTGAAAGAATACGAAGAAATGCTTACGGAACAAGGATTTGAAAGAATTCATCAATCGCATTTGATTAATCTATCCTTTTTAAAATCATATATCAAAACGGACGGTGGTTATGTGATAATGGCGGATAATACCAACATTCCAATCGCGCAGAGTAAAAGGGAAAAATTGCAAGAATTAATTAAGGCATTGTGAAAATAAAATAAAATATCAAATAACAGAAGCGGCTAAATCAAGAATTTACTTTGCAAAAGCATTAAATGATTTAATAAAAAGCAAAAAAAATATCGGCGAAATTTAATAATCAGAAATTATGAAAACAAAAACATTAATAACCCAACAAATGAGAACAGTCATCTACCTATTACTTTTTGTATCGAGTTTTGCTTATGCTCAACCGACCATCAACAATCCAGCACCTTACCGAGTTTGCGATGATAATAGTGATGGTATTGCGGCTTTTGATATTAATGTCATCACGCCAACGATTATAACACAGGCTGGTACACTAGTTTCTTATCACTTAACATTAGCTGATTCTCAAGCAGCAGCTAATCCAATTGATTTATCATCACCATATACAAACACAACGCTCTTCAATCAAACACTTTATATTAGAGCATGGGATATTGCTGACCCAAATAATCCTTCATTTTCTACCTTAAGTTTGGTGGTGAGTCAGAAGCCAATTGTGACAATTGGTAATCCAGTAATTTGTATTGGAAATGCGACAACAGTAACAACATCTCCCGGTTCTCCTGGTATTTATAGTTATTCGTATACGGTGCCTTTCGGAGTTCTAGATCCTGGAAATGTATCAAGTTTCTCTACTGCAATTGAAGGTTCCTATTTTGTTACTATTACTGATGTCGTTAGTGGTTGTGTTTCTAATTCAGCAGGAACTTATGTTTATTTTAACCCGCCACTAGTTGTAACAATAAGTGCTACTGCTACTTGCGATCTCAATCCATCGGTTGTCACTACTGCGGGAAACTGGTTCAATCCTAGTTTTAGTTGGACAGTTCCATCTGGCGCTACAGATCCGGGTAATGTAGGCAGTTTTTCAACCTCAATTATTGGCGATTATTCAGTTGTAGTAAACGATATCGCAACGGGTTGTGTTTCAAATCAAGCATCAACAACCATTACCAGTTTAGCATCCGTAACGCCCACGTTTTCAATTCAACCTTCGGTTTGTGCAGGTTTTATATTGCCTACAACATCTGACAATGGTATTGGAGGAACTTGGGCACCAACTGTAGAAACAACCGGTACCTATATATTTACACCATCTTTTGGGGAATGTTCTACTATTTTTTCAACTTTGATTTCCGTTTTGCCGGGAGCAAATGCCAATCAAGCACCTGATCTAGTAGTTGTGGACAATCCATTTGATGGATTTGCTACGTTTGATTTGACCAGTCAAAATGCGATAATTAACAGTGATTCTGGAGTTCAAATTGACTATTTCCCAAGTTTAGCCGATGCTCAAAATAGTAGTAATTTAATAGCCAATCCAGCAACTTATACAAATAGTACGAATCCTCAGACTATTGGTGTTAGAGTTTTTGATCCGCTATCTTCTACTTGTGCCAATATAACCAGTTTTGATTTGGTGATTAATGATCCAAACAACGTATATATTCCTGATGCCAATTTTAAATCCAGATTAATTTCGCTCGGAGTTGATAGTAATTTCGACAACGAAATACAAATTACAGAAGCCGCTGCTTTTACAAATGATCTTGACGCTAGTTACGCTAATATTTCAGATTTAACAGGCATTGAAGCATTCATTAATGTTTCTGTATTAAGGTGCAACAACAACACTAATTTGACGAATCTGAACGTAAACAATTTAAGCTCACTTTTATTTTTAGACTGTTCCTATAATCAGTTAGCTGTATTGAATATCAGTAATTTAGTCAATCTAAAGACACTTAGATGTTTGTCCAACTTATTGACCAATTTGGATGTGCAGCCTTTAGACCAATTGGAAGACTTAAATTGTTCTTTAAATCAATTAAGTTCAATCAATGTTGATTCGTTAATCAATCTAAAAACATTGAATTGCTCTAACAATCAAATCACTTCCTTAGTGTTGAGTAATATGCCTAATCTTGATCGTGTAGAATATCAATTTAACCAAAGTAACTCCATTACTTTTTCGAACGTACCTGTATTGAAATATTTAGATTGCGCTTTTAACTTCGCACTGTTTAATTTAGATTTAAGCGCTTTGCCTTTATTGGAACATTTAGATTGTAGGTACAATTCATTAACTTCGATAAATGTCTCTAGTTTGTCAAACTTAAGATATCTCGATTGTGGCATTAATCAATTGTCTTCTATAAATGTTGCTGGACTTAATAATTTGTCAACGTTCTATGCCTATAATAATTTATTTTCATCTTTGGATTTAACAAACTTACCTAGTCTTAGCCTTGTCAGTGTTGACAATAATCAACTAACGACTTTAGATTTTTCAGGATCAACTCTCGTAAGCAGTTTAAGCTGTCGATATAATCAACTAACAACAATAAATATGGCAGGATTGATAAATTTGAATTACTTAAACTGTCAAAATAATCAATTGACAACATTAGATTTTGAAGGATTAAAGGCGCTCGTCACTGCTCAGTGTGATTATAATTTATTAACCAGTTTAGATTTTAGTACCGCAACTAGTTTGCAAAATTTAAGTTGCTCCTATAATAACTTAAGCAGAATCAATATTAAAAATGGTAATTCATTTATTAATACAAATAGCTTTTATTCCTGGAGTCAAAATCCAATTTTAACTTTTGTATGTACTGACGAGGCAAAAATAGCTGGGATAAATCAAATCTTAAATCAAAGTATCAATGTTAATAATGGGAATATCGTCTTTAATTCCTATTGCTCTTTCGTTCCAGGAGGTTTTTATAACACAATTGCTGGACAAATTAAATTGGATACCAATAACAACGGTTGTGACGACACAGATTTACCAAAGCAGTTTATAAAATTGAACATCAACGATGGGAATCAAGCGTCAACATTTACAGAAGTCAACGGAAATTATAAATTCTACACACCAGCAGGAAGTTTTGATGTAACACCAGAAGTTGAAAATCCAACTTGGTTTAGTTTTTCTCCAACTTCGGTAACCGTTCCTTTTGCGAATGTAAACGAAAGCAGTACACAAAACTTTTGTATGGTTCCAATCGGGAGCCATCAAGATGTAGAAGTGGTAATCGAACCAATTGATGCCGCTATTCCGGGCAATGTTGCCACTTATAAAATGGTATATCGAAATAAAGGAAATATAGCAGTTTCGGGAAGTGTAAATTTCAATTATAATGACACGCTTTTAGATTTCACCTCGGCAACACTGGCGCCAAGTACTCAAAGTACGGGAGTTTTAAACTGGAATTATGCTGACTTATTACCATTTGAAAGTAGAAGTATTTATGTGACGCTTTCGGTAAATTCGCCAAGTACAACGCCGCCAGTTAACGTCGGGACTATTTTAAATTTTAGTGTTTCAATAAATCCAGTAGCAACTGATGAAAATCAAGCGGACAATCAATTAAGTTACGTTCAGACTGTTGTAGGTTCGAGTGTTCCAAATGCAATTACTTGTATCGAAGGAGAATTACTTTCGCCAGTCGAAATTGGTAATTACTTGCATTATGTCGTTAATTTTGAAAATACAGGAACTTATCTAGCCGAAAATGTAGTGGTAAGAATTGAAATTGATCTCGCAAAATGTGATATTGCTACTTTACAGTTATTAAGCAGCTCGCATCCATGTTATACTCGAATTACAGGCAATATTGTAGAATTTATTTTTGAAGAAATAAATCTTGAAGCTAGAAGCGGTAATCCTCCAGTTGGAGGTCATGGAGACGTGTTGTTCAGAATAAGAACAAACAGTAATTTAGTCAACAACGATATCGTTTTGCAAAGAGCTGGACTTTATTTTGATTACAATCTTCCACTAATAACTAATGATGCTGAAACTGTTTTTGCTCTTTTAAGCAATGCTGGATTTGAATTGGATGCGAGTGTCGCTATTTATCCGAATCCAACCAATTCGATAATAAATGTCAATGCTAATTCGAATATTAAGTTGATGGAATTGTACGATATGCATGGTAGAATTCTTCAAACGACGCTAGGAAACCAAAAAGTTTTGGATATTACTGACAAAGCCAATGGTATTTATTTCGTAAAAATCACGACGGAAAAAGGAAGTAAAGAAGAGAAGATTATTAAAGAATAATTGAGTTGTTTATACGTTTAAAACCTTTCCATTCGAGCTTCGATTGGGAAGGTTTTTTATTTCAATGCATTCGTGATTATAAATTCTCGTTGAAATCCATCGTTTTCTCATTCAAAACCAACATCTCTTCATTGACCTATTAGTATGTATAAGTAAATACTACATTTGCTTATCAATTATTAGGAAAATGAAAAAACCAATTCTTTTATATCTCCTCATTATCAGTTTCACAGCTGGGTTCGCTCAGAATAAGAAAATTGATAGTTTGTTGGTGGTTTTGCAAAAGTCCAAAAACGACATCGATAAAACGCAAACGCTTAATGCAATCGCTGACGCTTATAAAACGAGCGATCCAAAATTAATGCAGCAATATGCTATTAAAGCATTACAGTTGGCTCAAAAACTACAATACAAAATTGAAGAGGGAAACGCGCAATTAAATCTCGGAAATTCAGAAATCATTTTAGGTAATTATTCTCAAGCATTAGCATGCTTTTCTCGAGCTCAATCGATTTTTGAAAACGAATCCCAAACAGATTCAAAAAATAGTCTTGCCATTAAAAAAGGATTGGCAAAAGCCTACGGAAGTATCGGAATTGTGTTTGCCGAACAAAGCAATTACGCCAAAGCATTGCTATTTCATCTCAAGTCAGTGACTGTTTATGAGGAAATAAAAGAATTCAAAAAATACGCTCAAGTATACAATAATATTGGCGTGGCGTATCAATCGCAAGGCGAAGTTTTCAAGGCACTAGAATATTTTATCAAAGCTCAAAAAATTCAAGATAAATTCAAAGATCAACATATAGGCATTACGCTTACGAACATAGCAAACTGTTATTTAAAACAGAAAAATAACGATAAAGCCTTTGATTATTACTCAAAAGCAAAAACCAGCATCGACCAAAACCCAGATTCAAGAGCCTTAGGAGAATGGTATAATAATATGGGATTGTATTTTTTGGCGACTCAAAATCCAACGAAATCCATCGAAAGTTGGAATGCAGCCATTCAAACCTTTGCCTCCATTGAAGATAAATTTGGTGTTGCCGATACCCATCTTTATTTGGGACAGTTGTATTTAGATCAAAAGAATGCAACTGCTGCTTTGTCTAGCGCGAATAAAGCATTGAAACTAGCTAAAGAGATTAACGTTCTGGAACAAATTGTCATTGCTGAGAAATTACTAAGTACAATTTACGATCAACAAGGAAATGCGGGACAATCATTGGTACATTTCAAATTATACAGCCAAGCGAAAGATAGTCTAACCAATGCCGAAACGATTCGCAAAAGCGTGGAGACGGCGATGAATTTTGAATTCGATAAACGGGAAGTGATTCAAAAAGAGGAACACGAAAAACGGGAATTAATCCTAAAAGAACAAGCCAAACAAAATAAATTACAATTGATTTTTGCAGGACTTTTCGCTTTGTTATTGGCTGGAATTGGATTTTTGTTCTACAATCGCATGCAACTCAAGAAAACGTTAACGCTGCAAAAAGAATTGGCAGAATACGAGCAAAAAGCCTTGCACTTGCAGATGAATCCGCATTTTGTGTTCAATTGTTTGGGATCGATTTCGAGTTTTATCGTACAAAACGGAACGCATTCGGCAGTAAAATATTTGGCGAAATTTTCTAAATTGATGCGACTTACTTTAGAGTATTCTAAAAAATCATTGATACCCATTGATAAGGAAATTCAAAGTTTGCAAAACTATCTCGAATTGGAGCAGTTGCGCTTCAACAACAAATTTAGTTTCACCATTTCTAAAGATGACAATATCGAAGACGACTTGGCTTTACCACCTTTATTATTGCAACCTTTCGTAGAGAATGCTATCATTCATGGCGTCATTCCAAGCAAAGAAATCGGAAGCATTTCAATTGATTTTAAATTAGATAAAAGCAATTTGATTTGTACGATTATCGACAACGGAATTGGGTATGCGACTTCAAAAGCGATCAAAGAGAATTCCGTTTCTGTGCACCAATCGATGGCGTTGGATATTACTAAAAAAAGGTTGCAAATGATTGCGACCTCAACTTCTAAAAAGGCTGAAGTTGAAATTGAAGAATTGGGACATGGTAATTCTGGAACCAAAGTGACTTTACATCTGCCAATTCAATACATCGAAAAGCCAACTAATAACGCACAACCCACAACCGACAACTAACATGATTACAGCACTACTTATAGACGACGATAAAAACCTTCGCGACGGCATGCGAGAATTGCTTTCCTTTTATGCGCCCGATATTCAAATTATTGGAGAAGCTGAAGATGTGGAAAGCGGCGTAGCAGTCATCGATAAACTCAAACCACAAGTTGTTTTTTTAGATATTCAGCTCAACGACGGAACTGGATTTGACATCTTAGAACAATTGGCAAAGAAAAACGGGAAGACCACGTCGCATATCGTTTTTATAACCGCTCATGAAGAATATGCGATCAAAGCATTTCGATTTAGTGCACTCGATTTCTTATTAAAACCCGTTGATCCAGATGAACTGGAAATCGTAGTGGGTAAAATAAGAACGGTTTTAGAGAAAAACGATAGTTACGCGCACATCGATTTGCTATTGGAAAACATCCGAAAAAAAGTCGATAATTTCAAGAGAATTGCGTTGACAACAGCCGACGGAATTCATCTCTATGAAGTAAGTGATATCATCCGATGTGAAGGTGAAGACAATTACACAACGTTTTATATAAAGAATAATAAACCGATTGTGATTTCGAAAACGCTTAAAGAATATGAAGATTTACTTTCGGAATATGGATTTGAGCGAATTCACCAAAAACATTTGATTAACGTAGCCTATTTGAAATCGTATGTCAAGAAAGACGGCGGTTATATCGTGATGTCAGATAATACACAGTTGCCCATTTCGCAGCGAAAAAAAGAACGATTACAGGAATTGATTAAGGCACTTTAAAAATACTAGTCATGAAAACAAAACAAAACATAAACTCAAACCCAATGAAAAATATTTTTTTACTGTTGTTGCTAATTACCGGGATGGTAGAAGCGCAAATTGTGAGTATTCCGGATGCGAATTTTAAGGCGAAGTTGATTGCTTCTGGTGTAGATTTTAATGGAAACTCAGAAATTGAAGAAAGTGAAGCTCAGGTTTTTCCGGGATTAAATCTTGAGAATTCAAATATTTCTGATTTGACAGGAATTCAGAGCTTTACAAACCTGCAATATTTAAATTGCAGTAATAATCCTATAACAACAGCGCTGGATGTTTCTGGACTTATTAATCTTCAGACTTTGTATTGTCAAAGTGATCAGATTACATCGCTCAATGCTTCGGGTTGCACAAATCTTACAGTTTTAGATTGTTTAAATAATCAAATAACCAGTCTAAATATTGATAATAATATTAATTTATTACAGCTGCAATGTTCTCAAAATCAATTGACTTTTTTGAATACAACGAGTAATGTTAATCTTCAATCTTTGGATTGTGGTTTTAATCAAATTACCAGTTTGAATTTAAGTAACAATAGTAATTTAGAAATTCTTGGTTGTAATAGTAATCAATTAAGCACCTTAGATGTTAGCAATAACTTGAACCTTAAATATATAGATTGCGGATTTAATCAATTAACTGCTTTAAATGTCAATAATAATGTAAGTCTTGAAAGTTTACGTTGTTGGGTAAACCAATTGACAAGTTTAGATGTTACAAATAATTTGAATTTAAAAGTATTACATTTTCCAGTTAATCAAATATCTTCTATAATCGTAACAAGTAATTTGAATCTTGAGGAATTAGTTTGTAGTAATAATACAATTGCAACAATTGATGTCACAAATAATTTGAATCTTAAGCGTTTAGAATGTGGGGATAATCAAATAGTAGAAGTGAATCTTACTAATAATCTGAATCTAGAAACATTTTATAGTTTTAATAATCTATTATTAACAACTGTTTTGCTTAAAAACGGAAAAATTGAAAACGATGTTCTTTTAAGCGGTAGCCCAAATCTTACCTTTATTTGTGCAGATGAAGATCAAGTTTCAAGTATTCAAGCTTCAGTAGGGTCAAATGTTGTAGTAAGTTCTTATTGTTTTTTTACTCCAGGCGGAAATTACAATACAGTTTCTGGTGTTGTTCGTTTTGATATGGACAATAATGGTTGTGATGTTGCGGATTCGGAATTTCCATTTAGTGTGCATTTAAATATTACGGATGGAACCGTTTCAAGTGGCACTTTTCCCACTACAAATGGTAGTTATTCGTTATATACGTTAACAGGAACCAATACATTGACTACTTCATTAGAAAATCCTAGCTATTTTAATATTTCTCCAAGTAACGCAATAATTGATTTTTCAACATTTGGAAATACGCAAACTCAAGACTTCTGTATCACTGCGAATGGAGTTCATAATGATGTTGAAATTGTTATTACTCCAATCACTCCAGCTCGTCCAGGTTTTGATGCAGTATATCAAATTGTATATAAAAACAAAGGCAATCAAACGCTTTCAGGAAACATAACTTTTACCTATGATGATATTGTTTTAGATTTCGTGAGTGCAACGCTCGCGCCTGATACCCAAAATACAGGCTTGTTAAATTGGAATTATTCCGATTTGCAACCTTTTGAAAACAGAAGTTTTTATGTCACCTTAAATGTAAATTCTCCAACCGAAACCCCAGCAGTAAATAATGGAGATGTTCTAAATTTTGAAGCAACGATCACTCCAGTAATTGGGGATGACATTCCAGAAGATAACTTATTTACTTACAATCAAACTGTAGTTGGTTCGTTTGACCCCAACAATATTACCTGTCTAGAAGGCGATGTAGTCCCAGCCTCTGAGATTGGAAATTACCTGCATTACGCTATTAATTTTGAAAACACTGGAACGTTTCCAGCAGAGAATGTGGTGGTTAAAACAGAAATCGATGAAGCGAAATTTGATATTAGTTCACTGCAATTGATGAATACGAATTTTCCTGTCGTTGCAAGAATTACAGGCAACAAAGTCGAATTTATTTTTAAAAACATCCAATTGCCAATAGGTGGTCATGGTCATATTTTGTTGAAAGTCAAAACCCAAAACACACTAGTAACGGGAGATGCAGTGGCGAACCGTGGCGATATTTTCTTCGATTATAATGCGCCAATTGATACTGGTTTGGCAAATACGGTTTTTCAAACGTTGTCGAATAGTGTTTTTGAAGTCGATAGTTCGGTGGCTGTTTATCCAAATCCAGCTACGAATGAAGTGACTGTCAAAGCAGACAACAAGATAAAATCGATACAATTATACGATGTACAAGGAAGAATTATCATGACTCGTTTGATGGATGATTTAGAATCGAAACTAGATTTATCCAGCTATTCAAAAGGAATTTATTTTGTCAAGATAATTACAGAAAAAGGAGCGCAAGTTCAAAAACTGTTGAAAGAATAGTATACCAGAACTATTTAAAATTTAAGTCATGAAAACAAAACATAACACAAACCCAATGAAAAATATTTTCCTCTTGTTGTTGCTATTTACTGGAATGGCAAAAGCGCAGATTGTCAGTATTCCGGATGCAAATTTTAAAGCGGCACTAATAGCCGACGGTATTGATACCAGTGGTGATGGTGAGATTCAAACGGCTGAAGCTTTTGTCGTTAACCAGTTGCATGTCGACAATGCGAATATTTCCAATCTGATTGGCTTGTCAAGTTTTGTCAATGTTACTTCATTGTATTGCGAGAATAATAACATCACATTTTTAGATCTTTCGGGCAATCCGAATATCAATTATATCAAGTGCAGTAACAATCAGTTGTCCTTCCTAAATGTGAGCAACAACATTGGGCTCACTGATTTGCTTTGTGACGATAATAATCTCAACGGAATTAACGTCAGTAACAATCCAAACTTGACTGATTTATGGGTCTTTAATAATAATTTGACTTCATTAGATGTGAGTAGTTGCAGTAGTTTAAGAATATTAACATGTTCGGGGAATGCATTGACTTCATTAGATGTAAGCATTAACTTGGCTCTGACAAACTTAAATTGTTCTAATAATCAAATCAATGCGCTTAATATTGTTGGTTTGCAAAACCTCGTTACTTTAAACTGTCAGAATAATCTTTTAGCGAACATCAATTTTTCTGGATTAAACGCTATTGAATCCGTTAATTGCCTTAATAATGTAGCATTAACAACCATTGATTTGGCTGGACATGCAAGCTTAACAACCGTTCTTATTGGAAGTAATGATATTTTAAATCCAAGTATTAATTTCAATACAGTTGATTTAAGTGGAACTAGCATTATAAATCCAACCATTTCGAATAGTATTATTAATACACTAAACTTAAATAATTGCGCAAATTTGATTGGTTTGAATTTGCTTAGTAATTTAATCCCAAATGTTATACTAACAGGTTGTAATGCGATTCAATTATTAGATCTTCGATGTAGTCCAAATTCTTTAGACGTTACAAATATGTTAGACTTACAGTTTCTTAATATAGCAGGAAGTAATACAATTCCTTCCCTCGATCTATCAAATAACATAAATCTTTATTCGTTGAAATGTGATGAATATAATCCTGAGACATTAGATTTATCCAATAACATAAATTTAGCAGAATTGTTTTGTGCTTCCAATAATTTGAAATATCTATTTATTAAAAACGGGAGCGATTTACCTGTTGATAATTTAGAATGGACATTTGGAGGTTCGCCTAATTTATTATATGCTTGTGTTGATGAATCAGAATTAAGTATAATAGAGTCTATTGTTGTGTTTCCTACAACTGTAATTGGAACCTATTGCTCCTTCACTCCAGGTGGAAACTATAACACGATTACTGGAAATATAAAATATGATGCCGATAATAACGGTTGCGATGCTACTGATTTACCACAAACTAACATTAGAGTAAACATAAATGATGGTACAATTACAGGAGCTAGTTTTTCAAACAGTACTGGAAATTATAATTTCTTTACTCAAGCCGGAAGTTTTCAAATCACACCAGCTGTTGAATATCCAACGTGGTTTAATTTTTCTCCTGTAACGGCAACTATTCCGTTTGCAAACAATAACAACAATATAGCAACTCAGGATTTTTGTTTTGCTCCCAACGGTTTTCATCCCGATGTAGAAGTGGTCATTTCTCCCATATTTTTTGCACGACCAGGTTTTGATGCGACCTATCAAATTACGTATCGAAACAAAGGCAATCAGACGGTTTCAGGAACAATAAATCTAACTTTTGATGATTCAAGAACAGACTTTATTTCGGCAAATCCTTCGGTGGACAATTTAGCTATCAATTCACTTTCGTGGAATTACAGTAACTTTTTACCCTTCGAATCTCGAACCATCAATGTTACTTTAAATGTAAATAGTCCAACTGAAATCCCTGCAGTAAATATTGGAGATATTTTGAATTTTGAAGCCGCCATAACTCCTGTGATTGGTGACGAAAGTCCGGGAGATAATTCATTTACATTAAATCAAACCGTTGTAGGTTCTTACGATCCAAACAATATAATCTGTCTTGAAGGCGATGTAGTTCCAGCAACAGAAATTGGAAAATACCTTCATTATGCGATAAATTTCGAAAACACAGGAACGTTTCCAGCAGAGAATGTGGTGGTTAAAACAGAAGTCGATGCTTCAAAATTCGATATTGGTTCTTTGCAATTGATGAACACTAACTTCCCAGTGGATGCGAGAATTACCGGAAACAAAGTCGAATTTATTTTTAAAAACATCCAATTACCAATAGGCGGTCACGGACATATTTTATTAAAAATTAAAACTCAAAACTCTCTGGTTACAGGCGATGCAGTTGCGAATCGCGGCGATATTTTCTTCGATTATAATTTCCCGATAGATACAGGTTTGGCGAATACCGTTTTTCAAACGTTGTCGAATAGTGTTTTTGAAGTAGATAATTCGGTGACTGTTTATCCAAATCCAACAACTACTCAAGTCAACATCAAAAGTGATACAACGATTCAAACAATACATGTGTATGATGTTCAAGGTCGAATTCTACAAACAAAACTTGTCAACGAAAAACAATCAACGATTGATTTAACTCAAAAATCAAAAGGAATTTATTTTTTTAAAATCAGTACAGATAAAGGAAGTAAAATTGAAAAAGTAATTAAAGAATAATTTAAATTCATTTCTTCAACTAAAACCCTTTCCTAGTTTTATGCTTTGAAAGGGTTTTTATTATTTATAGAATAATTAACAAATTCGTTGCAAAATTCATTTTTTAATTCATTTCAATTTCCCTAGATTTGTTAAATTATTATTTCAAAGTTAAAATTCCCTTATTTATATGTCAAAGACAGCCATTTTAGAACTAGACGGAAAGAAGTATGAATTTCCTGTTATTGTTGGAAGCGAGAACGAAGTAGGTATCGATATTAATAAACTTCGTGATTTATCAGGTGCCATTACCATGGATCCTGGGTATAAAAATTCCGGTTCTTGTACAAGTGAAATTACATTCTTAGACGGTGAGGAAGGAATTCTTCGCTACCGTGGGTATTCTATTGAAGACTTAGCCGATAAAGCCGATTTTCTAGAAGTGGCTTATTTAGTGATATTTGGAGAATTACCTACAAAAGCGCAATTGGCGCAATTTGAAACGGATATACGAAAATATACCTTGGTTAACGAAGAGATGAAAAACATCATTGATGGATTTCCTAAAACAGCGCATCCAATGGGTGTTTTGTCTTCCTTGACAAGTGCCTTAACAGCGTTCAATCCGAAAGTGGTGAATGTAGATAACGAAAAAGAAATGTACGAAGCCGTGTGTAAAACGATGGGAAAATTTCTTGTCATTGCCACTTGGACGTACAGAAAAATGATGGGGTATCCATTGAATTATTATGACAATACCAAAGGCTATGTAGAAAACTTCATGCATTTGATGTTCGAGTTACCAACGGGACCTTACACTGCCAATAAAACTGTCATAGACGCTTTAGATAAATTGTTTATACTTCATGCAGACCACGAACAAAATTGTTCGACTTCTACAGTACGAATTGTAGGTTCGTCGCATGCTGGATTGTTTGCTTCAATTTCTGCGGGTGTTTCCGCACTTTGGGGACCCTTGCACGGAGGTGCGAATCAAGCGGTGTTAGAAATGTTGGAAGAAATCCACAAAAACGGAGGTGATGCCGACAAATATATGGCGAAAGCCAAAGACAAAGAAGATCCATTCCGTTTGATGGGATTTGGTCATAGAGTCTATAAAAATTTCGACCCAAGAGCTCGTATTATCAAGAAAGCAGCGGATGAAGTTTTGAATACTTTAGGGGTAGACGATCCAATTTTGGATATTGCTAAAAAACTAGAAGCAGCAGCCTTAGTCGATGAATATTTTGTATCTCGTAAATTATATCCAAACGTCGATTTCTATTCAGGAATTATCTACCGAGCTTTAGGAATTCCTACGGATATGTTCACGGTTATGTTTGCTATTGGTCGTTTGCCTGGTTGGATCGCTCAATGGAAAGAAATGCGTATCAACAAAGAGCCAATCGGCAGACCTCGACAAATATATGTGGGTCATCCGTTACGAGATTTTAAAGCTATGGATAAGAGATAGATTCAAATTGATTTATATTCAAGCCTCCATTTTGGGGGCTTTTTTATGGAATAACCATTTTAGAATGATAATTTTTAGATTACTTTAATAATCAACCCGCTTTCTATATCTTTGTCGCAAGTCAAAATCAATTTATGTTACCAATACACGTTACCAACGAATCTTCCCAACTACGAGCAGTCGTGCTAGGTTCAGCCCTTAGTAATGGCCCGACGCCAACCGCAGAAGAAGCCTACGATCCGAAATCTTTAGAACATATTTTGTCTGGAACTTATCCCACCGAAGAAGATATGATTGCCGAAATGGAAGGCTTCAATCAAGTGTTTCAAAAATATGACGTCAAAGTCTATCGCCCAGAAATGATTGAAAACTACAATCAAATCTTTTCTCGTGATATCGGTTTCGTCATTGAAGACACTTTTATCAAAGCCAATATTCTTCCTGATCGCGAACGTGAATTGGATGCTATTCAATACATCATCGATCAAATCAATCCCCAAAAAGTAGTACGTCCGCCAGAAAATGTACACATAGAAGGCGGCGATGTGATTCTCTGGAATGACTATATTTTTATCGGAACCTACAAAGGAAGCGACTATAAAGATTACATCACAGCACGCACCAATATGGAAGGTGTGAACTATATCAAGGAATTATTCCCAAACAAAATCGTCAAGGAATTCGACTTGGTCAAATCTAAAATCGAAGCCAGAGACAACGCCTTACACTTAGATTGTTGCTTTCAGCCCATCGGAACCAATAAAGGAATTATCTACAAAAGTGGTTTTCGTGAAGAAGCCGATTATATGTATTTGGTGAACCTTTTCGGGAAAGAAAACCTGTTTCATATTACAAGAGATGAGATGTATGAAATGAACTCGAACATTTTCTCCATCACGCCAGACGTTGTGGTTTCTGAAAAAAGCTTTACTCGATTAAATACGTGGTTGCGTGACAACGGATTTACGGTCGAAGAAATCTCGTACGCTGAAATTGCGAAACAGGAAGGTCTTTTACGATGCTCGACTTTACCATTGATTAGAGACTAATTCTTGTTGTCGGTTGTCAGTTTTGAGTTATCAGTTTTGCACATAGGAATAAATATATTACAAGCCAAAAAAAATTAAGATATGAGCAGTTATAAAGATTTAGACATTTACAAAATTGGATTGGATTTATTTTATCAAACACATCCGGCATCTTTGAAATTGCCAAAGCACGAAATGTATGAACTTGGCAGCCAATTGAGGAGAGCCTCAGACTCGATCATTTCCAATATTGTTGAAGGATATGGACGAAAAAGATACAAAGCAGATTTTATTAGGTTCTTGATATTCTCTCATTCGAGTTGTCTAGAAACAATCAATCATTTAGAGAAATTAGAACATCTCTATCCTGATGAAAATGAGATTTTTCATAATCTTTGTAAGCAATATGACAAACTTGGAGGCAAAATTTATACTTTTATTAAATACGTCGAACAAAACTGGAAATCCTAATTTTGCAACCGACAACCGACAACCGACAACTGACAACCGATAACCGATAACATGAAACAAACCACCAATTCCATCCTGATGATTCGCCCAGTGGCGTTCCGAATGAACGAGCAAACCGCCGTCAATAACTATTATCAAAAAGTATTGGATGGCTTATCTGTCGAAACAGTCAATGCCAAAGCACAAGAAGAGTTTGATGCTTTCGTCCATAAGTTGCGAATGGTTGGCGTTGACGTTATCGTGGTAGAAGACACCAAAACCCCCGATACCCCCGATTCGATTTTTCCTAACAATTGGATATCTTTTCACGAAAGTGGTGATGTAGCGTTGTATCCGATGTTTGCCGAAAACCGCCGTCACGAAAGACGCGAAGATGTATTAGATATTTTGGAAGATCAAGGTTTTGTCATCAACGAAATCATGGATTATACCTCCGCGGAAGAAGATGGTTATTTCCTAGAAGGAACGGGAAGTATTCTTTTAGATCGTGAAAATGACAAAGCTTATTGCGCTTTATCACCGCGTGCGGATGAAGAATTATTCATCGAATTCTGTGAGGATTTTGAATATACACCCGTTATTTTTGAAGCATTTCAAACCGTCAATGGCGAACGTAAACTCATTTATCACACCAACGTCATGATGTGTTTAGGAGAAACTTTTGCGGTAATCTGCGCCGATTGTATCGATGACAAAAAAGAGCGCAAAATGGTTTTGGAAAGTTTACGTGGAGATGAAAAAGAAGTGATTCTTATCACCGAAGATCAAGTCAACAATTTTGCAGGAAACATGCTTGAAGTAAAAGGCTCAGATGACCGAAGATATCTCGTAATGAGCAAATCGGCACACCAAAGTTTGACCAAAAAACAAATTGCACAACTAGAAGAACATGTCACCATCTTAAGCTCGAGCCTCGACACGATTGAAGCTTGCGGTGGCGGAAGTGCACGTTGTATGATGGCAGAAGTTTTTCTCCCGAAGGAGTAAAGAAAATCTCGCAAAGCCGCTAAGTCGCAAATAAAAAATCAAGTAATTTCTTTGCGCCTCTGCGTCTTTGCAAGCTAGAATTTTTATTTCAACTTATCAAATACATATCCCGCTTTCGTCGCACCCCAAACTTGTTTGCCAACTTTATCAAATCCTTGATCCCAAGACAAAATTTGCGTCGGTGTAATGGTCACTTTAGAAGAAGCATAACTCGCACCACGCAAATCACTTGGGCAAGTTTTTTCTCCCGTGCTTCCAGTGAATTTATTTTTACTCACTCGATTTAAAACCACACCACAGCCTGCTTTTAAATCGATGTCGTTTTCAGAAAGCGCATCAAAAGCTTCCGGAGTTTTCCATTTGCCAATCCATTCTTTTTCGTTTTTTATGGTGTGAATTTCACTGATAAATTCGTTTTCACTTCGTTGTGACACTTTGTAGATTCGCACGCGATACGGCTTGTCTTGTTTTTTAAATAACGCTTGCTCCACATACAAATAATGCCCTCTATTTTTCCATATTGGAACCATCCGCAACGAAATATTAAAATAACTCGTGTCTTTCACCGATTGCTTTTCCGAAGAATACGAACCTTGCATTATTGTAATCAATTCTTTCAAATTGGATTCGCTTTTTGAAACCAAATTTTGATTTGATTTGCAACTTGTAATTGTAATAGAAAGAACTGTAAAAAGAAAAATATTTTTCATTATCGCCTTTTTTTGGGGTGAATACTTTATCAAAGATAAAAATTCCACAAACATATACCAATGCTTCCTTTTTTGTATTTTTGCGTCATGACATCGTCAATTACAAGAAGTTTGTGCAAACAATTGAAAATCATCGTACACAGATGAAAATAAAATATTGTGAGATAAACACCACTGAAAAATAAGGCGATTGCATATGTGACCGCTAAAAAATATAATTAACACATATGAAAAATAAAAAAACCTTGGTTTTAGGAGCCTCTACAAAACCCGATCGCTACGCCTATAAAGCGATTTCAATGCTTACAGAGAAAGGACATTCCGTTCTTGCGATCGGACAAAATGCGGGCGAAGTCGCTGGAATTAAAATTCAAACCAAAGCCATTCCATTAAAAAATATCGATACCGTAACACTTTATCTCAATGCAACGCGTCAGCGAGATTACTACAATTATATTGTTGAAGCGAAACCCAAACGCGTGATTTTTAATCCAGGCACCGAAAATCCTGAGTTCTATCAATTACTACAATTGAATGCCATAAAAGTAGAAGTAGCGTGCACGTTGGTTTTGTTGACAACCAATCAATATTAATTTTTAGGAGCTTATTCCCGCTATACGCTGCAATCTTTTTTGTTTTGGAAAACCCCTCGACTGCGCTCGGGGTGACAAAACAAAAAAGGATTTCCGCTTCTATCGGGGCTAGGACTTTTACTCAATATCAGAATTTCGTTTGAGAAGTCGCTGGTTTGCTAATCAATAACAATCCTAAAAAGGTAATCAATCCGTTGAGGATAATGAGTTCATTATCGATGACATAATCTCCGAAAAGTGACGCAGAATTCTTGCTTATTAAATAACAAATTGCTGGCGACAACAAACAAATAAAAGGAACCCACTTGTCATGAACAGTCTTCGTTTTCATGAACAATCCAAAAGCATACAATCCTAAAAGTGGTCCATACGTATAAGATGCAATTTTAAAAATCATACTCACGACCGAAGCATCATTTATAGCATTAAAGATGACAATCACGATAAACATCAAGAAAGAAAAGGCAACATGAACAAAATGTCGCTTTCTAACGATATTGGGTTTGTTCACATTTTCGCTTTTGTCCATTCCTAAAAAATCGACACAAAACGAAGTGGTTAATGCGGTCAAGGCGCTATCTGTAGTAGCAAAAGTAGCAGCCGTTAAGCCAAGTAAGAAAACTACAGACGGAATGATTGTTAAATGATGAAAGGCAATTTCAGGGAAAAGCAAATCTGTTCGAGGTTTTCCAGTGATCAAATCGGTTGGTACTTCAATATTATTTTGACTCGCATAAATGTAAAGTAAGGCGCCTACACTTAAAAAGAAAATATTGATCAAAACAAAAATTCCGGTAAACGTAAACATGTTTTTTTGAGCATCTTCAATGTTGGCACAACTTAAATTTTTCTGCATTAAATCTTGATCTAAACCAACCATAGCAATCGTTACGAATATTCCACCTAGAATTTGTTTGGCGACAAAAGTTCCTTTGAGATAATCTTCATAGAAAAATACTTTAGAATAATTGCTGTTTTTTACTTGCTCGAATGCTTCAATAAAGGTTAAATTTAAACTAGAACAAATAAAGAAAATCGTTAAAAAAACAGAGGAAACGAGGAAAAATGTTTGCAAAGTATCCGTGATGATGATAGTTTTTAAACCGCCACGATACGTATAAGCGAAGATTAAAGCCAACGAAATTAAAACTGTCAATGCAAATGGAATGTTATAGAAGTCAAATACGTATCGTTGCAAAACAATCACCACTAAATACAATCGAAAAGAAGAACCGATAGTTCTACTCAATAAGAATATAAAAGCCGCAGTTTTGTAGCTTACGGTGCCTAATCGTTGTTCGATATAACTGTAGATTGAAGTCAAATTCATTCGGTAATACAAAGGCAGCAATACTTTCGCTATGATGATAAACCCGATGGCATTTCCCAATACAAACTGAAAATACTTGAATTGATTCTCCGGATTGCCCACTTCGCCAGGGACAGATATAAAAGTTACGCCTGAAAGTGCCGTTCCTATCATTCCAAATGCCACCAAATACCATTTTGAATTTTTGTTCGCTTTAAAGAAAGCATCATTGCCGCTATTTTTTTTACTTGTATAATGGGATATTATAAAGAGCATACCGAAGTAAACAATGATAAGCGATAGGATTGCGAATGGAGTCATAGAATGAATTTTATGAAGCCAAATTACACAAATTATCTTCAAATTTTCAAATTATCTAATTTTCAAATTGTCTATCTTTACGCTCATGGAATTTTCATCAAAATTATTAGAAAAAGCAGTCAATGAAATGGCACAATTACCAGGGATTGGAAAACGAACTGCTCTGCGTTTGGTATTGCATTTATTAAAACAGCCTATAGATCAAACACGTTTTCTTTCTGAATCTTTAACTTCAATGCGTGAAGAGGTTAAATTTTGTAGCAGTTGTCATAATATTTCAGACGTTGAAGTTTGTGAAATCTGCTCCAATCTCAATCGAAATCATAAAATTATTTGTGTTGTAGAAGATATTAGGGATGTAATGGCAATTGAAAACACCCAACAATTTAAAGGAATTTATCATGTTTTGGGAGGTAAAATTTCTCCAATTGATGGTGTTGGCCCGAGTCAATTAAACATAACTACTCTAGTAGAAAAAGTTAAAACGGGAAAAATAGAAGAATTAATTTTTGCGTTAAGTTCAACAATGGAGGGAGATACCACCAATTTTTTCATTTACAAACAAATTAAAGAGTATAAAATAATTGCTTCTACAATTGCAAGAGGAATAGCTGTTGGAGATGAATTAGAATACGCTGATGAAGTCACTTTAGGGCGTAGTATTTTGCAACGAATTCCATTAGAAATTTCATTCAAAAACAATTAAGTATTTTGTTGAGGTTCTTTTTTGTTTTTCTAAATGAAAAACTATCTTTGTTTGCAAAATTTTTTAAAAAAATGAATAAAAATATATTGTTTATTTTAGTTTGTATTGGACTAATTTTTTCCTCATGTGTTCCAATTAAAGACTTGGTATATTTACAAAACAAAGATAATTCTGATGTTTCTACTGCTGTAAATCCTATAAATGCAAAGCCTTATCGACTTCAAATCAATGATGTAATTAGTATTTCGATCAAAGCAAATGACCCTAAATTGGTGCAAATATTTTCGTCGTCAAACCAACTAAACGAAATAGGTAAAAATGATGTGTCACTATATTTTGATGGTTTTACGGTTAATGACCATGGAAATATTAGAATGCCTGTATTGGAAGAATTAAATGTAGTTGGATTTACTTTGGAAGAAGTTAGGCTTCAAATTGAAAAAAGATTAATGGAAGAATATTTCAACAAAGAAGCCAGTATTTTCGTGACGGTTAAATTAGCTGGTTTGCGCTATACTGTGAATGGTGAGATAACTTCTCCGGGTACTAAAGTGCTTTATCAAGAAAAATTAACGATCCTTGAAGCTGTTGCAAATTCTGGAGATATTACAATTACTGGTGATCGTAAAAATGTAACCGTTTTAAGACAAACGCCATCAGGTACTGAAATGCATAGCATAGATTTAACAGATATAAAAGCGATGCAATCTCCCTATTATTATATACAAGCAAATGATTATATTTATATTAAACCATTAAAACAAAAATCTTGGGGAACAGGGAAAACAGGTATAGAATCGTTAACAACAATCATAACGCTTTTAACATTAGTTACGACCACTTTCTTACTTTTAAAAAAATAATAAAGGAATGATTGATACAAAAGATTTTTCGTTTTTTGAAGGCCAGACAAACTTCGATTTTAAGGGCTTTTTAATAAAAATCACAAGTTACTGGAAATGGTTTTTATTAAGTTTAATCATCACTTTTACTATTGCACACCAAGTGAATGTAAGAAAAGAAAAGGTGTATGAGATGGAAACCTCTATTGCTATAAAGGAAGAAAACAACCCGTTTTTTTCGTCAACTACAAGCTTGGTTTTTAATTGGGGAGGAACATCAGATCAAGTACAGAATATTTCAAATACCTTAAAATCTAGATCTCATAACGAATTAGTAGTTGAAAAATTAGATTATTATGTTGATTATTTTCAAAAAGGGAAATATAATTTTCAAGATGTTTATGGGAGAATTCCTTTTTATGTCTCTTTTGAAAACAATAGCCAACAGCTTTTTAATACTTTAATTAACGTCAAATTCATAAGTGAATCAGAATATGAATTAAGACTAACATTCGATGGGAAAAGTGCACCATTAGTAAATTATTCAGACAACAGTAAAAGTGAAATACCTGTAGTTCCAGGAGAATTTGTAAAAAGATATAAAATAGGACAGCAAATAAAACTTCCTTTTTTAAATATTAAACTTGAACTAGGTCCAAATCCAGGTTTATATAAAGGGAATGAATATTATTTCCGTTTCAACGAATTTAATGATGTTGTAGCAAAATATCAAAGTATTAAAGTTGAAATTGATCCTAAAGCACCTTCCATTTTAAGGTTAAATTTACAAGGCACAAATAAAGCTAGAATGGTAGATTATTTGAATGCTACAGTAAAAATGCTAATAAGTGTTCAGTTGGAGCGGAAAAATCAGTTTGCTACGAATACTATTGCTTTTATTGATAGTACTTTAATTTCGATGGGTAAACAACTCAAAGAAACAGGAGATGTTCTGAAAGCTTTTAATCAAAATAAAAATATTATCGCAATTCAAGATGAAGGTTCTTCAATATCCAATCAATTACTAGGTTTTGAAGTTCAAAAGGATGCTATTTCAAGGAAAATCACCTATTATAATACGTTAAAGGCCTATTTAAAAAACAGCCTAGATTATTCTAAGCTTCCTGCGCCTTCAGTGGCGGGTATTGATGATCCAAATATATTAATTAACGTTTCTAAATTAATAGAATTTTCTACAAAAAGATCGGAGTTAGCCTATTCCGTTAAAAGCGATAAAATCTTCAAAGATTTTGATATTCAAATGGAATCAATAAAAAGAGTTTTGTTAGAGAATATCAATTCGGCTAGTATTTCTTTAAAATACGATTTGAATTTAGTTAGTAACAAAATTAACGGATTAGAAAGTAATATTAAAAAACTTCCAGAAGACAAACAGGAATATTTAAAAATTGTTCGAAAATATGATTTAAGTGATAATATATACAATGCATTTCTAGAAAAAAGGAATGAAGCTGAAATTGTTAAAGCTGCCAATTTATCGGATATTCATTTTATAGATCCAGCTAAAGATACTGGCGGAGGATTAATTGGACCTAACACTAGTGTAAACTATGTATTGGCTATCTTTCTAGGATTGTTAATTCCTTTAATAATAATTTTTATTTTATTTTTCTTAGAAAATTCTATTCTGAATACAGAAGACATTACTAAGCTTACCAATATTCCATTGATAGGGGTAGTGGGAGTTAAGCATTCAAATACTAATTTATCTGTTTTTGAAAGACCTAAATCAGCTTTGTCCGAATCTTTTAGAACGATACGATCCTCACTTCAGTTTTTGTATAAGAAATACGACATTTCTGGATCAAAAACGCTGATGCTAACATCCTCAATAAGTGGTGAAGGAAAAACATTTTGCTCTCTAAATTTAGCTACTGTTTTTGCAATGAGTGAAAAGAAAACTGTCATTGTTGGAATGGACTTAAGAAAACCAAGGATTTTTGAAGATTTCAATATTAAAAACGAAATTGGAGTCGTAAATTATTTAATTGGTCAAAAAAGCATTGATGAAGTAATTCAAAAAACACATATTCCTTTCTTGGATGTAATAACATCAGGGCCAATTCCACCTAATCCATCTGAAATAATTATTGGTGAAAGTATGAGAGAATTTATGCGTATATTGAAAACGCGCTATGATTATATAATATTGGATACACCACCTGTAGGTTTAGTTTCAGATGCTATCGAATTAGCGGAGTATGCTGATCTTACGCTTTATATAATGCGTCAAAATTATACCAAAAAAGACATGATTACCTTATTGAATAATAGACTCAAAAGAGGGGAATTAGACAATATTAGTGTAATTTTTAACGGTTTTGAGAATAAGGCAAAATACGGAACAGGTTATGGTTATGGTTATGGTTACGGTTATGGCTATGGTTATGGTAATTATGGAAATGGGTATCATGAAAATGACAAACCTAAAAATCTGTTCGAAAGAATTAAAGCTTTTTTTAGTAAAATATAATCAATAAGCACCCTAATTTCAATGGCAAATTCTAATTTATATAAAATTCTTATCACTGGAGGTGCTGGTTTTATTGGCTCTAATTTATGTGAATATTTTATTGAGAAAGGACATCAAGTTGTGTGTTTAGATAATTTTGCTACGGGTCATCGTCATAATTTAAGTCAAAATATGCATCATCCTAATTTCAAATTAGTAGAAGGTGATATTCGAAATTTGGAAGATTGTCAAAATGCGATTTTAGGTTGTGATTATGTTTTGCATCAAGCTGCTTTAGGATCAGTACCTCGATCTATTAATGATCCAATTACAACCAATGAAGTAAATATTTCTGGGTTTTTAAATATGTTAATTGCCTCTAGAGATGCTAAAGTCAAAAGATTTGTTTTTGCCGCAAGTTCTTCTACTTACGGTGATTCAGTAGCACTTCCAAAAGTGGAAGATAGTATTGGGAAACCTTTATCTCCGTATGCAATTACCAAATATGTTAATGAATTATATGCAAATATTTTCAGTACAACGTACGGTTTAGAAACAATTGGATTGCGTTATTTCAATGTTTTTGGAAGAAAACAGGATCCAAATGGAGCTTATGCTGCAGTAATACCAAAATTTGTAGTGCAACTGATGAATCATGAAAGTCCAATTATAAATGGTGATGGAAATTATTCTAGAGACTTTACATACATTGATAATATCATTCAAATAAATGAATTGGCAATGTTTACTGAAAATCAGGAAGCGGTAAATACAGTATATAATGCTGCATTTGGAGATAGAACGACTTTGAATGATTTGGTTCGTTTCTTAAAGGAATCTTTAACTGATTTAGATTCCTCAATAAGTAATATTCCCATTATACATGGTCCAAATAGAATAGGAGATATTCCACATTCGTTGGCAAGTATTTCAAAAGCGCAAAATTTATTAGGATATTCCCCTAAATTTTCCATGCAAAGTGGTTTAAATGAAGCCGTAAAATGGTATTGGGATAATTTAAAATAAGATAAAATTTAATTCAAGAATAATGAAAATAGCAGTTGTAGGTTTAGGATATGTTGGATTGCCATTGGCTAGACTATTTGCTACAAAATATTCTGTAGTAGGATTTGATATCAATCAAAAAAGAGTTGATGAATTAAATTCAGGAATAGATTGTACCCTTGAAATAGAACAAAATCTTTTAGAATCAGTACTTTTAAAAAAACCTACAAATAATGCCATTGGATTGCTTTGTTCTACGGATTTAGAAGACATAAAGGATTGCAATTATTATATCGTAACAGTTCCAACGCCTGTTGATAAAAACAACAGACCCGATTTAACCCCTTTATATAAATCAAGTGAAACAGTTGGAAAAGTACTAAAAAAAGGAGATATTGTTATCTACGAATCTACCGTATATCCGGGAGTTACAGAAGACGAATGCGTTCCTGTTCTTGAAAAGATAAGTGGTTTGAAATTTAATGTCGATTTCTATGCAGGTTATTCTCCAGAACGAATTAATCCTGGTGATAAATTGCATACAGTTGATAAAATATTGAAAGTTACTGCAGGTTCCACTCCAGAGATTGGAATAAAAGTTAACGATCTTTATAAATCAATCATCACAGCTGGGACGCATTTAGCTCCTACTATTAAAGTAGCTGAAGCCGCTAAAGTAATTGAAAACTCCCAACGCGATATCAATATTGCTTTTGTAAACGAATTGTCCAAAATATTTAATATTCTCAATATAGATACTCATGCTGTATTAGAAGCCGCTGGAACAAAATGGAATTTTTTACCATTCAAACCCGGATTAGTTGGTGGTCATTGTATCGGTGTAGATCCGTATTATTTAGCTCAAAAAGCTCAAGAAATGGGGTACCATCCAGAAATTATTCTAGCAGGAAGAAGACTCAATGATAGTATGGGTGAATATGTGGCTTCACAAGTAGTAAAGCTAATGATCAAAAAAGGAGTTGTTGTAAATGGAGCGCAACTTTTAATGTTAGGAATTACTTTTAAAGAAAATTGTCCAGATGTAAGAAATACAAAAATTGTAGATGTAATTTCTGCTTTATCGGATTATGGTATTCAAGTAAGTATCTATGATCCTTGGGCTAATCCAGATGAAGTTAAGCATGAATATGGTTTAATTACCACTACAGTATTGCCAAACAATAAATATGATGCTGTAGTTTTGGGTGTTGCTCATGATACTTTTTCAGCACTCGATTTTGATTCCATAAAAAAAGAAAATTCCGTTTTATATGACGTAAAAGGAATTATTGGAAGTAAAGCAGACGGTAAATTATAATCTAATTGAATTTAGAGATAAAAAAAACAAAATGAAAATAAGTTCTATTTGTTGTATAGGTGCAGGTTATGTTGGAGGACCTACTATGGCTATCATAGCTCAAAAATGCCCACATATTAAAGTTACTGTTGTTGATTTAAATGCAGAACGTATAGCATCTTGGAATGATCAGGATGTAAATAATATTCCAATTTACGAACCTGGATTAAGTGATTTAGTTGCTGAGGCAAGAGGTAGAAATTTATTTTTTTCTACAGATGTTGAAAAAGCTATTGATGAATCACAAATGATTTTTATTTCTGTTAATACGCCAACTAAGACCTACGGTCTCGGAAAGGGTATGGCTGCAGATTTAAAATTTATTGAATTGTGTGCACGTCAAATTGCAACTGTCGCAAAAGACAATAAAATTGTTGTAGAAAAATCAACTTTACCTGTTAGAACTGCTGAAGCAATAAAAAACATTCTAGACAATACTGGAAATGGAGTGCAATTTCAAATATTATCAAATCCAGAATTCCTTGCTGAAGGTACAGCTGTTCAAGATCTTCAAAACCCAGATCGTGTACTTATCGGTGGAATTAATTCAGTTGAAGGCAAAGAAGCTATCAATTCATTGGTAGAAATTTATGCAAATTGGGTTCCAATAGAAAATATATTAACTACCAATTTATGGTCTTCAGAATTGTCTAAATTAACAGCGAATGCATTTTTAGCTCAACGTGTTTCTTCTATAAATGCCATTTCTGAATTGTGTGAAAAAACAGAGGCAGATGTTGATGAAGTAGCAAAAGCAATTGGTATGGATAGTAGAATTGGGTCTAAATTTCTAAAATCTTCTGTAGGTTTTGGTGGATCTTGTTTTCAAAAAGACATTTTAAATTTAGTATATATAGCTAAATCATACGGATTAAATGAAGTAGCAGATTATTGGGAGCAAGTGGTTATTATGAACGATCATCAAAAAAGAAGATTTGCCAGTAATATTGTTCAAACATTATACAATACCGTTTCTGGCAAAAAAATTACTTTTTTAGGTTGGGCATTCAAGAAAGATACTAATGATACTAGAGAATCTGCAGCTATTAATGTTGCTGAATATCTAATTCATGAACAAGCTAATATTGCAGTATACGATCCAAAAGTCGGAAAAAAACAAATTCTATTTGACTTAAATTGTCTTGACACTATTACTTCTGAAAATATAGATAAAAACATTCTTGTGTTTCAAGATCCTTATGAAGCCTGTAAAAATGCACATGCTATAACAATTTTAACGGAATGGGATGAGTTTAAGTCATATGATTGGCAAAGAATTTATGATGAAATGCAGAAACCAGCTTTTATTTTTGATGGTAGAAATATTTTGGACCCCAAAAAAATGAAAGAAATTGGTTTTATCTTTAGTGCTGTTGGGAGTTCACATAAAAACTAATAGCTGTTAGAAAAGGAATAGTTATTCTAATAATTTGTTTCTTTTATAAAAAAATATTTTAACTTTATAGTTAGAACAATTTTTTAAATTAAAACGAGTACTTTTGTTACTCGTTATTTAAGTAACAATTCATGTTAGAAACACTAATAACCTCTAAAACTAGGCTGCGGATTTTAATAAAATTTTTTATTAACGTTGCTAACAATGGGTATTTAAGAGGTTTAGCAGAAGAACTTAACGAGTCTACCAATTCAATTCGAAAAGAATTGAATAATCTTATGGATGCAGGATATTTAGAAAAAGAATCCATTCAAAATAAGATTATATATAAAGCCAATACAAATCACCCACTATTTTCTATTTTACAAAAAATTGTTCGCCAGCATATTGGTCTAGATGCTATGGTCGAAATGATTTTACAACGTATGGGTTCTATAGAAAGGGTTGTTATTATTGGGGATTATGCAAAAGGAATTGATAGTGGAACTATAAAAGTTGTTTTAGTTGGTGATGAATTGAATTCAGACTATATAGAACAACTTGCTTTCAAAATAGAAAAAGAAATAAAACGAAAAGTTCATTTTCTTATAACAAATAAGCACGATGGTCTTGGTTTAATAATATATGAAGCAACTTAATTGAAATAATTATGCCTTGGTATGTAATTTACACAAAACCTAGAAATGAAAAAAAAGTTGCAGATCGATTGAAACAAATAGGTGTTGATGTCTATTGTCCAATGATTACAATGGTTAAACAATGGTCAGATAGGAAGAAAAAAGTGGAAATACCTTTATTGAATTCCTATGTATTTGTAAACTTAAATGAAAAAGATAGAGAATTAGTATTTCAGGTAAGTGGAGTTGTTCGTTATTTATTTTGGCTAGGAAAACCTGCAGTAGTAAGAGGAGAAGAGATAGATGCTTTGCAAGACGGATTGAAAGAAACTATTTCGTCTTTTGAAGTAAGCGCAATAAAAATTGGGGATATGCTTCCAATACCTACGGGTCCATTTCAAGGAAAAGAAGGTATAATAAAGCAAATAAATAAAAATAGTTTACAGTTAATTCTAAAAGAATTAGGAGTTTTAATTACTCTTACAAAAGAAGTAACATAGTAAAATTGATTAAAAATAATCTTCATTGGTTTCCATAAAATGGGACTGATGGGGCGAAGCCGTGAAAAAAATAATACTTAAAGATGAAAAAAATACTAATCACAGGTGGTGCGGGATTTATTGGATCCCACGTAGTAAGAAGAATGGTAAACAATTATTCAGACTATCAAATTTATAATTTAGATGCTCTTACCTATGCAGGCAACCTAGAAAATATCGCTGACATTGAAAATAAATCTAATTATGAATTTATCAAAGGAGATATTGTTGACGCTGAATTTATCACTTCACTATTTCAGGAACATCAATTTGATGGCGTCATTCATTTAGCTGCAGAATCACATGTTGACCGGTCAATAACAGATCCGCTTTCGTTTGTAAAAACCAACGTTATTGGTACTATGAATTTACTTAATGCCGCTACAGAAATTTGGAGGGGTAACTTTGAAGGCAAACGGTTTTATCATATCAGTACAGATGAAGTCTACGGTTCACTTGGGGCTACTGGCTTGTTTACAGAAACAACTCCATACGACCCGAATTCTCCCTATTCAGCATCGAAAGCAAGTTCGGATCATTTTGTGAGAGCTTATGGCGAGACTTATGGTTTGCCTTATGTCATTACCAATTGCTCAAATAATTACGGACCAAACCATTTTCCAGAAAAACTAATCCCATTGTTGATCAATAACATACTTCAAAACAAATCTTTGCCTGTTTATGGAGATGGAAAATATACTCGAGATTGGCTTTATGTTCTGGACCATGCTATAGCAATAGATCTCGTATTTCATAAAGGTAAAAATCACGAAACCTACAATATTGGCGGTTTCAACGAATGGCAAAACATCGATTTGGTAAAGCTTCTTTGTCAAAAAATGGATGAAAAATTAGCAAAGCCTACAGGAACATCGGAGCAACTTATTACCTATGTAAAAGATCGGCCAGGACATGACCTACGCTACGCTATTGACGCCTCGAAAATCAATCGTGAATTAGGCTGGAAACCTTCGGTAACATTTGAAGAAGGATTGTCACAAACCATCGATTGGTATCTCAATAATAGAAATTGGTTAGACAATGTCACAAGTGGCAATTACCAAAACTATTACGAGAAACAATATCAGTAAAAGATATTTTGAATTCATTTAATGATACTCTGATGGATATAAAACCCGATTTTTCAAAACCACAAATCCTGCAACTTCCTAAAATTATGGATGTTCGAGGGAACTTGTCTTTTTTGCAAAATGATGATCAAATTCCATTTGACATTAAACGTGTTTTTTGGATTTATGATGTCCCAGGTGGCGAAACTAGAGGTGGTCATGCATTCAAAACCCAACAAGAACTTATAATTGTCATTAGCGGAAGTATTGATATTGTGGTCAAAGATCGAGATGGAAAGGAAACTAAGTACTGTCTGAATCGTTCTTATACAGGTTTGTACATTCCGCCTTTGCATTGGCGTCAGTTAGAAAATTTTTCAACCAATTCTGTGTCGGTACATTTATCAAGTGCTGATTTTTCAGAGGAAGATTATATTAGAAATTGCAACGAATTTATTGGAGCTAAATAAGAATATATGAAAACAACTAGCGTATTTGATTGTTCTTTAATTACCTTACCCATAAATCATAAAACCAACGGAAATTTAACTTCCGTTAGTAATGGAATTCAAGTTCCTTTTGATGTCAAAAGAGTCTATTATCTTTATGATGTGCCTGGCGGATTTAGCCGAGGTGGTCACGGACATCTGGAGCTGCAACAGCTCATTGTCGCTTTAAGCGGAAGCTTTGATATCATTGTTGATGATGGAAAAGTAAAACGAACGTTTCATCTTTCGCGCCCTAATGTAGGATTGTATATGCCTTCAGGCTTGTGGAGAGAACTAGACAATTTCTCTAGCGGATCGATTTGCTTTGTATTAGCTTCTATCGAATACGATGAAAAAGATTATTTTAGAGATTATGAAAAATTTACGGAATGGAAATCCTTGAAGTAGATTCAAAAACATATGCTGAGGTAATTGCTTCTCCTTCGCACGTTTTTAATTCAGCTGCATTTAATGCGTTGAATGAATCGAAATGTGATGCGGTTTATTACTTGCTTTTTAAAGATTCAAAAATCCGTTTGGGAATTATTTTTGGCGTTCGAAACAATATCCTAACATCACCATTTTCCGCTCCTTTTGGTGGATTTGAAGCGACCAGTCCAGACCTTAAATTACAGCAAGTTGATACGGCTTTACAAGTATTGCATCTTTGGGCAAAAAGCAAAAATTTTGAAGGTATAAAAATTGTATTCCCAGCTTTTTTTTATAATTCAAACTTACTAAATAAAATTTGTAACTGCTTAATAAGAGCTTCTTATGATAGGACTAACGTTGATTTGAATTATCAATTTCTGACGTCAAAATTTGGCGACAATTATGTAAATGAAATTTGGTATAACGCTCAAAAAAATCTAAAACGAAGTCAAAAAGCAAATTTAACTTTTGAGAAACTTGATTCCAAAAATGGTAAGCAAGCCTATGATATCATTGTAAAAAATAGAAGTGAACGCAATTTTCCATTAAGAATGTCATGGGAACAAATCATAGAAACCGACAGGATTATTGACATAGATTACTTTCTTGTAAAAAAAGAAAATATTTCTATCGGTTCCGCAGTGGTTTTTCACATTACAGCTGATATTGTTCAAGTTGTTTATTGGGGCGATTTACCTCAGTACTCAGACTCCAAGACGATGAATTTTCTTTCGTATCATGTTTTTCAATATTATAAAAACCACGAAATAGAGATTATAGATATTGGTCCATCAACAGAAAATTCTATTCCAAATTACGGATTGTGCGAGTTCAAGGAAAGTATTGGCTGCGATATTTTGATCAAAACCGAGTTCTATCACAAATTGGAGTCGAGTTCAGAGAGTCTTGCCAAATCAGATCTAGGAGAGACACGCAATTCATTGCGAAGTATCGATGCGAAGGAATACAATTATTTCTTCCCAAATGATCCAAATCCTTTTATCTCAGAGAGGTTTATAGATTTAAATGCGCATAAAGTAGATAGAATTGTACGCTTGGTACAAGAGTCCGATAAAGTTCAAATAGGACTGATTGCCGGTATCAAAGACAACGTTTTAAGATCGCACTTCTCTGCTCCGTTTGGAGGATTCCATTGCAAAGGAGAGAATATTTATACTTCAGTTGTTGAATCATTTATTCAAGATTTGATCGTTTTTGCTCAGACTGAAAATATCAAAGAGATGGATATTACATTACCTCCTGATATTTACTGTCCGCGTTCAAATGCAAAAATCGTCAATGCACTATCTCGATTTGGATTTAAGATGCAGTTGCCTGATATCACTAACTGCGTTGATCTACGGAAATTCAACAATGTTTACACACACAATGCAAGCAGAACCTATTACAATCAAGCGTTAAATAAAGGTTTGACTTTCGCTGAAGCAACTAGTACACTAGAAAAAGAATATATCTATAAAATAATTGTTGAGAACCGAGCTAGAATGGGGAGACCAATTTTCATGAAGCTCGATGATATTCTCATAACAAGCACCATTTTCCCAACAGATTTCTTTAAGGTGTTGAATGCCGCAGGAGAAATAACCGCTGGTGCTATACTTTATCGTCCGCATAAAGAAATAGTGTACGCACTTTTTTGGGGAGATGCCATCGAAGGAAGAAGTGACCGAGCCATGGATTTTCTCATCTTGAATTTATGGATTTACTATAAAGCTGCTGGCTTTACCTATATTGATTTAGGAATATCAACCGAGGCTGGTAATCCTAATGAAGGTCTATTACGCTTCAAAGAAACGCATGAGTGTACTTCTTCGTTGCGTTACACGTTCACTTGGACTTTGGAAGAAAAAGATAATAGATAGTAGAAAAAAGATAATAGAGGATAGATAAAAGAGAATAGATTATGTTTGTCATCAATCCAGATCCTTATAGTTTACCAGCGTATCGCATCGGTCCTTTCAAAACCGACGATGTTGGGATCAATTCGAAAATGCCAAACGATGATTTTGCAGTTGATTATTTCAATAATCGTTTTGGGGAAGGCAAGTGGCAATATACTTATAACGGGCGAGAAGCCATTCAACTTGCTTTGGAACATTACCAATTGCAACCGAATGATTTGGTAACCATTTTAACTACTTCGCAAAACTTTTATATTAGTTCCTGTGTGACTAAAAAAATCGAATCCTTTTGCCAATGGAATCGTGAAATCGTTCCTGAAACAAAGCTGATTTTTGTGAACCACGAATTTGGATTTCCTTATCCAGAAATGGAAAAATTGGTGGCGACCGGTTTGCCAATAATTGAAGACTGCTGCACTACTTTTTTTAGTCAAGATGAGTCAGGAAAGTTAGGCCAGCATAGCGATTTCTCTGTTTTTAGCTTTCCGAAATTTTTACCGCTGCAAATTGGAGGTTTATTGGTAAATAATGCCAGTCATGCCGTCAATAAAAGTGCAGCACTTCATGAGATTGAAAAAGAGCACATCCAAAACGTGCTTTCTCATTATTTGAAAAAAGAGACATTGATTCTTGAAACCAGAGCAAAAAATTGGGACTATGCTGTGGCGCAATTTTCAAAACTTGGACTCACATCCAGATTCGAAAAGGCTTCGAAGACGGTTCCTTCAGCGCTAGTGTTAAATAGTAACGGAAAGATTGATGACCTCAATCAATTGAAATCTTTGCTATACAATCATGGAATTCAGAATAGTGTTTTCTATGGTGAAGACGCTTTTTTTATTCCCGTACATCAAGGCTTAACCAATTTGGATTTAGATTATTTTTATAACGTAATTTTATTTTTTATCAACCATTAAAAGATTAGGCAAATGTACACTCAAGATGAATATCAATTGAAATATCAAAATCTCACTTTCGAAGATAAGCTGAGAAAATACAGAATGGAGTATGTAGTAGATTATTTAAATACTATAAAATCCGATAAAATTTTAGAAATTGGTTGTGGGAATGACCCTATTTTTATGTATTACGATAATTTTGAAGTCATGGATATCGTTGAACCTGGCGATCATTTCTATGAATTTACAAAAAATATGATAGGAGATGACAAAAGAATTTCTATTCAAAACTGTTTTATAGAAGAAGCGAAATTAGAGCTAAAAAACGAATATGATGTTGTTGTCATCGGCGGATTTTTGCATGAAATTGAAAACCCTGAAGAAGTCTTGTCAGTAATTAAAAAAATCGCAAAACCACAAACGATAGTATTGACGTATGTACCGAATGCCAATTCATTTCATCGCCTTTTGGCTTTAGAATCGGGGCTTATTCCATCGAATTATATTTTCTCAGAAAATGATAAGCTTTTTGGGAGAAGAAATATTTTTAATTTAGAATCTATTGGGGCTTTGTTTCAGAATTCAGGTTTTAAAACAATAAAAAAAAGCACTTATTTTATAAAACCATTTACTCACGAACAAATGAATTCACTAATGGGATTGTCTTTTTTCACTGAAGAAATACTAGCAGGTTTTTTCAAAATGACAAAATACATGCCTGATATGGGTTGCGAAATTTTTATAGCAGCAACTATGATGGTTTAAAATAAACACTTGTAAACTTAAATACCACATTTTATAACCTTAATTTTTTTAAGAATAATTAAAATTAACAGTTAAACATTATGCTTACATCAAACATTCACTTAGGGAAAAACATCAGAATTGCAAATGATGCTCATGTCAACAATATAAAAATTGGTGACAACACGAAAATAGCAGGAAGAGTAAAAATATTTGGATCTGAAGGGCATCAGCTCGAGATAGGAAAAAACAGTTATGTAGGCTTAAACTGCTTTATTGAAGGGTTTAATGCTAAAGTAATCATTGGTGATCATGTCAGTATTGCTCCCAATGTAAATGTAATTTCTGGTTCTGGTCCAAATGCTTCGCCAGCGATGCAAAAAGTATTTGGAAATGCCCGTGGAGCAATTACCATTGGAAATCATACCTGGATTGGTGGAAATTCTATCATCATGCCTGCCGTTACTTTAGGAAACTATTGTGTTGTGGCCGCAGGTAGCTTTGTAAATAAATCATTTCCTGACTATTCCATTGTAGGAGGAACGCCGGCAAAACTCATCAGAACTTTAACTCCAAGTGAAATAGAAATTCTACACGCTAATGATTAAATTTTTAGATCTTCAAAAAATAAATGCACAATATGCATCAGAATTGAAGCAAGCCGCTTCTGATGTAATTGATTCTGGTTGGTTCTTAATGGGTGAAAAGCTCTCCAATTTTGAAAAAGAATTGTCACAATATGTTGGAACTCCTCATGCCATAGGCGTGGCCAACGGATTAGATGCTTTGCGTTTGATATTAAACGCCTATATCGAATTGGGTGTAATGTCTGATGGCGATGAAGTTATTGTTCCTGCCAATACTTATATTGCCTCGCTATTAGCGATATCGGATAATAATTTGACACCAATTTTAGTCGAACCGAATAGCAAAAGCTTCAATCTCGATCTTGACTTAATCGAAAAACATATTACACCGAAAACCAAAGCGATTATGGTCGTGCATTTGTACGGTCAAGTTTGTTGGAACGAGGGTTTGGTTGCCTTAGCGAAGAAGCACAATCTGAAAATCATCGAAGACAACGCGCAAGCAATTGGAGCCTCGTGGAATGGAATAAAAGCAGGAAACCTTGGTGACGCAGCAGGATTTAGTTTTTATCCAGGAAAAAATCTTGGTGCTTTGGGCGATGCTGGTGCAGTGACAACCAACGATGCTGTACTGGCAGAACAAGTTCGCGCACTTGGGAATTATGGGAGCAAAAAAAAATATGTAAACGAATATCAAGGGTTAAACAGTCGTCTTGATGAGATTCAAGCGGCATTCCTTAGTGTCAAATTGAAGTATATTGACAAGGAAAATCAATATCGCCGACAGTTGGCATCTCTATATTTGAATGGGATTTCGAATGAACAAATTCAATTGCCAATTCCGAATAATTCCAATTATAAACACGAAGAAAATTCGGAACATGTATGGCATTTATTTGTGATTCGATGCGAAAAGCGAGAGGAGTTGCAAGAATATTTAACTCAGAACGGCGTGCAGACTTTGATTCATTACCCGATTCCGCCTAACAAACAATTAGCATACAAGGAAATGAATCATTTAGATTTTCCGATTACAAATTCCATTCATAATGAGGTTTTGAGTTTGCCAATTAGTCCAATCACTACTGTAGAAGATGTGCAAAAAATCATTGAAATTTTGAACAATTTTCAATAAATAGTGTCAACAAAACCAACCAATTACAAATCGATATTCAAAGCCACTTCCATTTTTGGAGGTGTTCAGGTTTTTAATATTTTGATTTCTTTAATCCGAGGAAAAGCCGTAGCTATGCTAATTGGTACAGCTGGAATGGGATTGAATGGGTTGTTTTTATCGAGTTTAAATTTAATCAAATTAATCTCTTCATTGGGAATTGCAGAAAGTGCAGTTCGAGATATTTCAACAGCACAAGCAACTGGAGATGAGTTTCAAATTGGTCGAATTTTTACTGTTTTTAAGCGCTGGATATGGATAACTGCTGCATTAGGAATCGTTATTACAATAGGATTTTCTCCACTATTAAGTAAATTTTCATTTAACACCTACGAGCATACAATTGATTATGTCTGGCTTTCCATAACGTTTGTTTTTGGAGCATTAACAGGAGGAATCTACACTTTACTAAGAGGAACTCGACAAATAAAGTACCTAGCACAGGCCAATATTTTCGGAGGAATTGTAGGTTTGATTGTAGCCTTACCGATATTTTACTTTTATGGAATTCAAGGCGTTGTTCCTGCTATCATTATTACAGCATTTGCCAATTATTTGGTTTCGCTTTATTTCAAAAGTAAGATTCGTTATACAACCGTCGAAATCGATTGGAAAGAAACCTTAGAACTAGGAAAGCCAATGGTTCGATTAGGCATAAGTGTTACGATTGTCAATTTATTAACGACTGCTGTTGCCTTTATTTTGAATGCCTTCATTTCAAAAACCGGTACTTTATCCGATGTTGGACTTTATAATGCCGGTTTAGCCATTGTTGATGGTTATGTTGGGATGGTTTTTACTGCGATGGCAACCGATTATTTTCCCAGATTAGCAGGAGTAATTAATGATGAAATTAAATGGAAACAATTAGTCAACGAGCAAGCGGAACTTGTTCTTATCATTTTAGGAATAGTCTTAGTACTTCTGATTTCAACAACACCACTCTTAATACATATTTTACTTACTAAAGAATTTTTGGCGGCACAAGATTTTATTTTTTGGGCTGTTTTGGCAATTCCTTTAAAAGGTTTAGTTTGGGTGTTGGGATTTATTGTTTTAGCCAAAGGAAATAACAAACTATTTCTTGCCATTGAGATTATTTCAAATGTAATATTACTGGGCTTTAATTTGGTGTTTTATAAATATTACGGAATTAATGGTTTAGGAGTTTCTATGTTGATTAGTCAAGCAATTTTTATTGTTATGTTGCTCATTATTTTGAAAGTCAAGTTTGAATTTCAATTCTCAAAAGAAGTATTTGTTCTTTTAGCAAAAGGAATGCTATCCTTAATTTTATGTTTAATCAGTATTTATTGGTTAGGTTATCCGAATGCTTATTTTGCTGAAGCTGTTATTGTGGTATTGACGATTTTGTATTGTGTTTACGAATTAAACAAAAGGATGAATCTTAAAGAAATTGTCATGAATTTAAAATCAAAAATAAAAGGTTGAATTCAATAGTAACCATAGTAGTAGCAACCTATCATTCCGCGCCATTTCTAGTAGAAACGTTGGAAAGTGCCTACAATCAAACCTATTTAAACTTGGCACTTATCATTTCTGATGATTGTTCAAAAGACGATACTCTTGACATTGCAAATAAATGGATAGCTCAAGATCGAGTAAAAGCTCGTTTTCAAAGCATTGAAATTATTACAGTTCCAAAAAATACTGGAGTTTCAGCTAATTGCAATCGTATTATTGCAGCGGTAAATTCAGATTGGTTTAAAATCATTGCCGGTGATGATATACTTTTATCAAATTGTATTGAAGATAATATGAATTTTGTGAGTAATAATTCAGAGGCACGAATTATTTTTAGCCAAATCAAATTGTATCAGGATCAATTTCAAGAGGAAAATTACATTAAAACTACACCATCAGATTTTCCGAATAATATAATGAATCCAAGTTTTACTGCTTCAAAACAATATCATTTGTTATTGGTTTCTGATAGAATTCATTATACACCTTCTTTTTTTTGTAATAAACACGCCTTGGTTGCAGTTGATGGATACGATGAAAATAATAAATTAGTAGAAGATTATCCAATGTGGTTAAAATTGACCAAAGCTGGAGAACGATTACATTATTTTCATAAAATAACGGTTGGATATAGAATTCATGCGAAAGCTACCAATAATGTTGGAGGTGAAGTTTTATTTAAACCTTCTATTTTCAATTCTTTTGCTATTAGAAAACAAGTGGCTCATCCGAGTTTGCCATGGGAAATAGTGGCTTCCGAATATCATATTCATGCCGTATCCAAGTTTTTCAATCAAATGAATTGGAATAAAAAAACGAAAGTTTGCACATTGATGTATAGAATTAGTTGTTTTTATATAAACCCATTTCAATATGTTTATGCCTTTAAAAAGAGATTGTCAAGCAATAAATTAAATACTTTTTATAATTAATTTATGCGATTAAGTATCATTATTCCAGCTTATAAAGTGGCGGGTTTTATAGAAAAGTGTCTACGAAGTTTGGAAGTGCAAGATATTCCACAGTCCGATTTTGAAGTTATTGTTACCAATGATGGTTCCCCAGATGAATGTAGAGAAATAGTAGAAAGACTTCAAAAAGAGTTTCCAAATTTGATTTTAATTAACCAAGAAAATCAAGGGGTTTCGATGGCAAGAAACAATGCCATTGCCATTGCTAAAGGAAATTATATTTTACCAATTGATCCAGATGATTATGTTTTGCCCAATACGTTTAGTAGCATTTTAAATAAAGCAGAGAATTTAAATATTGATGTACTTTATTTAGGTTTTGAAATTTTTGATGGAGAACAGAAAAGCATTTGGAAATCAAATTACAGTTCACAAGGAGAAACAATTTTTAGTGGCATTGATGGTTACTTTGAGGCAAGAGGATATGATGTGAAAGATCCAGACCGGTCATGGGGAATTCTATTCAAAAAACAACTTTTAGGCGAATTTAAAATTAACTATCCCAAAGATGTTCCGTATCTAGAAGATGGTTTGTTTTTAGCAAAGGTTTTTGCTGTTGCAAAATCGGTTGCCTTCGACAACGATATAATGTATCAAAGAACTACACGGAAAGGTTCGGCAACGAATTCAAGGCTTTTTTTTAATGAAAAAACCATGCAAGGTTTCATTTATGCCATTCAAGATATCAAAGCATTTGGAAACCGACAACAATTAATAAAAGAACAAATTCAACTTATCAATCATGTTGTGGCTAAGTTTGTTGTATTATCCATATCGCCTAGTATGGGTGCTTTTAAGTTTAGAGATTATTTCAAAGTAATAGCAATTCTTAAGAAAGCAAGTCTAGCAAGATTAGAGACAGATGGTTTGCGATTTTTATACAAAAAACACATTCGGATGTATAATTTTTCAAAGCTTATATTTCCATTTTATTTTCGATTTACCAATAAAATTAATTAATGTTTTTAGAGCGATTTAAATACCGAAATTGGAAAAAAAACGAGCCTTCAAATTTGATGGAATATCTGTTTTCTCCAACAACAACAAACCTTCGATTGGTAAATTTCTTTTTTCAAAAGATAATGCGTGTCAATGCGGAAGTTCCATTTATGGTGCATTATACTTCGCAAGTCAGTAAAACAGTAATTCTTGGAAAAGGAGTTGCTCCCTTTTTTGCCAATTCAGGAAATTGCTATATTCAAGGAATTAATAAAGTGTATATCGGAGATGATACATTATTTGCTCCAGGCATTAAAATTATATCCGCGAATCATGATAAAAACGATTTAAAAAAGCACGATAAAACAACCAAACCAATAATCATTGGTAAAAATTGTTGGATTGGTGCCAATTGTGTTATTTTACCTGGAGTAGAATTAGGTGATAATGTAATTGTTGCCGCCGGTGCTGTGGTTTCAAAATCTTTTCCGAGCAATGTTGTAATCGGTGGCGTACCAGCAAAAATTATTGAAAAAAACGAATAATTTCAAATGGAGCGTGCTCCAATAATAATATAGATTTTTAATTATGAAGAATTTTGTACTCATCGGAGCGGCTGGTTATATCGCTCCACGACATATGAAGGCAATAAAAGATACGGGCAATGATTTAATTGCAGCGCTAGATGTTAACGATTCTGTTGGAATTATAGATAGTTACTTTCCGGATGCGGATTTCTTTACCGAATTCGAGCGATTCGATCGACATATTGATAAACTTCGAAGAGAACAAGGCGGACATGCGGTAGATTATGTTTCTATTTGCTCTCCGAATTACTTGCATGATTCTCACATTCGTTTTGCATTGCGCTCTAATGCGGATGCTATTTGCGAAAAGCCATTAGTGCTAAATCATTGGAATATTGACGCACTTCAAGCCATAGAAAAAGACACGGGTAAAAAAGTGCATACTATTTTGCAATTGCGTTTGCATCCTTCAATAATTGCATTAAAACAGGAAGTGGATGCTGCACCAACAGGATCAAAATTCGATGTCGATTTGACTTATATCACCTCACGAGGGAAGTGGTATTTTCATTCTTGGAAAGGAGACGAAAAAAAATCAGGCGGTGTTTCTACGAATATTGGGGTGCACTTTTTTGATATGCTTCATTTTGTTTTTGGGAAAGTGGTAGATAATAAATTGCATTATCGTGATGAATTTAAAGCGGCAGGCTATTTAGAATATGAAAAAGCGAGAGTGCGTTGGTTTTTATCCGTTGATGTTGAAGATGTTCCTGAATTTGCTAAAAAAGAAGGAAAGCGAACTTATCGTTCTTTAACGATGAATGGAAGATCTATTGAGTTTTCTGACGGATTTACAGATTTGCATACTAGAGTTTATGAAAATATTTTAAATGGTGAAGGATTTAGCTTAGAAGAAAATCGAGTTGCCATTGAAATTGTTGGAGGCATTAGATCACAAACACCAATAGGTTTAACGGGAGATTATCATCTATTCTTAAAGAAATAAAAATGAATTATTCGAAACACGAAACAGCCATTATCGATGAAGGTGCTCAAATTGGAAATGATACAAGAGTTTGGCATTGGGTGCACATCTGTGGTGGAGCCGTAATCGGAGAGAAATGTTCTTTAGGTCAAAATGTTTTTATTGGAAATAGAGTTACTATTGGAAACAATGTAAAAATCCAAAATAATGTTTCTGTCTATGACAATGTTTTCATCGAATCAGATGTGTTTTGTGGGCCAAGTATGGTATTTACCAATGTTTACAATCCACGTTCAGCGGTCACGCGTAAAGACGAATATCGAGATACATTTGTAAAAAAAGGAGCTACTTTAGGAGCCAATTGCACTATTGTTTGTGGCGTGACCATTGGCGAATATGCCTTTGTTGGTGCCGGAAGTGTTATCAATAAAAACGTGCCTGATTTTGCTTTGATGGTAGGAGTTCCTGCCAAACAAATTGGTTGGATGTCACGTTTTGGAGAAAGAATGGAATTGCCCTTGAAAGGGGAAGCGGAATATATTTGCCCCAACACAAAGGATCATTATGTCCTTAAAAATGATTCAGTTAGTTTGAAATAGCACCATTGTAATCCTACAATTCAAAATATAAAAATGAAAATTATTACTATAATTGGTGCAAGGCCACAATTTATAAAAGCAGCTGTAGTTTCGAGAGCAATTCGATTGCGATCCGATGCTATTACAGAATTAATAATTCATACAGGACAACATTTCGATTCGAATATGTCTGATATTTTCTTTGAAGAACTTGACATTCCAAAACCACATTTTCATTTAGGTGTTGGTGGTGGATCACACGGTCAAAATACAGGTAGAATGTTAGAGAAAATAGAAGAAGTATTACTACAAGAAAAGCCAGATTTCGTTTTGGTATATGGTGATACTGATTCAACTTTAGCAGGAACACTTGCAGCAGTGAAGTTGCATATTCCTGTGGCCCATGTGGAAGCAGGATTGCGTTCCTTTAATAGAAAAATGCCTGAAGAAATCAACCGAATTTTAACCGATCATGCGAGTGAAGTTTTGTTTACGCCCACTTTAACGGCTGTAAAAAATTTAAATAACGAAGGAATAGGCGCTTCTAAAATAAAACAAGTCGGTGATGTGATGTATGATGCCGCTTTGTATTATGGAACTAAAGTAGAACAAAACAATGCTCTTCTTAAAAATTTAGAAATTGAATCAAAAAAATATGCTTTAGTCACGCTACATAGAGCTGAAAATGTAGATGACAAAGATCGATTAACGTCAATTTTTAAAGGACTTGGAGCGTATAATAATCAAATCATATTGCCTTTACATCCAAGGACTAAAAAAATGATAGAAAGTTTTGGAATTGCAATTCCATTCAACATAAAAATCATTGATCCTATTGGTTATTTAGATATGATATTGTTAGAAAAGCATGCTGCTTTCATTGCAACAGATTCTGGAGGTGTTCAAAAGGAAGCCTATTTTCATAAAGTGCCATGCATTACGATGAGAGATCAAACGGAATGGGTTGAATTGGTAGAACATGGTGTCAATATTTTAACTGGAGCGGATACTAATGCAATTATAGAGGCATTAACTAAAGTTAAGAATATAAACCCAGCTTTGTTTGAGGAACATTTATACGGAAATGGTACAACTGGGATTGCCATTGTTGAAGCTTTAATTCTAAATAAATAATGAATTCAAAAAAAATACTTGTAGTCAGCAGTGCTTTTTATCCAGAAAATAGCCCGCGTTCGTTTCGAACAACTGAATTAGTAAAAGAACTCGCTAGACAAGGACATTCGGTTACTTTATATACTTTAAAAAAAGACGAATTTCATCTTTCTATTGAAAAAGAATTTGGAATACAAATTAAAAATTTAGGGTCTAGAAAATTACCCAATATTAATGTTGGTGAAGGTTCTAAAATTGCGGTTTTGTTCAAAAGAATTGTCAATAGGGCTTTGTTGCAATTGATATTATATCCTGACATCGAATTGATGTTTATGGTAAAAAAAGCATTAAAAAAAGAAAAGGGATTTTATGATTTATTAATATCAGTTGCAGTGCCACATTCCATTCATTGGGGTACCGCTTGGGCAAGATCGAAGTCGAATCCGTTAGGGACAATTTGGGTGGCGGATTGTGGAGATCCTTTTATGGGAGCGATTCATGATAGTTTTAAAAAGGTGTTTTATTTTAAATATTTTGAACAGTGGTTTTGTAGAAAGGCGGATTTTATTGCAGTTCCAAAAATAATGATGAAAGAAAATTATTATCCTGAATTTAGAAATAAAGTAATAGAAATATCCCAAGGATTTAAGTTTGATGAAGTGGTTCGAAATGATTTTATTAAAAATGAAGTTCCCACTTTTGGATTTGCAGGTACCTTTATTCGAACTACACGAAACCCAACACCTTTATTAGAATTTCTTACAACTGTAAAAGCACCTTTTAAATTTATCATCTATACCGAAACTCAAGATTTGGTGCTACCATTTCTACCTATTTTAAAAGAAAAATTGGAGGTAAGACATTATATTCCTAGAATTGATTTACTCAAAGAATTAAGTAGTATGGATTTTTTAGTTAATATTGCTTATGATGCTGTACATCAAGCACCAAGCAAATTGATTGATTATTACCTTACCGGAAGACCTATTTTGTCATCGGTATCCAATGAATTTGAAACATCAATAGTTACTGAATTTTTAAATGGAGATTATAGTAATTCCTTTGTTTTTAACAATATTGAACAATACAAAATCGAAAATGTTTCGAAAAAGTTTTTAACTCTTATTAAAGATTAGAATACGTTTTGAAACGAAAAATGATACATCCTTTGAAGAATAATTTTGTTTTCTTTTTGCTTTCCCCTTTTTTGGGTTTTATTCAAGCCTTTAAATATTATAAAGAGGATTGGGCGAAAAACAGCGTTTGGTTATTCGTAATTTTCTACGGATATACCATGTTTCGCCCTGAAATTATGGATGCGAATCGATATGTTGTTAATTTTATCAACCTATACAATACGCCAATGAGTTGGGATGTTTTTGTAGCCAACTTCTATACAGATGAATCCGATACTGTGGATATCTACCAACCTTTAATAACTTTCATTCTTTCACGATTTACAAAGGACGGTAATATTTTATTTGCTGTTTTTGGTATTGTTTACGGTTATTTTTATTCGAGAAATATTTGGTTGGTTATTGATCTTGCTAAAGGAAAAAAAGTAGACAAAACCTTTTGGTTTTTAGTAGTTGCCTTTATATGTGTGCTAGGATTTTGGAATTTGAATGGAGTGCGAATGTGGACAGCAGCCCACGTCTTCTTTTATGGAGCTTTTCAATATTTAGTCAATAATAAACGAAAAGGAATTTTAATAGCAAGTACAAGTTTTCTTATTCATTTTTCATTCGTATTGCCAGTAGCAGCTTTAATTTTATTTGCTTTCGTTAGGATACCTTGGCGAATACTTTACTTTTTATTTATAGCCAGTTTTTCCCTTTCAACTTTAAATATAGCTGCTGTTCGTGCGAAATTTGAAAGTATTGCTCCCGCGTTTTTAATGCCTAGGGTTGACCGATATACCAATGACGAATATGTCGAATCGGTTTCAGACTTAAATGAATCTGCTGTTTGGTATATAAAGTATTATACCAACTCGTTGATGTGGTTTATTGTGATATTATTTACTATAATCTATTTTACAAATAGCAAAGCCTATAAGGATTCGAAATCTTTTTCCAATTTGTTTGGCTTCTCTTTATTAATATTGACTATCGGTAATATCACATCTTTGTTGCCATCTGGAGGTCGATTTGTCTTAGTAGCTCAATTATTTGGAGTGGCATTATTAGTTTTATTCTATACTCGATTTGATGACTTTATGTATAAAAGATGGTTGGTTTTAATTACTCCAATATTGTATTTTTTTATTTTAATTTCCATTAGGATTTCATTTGACACGGTTTCTTTTATGACCATCTTCAGCAATCCAATTTTAGCAACAATCGTTGATTTACCGATTCCTTTAATTAACTTATTTAAGTAGTTTTAAAAGACCTTATAGACCACAAATAGATGAGAAATAGGAATCAAATAATTCAAAGTATCAAGTCGTATCTTTCAGCTACAAAGATCAACAGAAAGGGCAAATCAGTTCATCAAAAACTTGTAATAATTGAATCGGATGATTGGGGAGCCGTTAGAACTCCATCTAAAGAAGCTGTAAAAGCTTTTCAAAAAAAAGGATTAGAGATTGGCAGAAGCATCTATCAAGTGGATGCTCTAGAATCTCAAGACGATTTAGAACTTTTATTTGAATTATTATCAAAACATAAAGATGCTTCTGGATCATCCGCAAAGTTTACTGCCAATGCAATTATGGCAAATCCTGATTTTGATAAAATTAAAGCAGCTAATTATTCGGAATTTCATTATGAAAAATTCACAGATACATTTCAAAAATACCCTAATCATTCCAAAAATTTAGATTTATGGTGGCAAGGCAAATCCAATGGTATTTTTCAGCCTCAATTTCATGGAAGAGAGCATCTCAATTTCAAAAGATGGCTTAAGGTTTTACAACTTGATAATGAAGCAGCACATTTTTGTTTCGATTGGAATACTACCTATTCTGGAACTGGAGATTATAGCTTTATGGAAGCTTACGATTGGGATTCTCAAAATGAGATTCATGACCAGAAATTAATACTTGCTGATGGATTTCGAATTTTCAAAGAAACATTCGGTGAAGTTTCGAAATCTTTTATAGCACCTTGTTATAATTGGGATCCTTTAATTGAAGAAGTATTGAAAGAACAAGGCGTAGAATGGATTCAAGGATTGCGATCTCAACTAATGCCCACAGGAACTTTTGATCAGTACACACCATTGCAACATACTTTTGGAGAGACTAATTCTTTAGGAATTCAATACAATATACGAAACTGTATGTTTGAACCATCCATGAATCCAAATAGAGATTGGGTTAACAGTTGTCTAGCTCAAATTTCAAGTGCTTTCCATTGGAATAAACCTGCCGTTATTTGTTCACATCGCATCAATTTTGTAGGCTTTATTGACGAAAAAAATAGAGATCGAGGACTGAAAGATCTCAATCTACTGCTACAAACAATTCTAAAAAAATGGCCCGATGTGTTGTTTATCTCCACGGATGAATTGTCGCAATTTGCCATTAAGTAAAAATTATAAAGTTAATCTATGTTATTCAACTCCATAGAATTCGCCATTTTTCTACCAATAGTATTTATACTCTATTGGTTTGTTTTTAATAAAAATATCAGCAAACAGAATCTTCTAATTCTATTGGTGAGTTATGTTTTTTATGCCTGGTGGGATTGGCGATTCTTATTTCTTTTAGCTTTTTCTACGTTTTTAGATTATTTCTCTGGATTGAAAATCGAACAAGCCAAAACGCAAGCACAGAGTAAATTCTGGCTGGTGTTGAGCATTGGAATCAATTTAGGGTTTTTAGGATTTTTCAAATACTACAATTTCTTCGTAACCGAATTAACGCAGGCTATTGCCAATGCAGGAATAGTGATTAATCCATGGACGTTAAAAGTCATCTTACCTGTTGGAATTTCATTTTATACTTTCCACGGACTTTCCTACATCATTGATGTTTACAAAAAACGAATTATCGCCGAGAAGAATTTCGTTGATTATGCAGTTTTTGTAAGCTATTTCCCTTTATTAGTGGCAGGTCCAATCGAAAGAGCAACACATCTTTTACCTCAATTTAAAAAAGCAAGAACTTTCAGTTACGAGCAAGCCACCGACGGTTTGCGACAAATTTTGTGGGGATTGTTTAAAAAAGTTGTCATTGCAGACAATTGTGCGACGTATGCCAATCAAATATTCAATGCCAGCGGCGAACACAACGGAAGTAGTTTATTTTTGGGAGCTTTGTTTTTTACGTTTCAAATTTATGGGGATTTCTCAGGCTATTCCGATATCGCTATAGGGGCTTCACGTTTGTTTGGAATAGATTTGTTACGCAACTTTGCCTTCCCTTATTTCTCAAGAGATATCGCTGAATTTTGGCGACGTTGGCATATTTCATTATCTACTTGGTTTCGAGATTATTTGTATTTCCCTTTAGGAGGAAGTCAAGGCGGAACTTGGATGAAAGTTAGAAACACTTTTATTATTTTTCTTGTAAGCGGTTTTTGGCATGGAGCCAATTGGACTTTTATCGCGTGGGGATTACTCAATGCACTTTATTTTATTCCGTTATTATTGCTAGACAAAAATCGAAATCATTTGCATATCATCCCAACGCATCAGTTTTTCCCTTCGATTAAAGAATTCTTTCAAATACTATTTACTTTTTTTCTTACTGTAATTGCTTGGATATTTTTCAGATCCGATAGTATTACACAAGCCTTCTCCATTTTAAAAGAAATATTCTCTAAAAGTTTGTTTCAAAAACCTAACTTTTTAGGCAAACAGGATATGATATATTTCATCATACATTGTGCTATGATTGGGATTTTAATCCTTGTAGAATGGATGCATCGCGATAAGCAATTTGGACTCCAATTCAATAAAGGCACTATGAATTCAGTTGTAAAAAGATGGTCTATTTATGCCATAATCATTGTATTTATTATGCTTTTTGGAGGTAAACAAAGCAATTTTATTTATTTTCAATTTTAATACGAAAGCGAATAATGTCGAATTTCTTTAAAAAATGTTTTTGGTTTCTAGCCATTGTAGTTGTTATCAATGTGATCTATTTATTGGTTTTACTTTGTTTCAGTCCTGGATTCAAAAAAATCTATGAAATCTCCAATTTTAAAAATCAAAATTTCGAAACTATTGTTTTAGGAAATAGCATGGCTTTAGACGGAATTGATTCAGATTATTTGTCTAAAAATGGAATGAGTACGTATAATTTGTCAGTTGCAGGAGATCATGTCTCCACATCATTATTTCTGCTGGAAGATTATCTTAAAAACAATTCAAAACCTAAAACGATTGTCGTTGGATTGTCCTCTGCTATTGGTAAATCGTATTTAAATCCAGTGCCCTTTACCAATCCTGAAGTAGAATTTTTCTATCATCCAAATTGGATTTCTAATTGTACCAATCCACCTTTATTTAATTTCCAATGGCTCGCGGTTGATTTGCTGAAAATCCTAATTTCTAAAGATCATAGAAACGCCAAAATGATTTTAGGGCAATGGAAAACTCAAAAAGTTATACCAGATACTTCGGTATTTAAAAGCGCAACTGCTACAACTATTGACTATCAGGATGCCTATCTTTTAAAAATCATTCAACTTTGCGAAAGTCATGGAATTCAAGTGATTCTAGTAGAACTCCCAGGGTCGAATTCTAATAGAAATTCTTTGCCATTTCAGTATACTATAACTTTGAAAAACCAATCGACAGGTGTAGTATATAATCTTAACAATAATGAAGTATCCTCTTCAATACTAGATCCCGCTACTGATTGGTTGGCTCCAGATCATCTTAATCAAAAAGGAGGAATGAAAATTACCGAGTTTTTATTAAAAAATGTACTCCAAAAAGAATCAAAAGTAGCAACATCAACAACATTACAACAATGATACAGATAGGATTTACAGGAGATTTTTGTCCATGGATGCGTGTAGAAGAACACTTCAAAAACAATACATGGCAACCACTTTTCGAGTCGGTGCTTCCTTTTTTTAATCAAAATGATTTGAATGTACTCGATTTAGAATGTCCATTAACTACTTCTAAATCAAAAATAAGTAAGACAGGACCACATATCAAAGCGCATCCAGATACCGCAAGTATTTTGAATCACCTGAATTGCAAGGTTGTTGTTACCGCTAACAATCATTTTAAAGATTATAGTTGGGAAGGTATGCAAGAAACCTATGCAACATTAGAAAAACACGACATCAATTGGTTGGGAAGTGGAGCCAATTTAAAGGAAGCATCTAAGACTTTTTATTGGGAAAAAGAAGCTACTAAATTCGCTTTTATAAATATTGCGGAAAACGAATGGACAACAACTTTCGGATCGGAACCAGGATGCCATCCAATAGATTTAGCCAATGTTTTCAATCAAATTCAGGACGCTAAAACCAGAGCAGATTTTATCATTGTTGTGGTTCATGGCGGTCACGAACATTACGAATTGCCAAGTCCAAGGATGAAAAAATGGTATCGCTTTTTCGTAGATGCCGGCGCAAGTACGGTTATCGCTCATCACACGCATATTATTTCGGGTTACGAAGTCTATAAAGAAGCTCCGATTTTCTATAGTTTAGGGAATTTTTGTTTCGATTGGGAAGGTATGCGCAATCTTCCATGGAATAAAGGAATGATAGTGCGACTTCATTATGAAAAAGGTAAACCCATCACTTTTGATAAGGAATTTGTAACAAATAACACCGATCAAGTTGGTGTTTCCATGGTTTCTGCCGGAGAAAAGAAAACTTTGGAAGCGCATCTAGAAAAACTAAATGCCATTATTGTCGATGATGATCAATTGCAAAATGCTTTTGATGATTATGTGCAAAAATGGAAACCTGTCATGAACACTTGGATACAACCCTATAAAGGAAAATATCTTCCTAGTTTGTATAAAAAAGGACTGTTGCCATCGATCATTACAAAAAATAAAAAATTGCTTTTCACGAATTTAATTCGTTGTGAAGCGCATCGCGATATATTGATTAATTCGATAAACCCCAACAAGTAAGTATGTGCGGATTTACAGGGTATTATTATTTAGATACTAGAAAAGAAACCAGCAACAAAGCTATTCGTGAAATGTTGGCGATTCAAAAACATCGCGGACCGGATGATTCAGGAATTGTTGGAATCAACACTCAAAACAAATCATTCGAAGCTATAACCATTTCTGAGGATGCTGCCTTTAAATCAGAAAATGATCTCATCTTGGGTTTCAATCGCTTGAGTATTTTAGATCTTTCTCCCATGGGACATCAGCCTATGATTAGCCCAGATGAGCAAGTAATCTTGATTATGAATGGCGAAATCTACAATGCTTTCGATTATAAAGCCGATTTAGAAAGCAAAGGACATCATTTCAAAAGTACTTCTGACACGGAAATCGTCTTGCATTTGTATCTCGAATACGGAATGGAAACGATGATTTCAATGCTCAATGGAATGTTTGCTTTGGCGATTTATGATTTGAAATTAGACACTTTATTTTTAGCACGTGATCGCTTTGGAATTAAGCCTTTATATCTATTGAAAGAAAACGGTAGATTGGCTTTCGCTTCTGAAATGAAAAGTTTCAAAGCTTTGCCTGATTTCAAGTTTGAAGCCGATTTCGAAAAAATGGACGAGTTTTTATTGTTTCGAAATGTTGTCAATAATACGCTGTTTAAGAACATTAGCAATTGTATTCCAGGAACGTATTTGAGTATTAAAAATGGAGAAATTCAATCCCATCAATATTACGATATCAATCAAGAAGGGAATCACCCGATTTCCGATCAAGATAGTCAAACAACATTAGAAAAGGCATTGCAAAAAAGTGTGGCATCTCAAATGATTAGTGACGTGAAGTTGGGTTGTCAACTTTCTGGCGGTGTCGATTCTTCGCTAGTTAGTTATTACGCAGCCAAAGCTTTAGATCACGGGAATTTGGAAACGATTTCCATTACATTTAAAGATCAAAAATTTTCAGAAGAAAAATACATCGATTTTGTCGCTGAACAACTTTCCTTGCATGCCCACAAATACGAAATGGAAGCCAATTATTATTTTGATGTATTGGAAAAAGCGATTTGGCATTTCGAGCAACCTTTAAATCATCCGAATACCATTGGAATTTATTTATTGAGTCAAGAAGCCAAAAAGCATGTAACGGTTTTATTGAGTGGAGAAGGAGCAGACGAATCCTTAGCGGGTTATAGTCGATTTATCAGAGCCACTCAATTTCCTTTTTTTAGAAGAATGTTTTTAGGTGCTTTGAAGAAAAACAACAAAAATATTTCGGAATTTTTCAGTTATTATTTCGATAGTAATAAACGTATGATCATGGAATCTGCCTTTGGAAGTCTAGAAACAGCGCACGCGTTGAAATCAGATTTTAGTTTACAAAACGCCATACAAGAAAGATATCAGACTATAAAGTCTATGAAAGGTGACACCATACTTAGACAACGAAAATTCGAGTTGCTGACGTATTTACCCGATTTATTAATGCGTCAAGATAAAATGTCAATGGCACATTCGATAGAAAATCGGGTGCCATTTTTAGACAACGATATGGTGACAACATCCTTGAATATTTCAGGTTCAGATTTGGTTGGAAAGCATAAAGGGAAAGACGAAGCCAAAGTTACTTTGAAAGATATTTGTGCCCAAAAATTTGGAGAAAAATTCGCGTATAGAGAAAAAATGGGATTTGGAATTCCGTTGCGATCTTTTATGTCGTCTGAGGTCTTTCAAGAAAAATGGAAACAACAAGTAGCACCAGGTATACAAAAAAGAGGTTTATTCCAACTCGATGAACTCACAAAATGGGTCAATAACATTTCCAAAGCAACACCGGAGCAATTAGACGCTATTTGGTTGATGCTTGGATTTGAATTGTGGGCACAACAATACTTAGATTAACATGATCGCATTTCATCATAATAATAGTCCAGTTTTATTTCATTTTAGATGGATTGACTATTGTCAGAAAAATAACATTCCCTACAAATTAGTAGATTGTTATGCTAATGATATTATTGAACAATTGAAAGATTGTTCCGCACTAATGTGGCATTATCATCAAGCAGAACCTTCCGATATCGTTATGGCGAAATCATTGCTTTTTTCGATAGAACAAAGTGGAAAAAAAGTATTTCCGGATTTCAATACCGCTTGGCATTTTGATGATAAAGTAGGTCAAAAGTATTTACTTGAAGCCTTGCATATTGATTTGGTAAAAACTTGGGTTTTTTATGATGAGAAAACGGTATTAGATTGGATCCAACAAACAAATTTCCCTAAAGTTTTCAAGCTTAGAGGAGGCGCGGGTTCGCAAAATGTACAGTTAGTGCATACAACAACTCAAGCTAAAAAATTAGTTCAAAAAGCTTTTGGAAAAGGGTTTCCAGCTTATGACGGCTGGGAAAGTATTCAAGAAAGATATCGCAGATGGCGACTTGGCAAAACGACAGCTTTTGATGTCTTGAAAGGATTTGTTCGATTGGTTAAACCACCTCGTTATGCTCGTGTTATTGGCAATGAAATGAATTACTTGTATTTTCAAGAATTTATCGCCAACAACGATTCAGACATTCGAATTGTTGTGGTGGATGGTAAAGCTTTTGGAATCAAACGAATGAATCGAGTGAATGATTTTAGAGCTTCGGGAAGTGGATTTATTATTTATGACAAAGAGGCGATTGATGAACGTTTTGTAAAAGTATCCTTTGAATATCAAAAGAAACTAAAAGCACAATGCATTGCTTATGATTATGTATTGGATGAAAATAATCAGCCGCTACTTATTGAAATAAGTTATGGTTTTGCCAATGCGGGTTATGACGATTGTCCTGGTTATTGGGATGAACAATTGGTTTGGCACGAAGGAGTATTCAATCCTTATGGTTGGATGGTTGATTTACTTTTAAAAGAATAATATGAAATGAGCATGACCCAAAATCGATCTCAACCCCCAATAATAGTTTGCGAATTACATATGACCTATAAAAAACAATAAGTATCAACATATGAAAATACTAATCATAGGTTCAAAAGGGTTTATTGGATTCCACGCGATGGAATATTTCAAAAAACAAAACTTTACCGTAATTGGTTGTGATGTAGTAACCGATTATACGAGTAAAGATTACTATCAAATTGACGCCACCAATTCGGATTATCATGCCTTATTTGAAAAACATTCATTTGATGCATGTATCAATTGTTCTGGCGCAGCTAGCGTTCCGTTGTCATTGGAATTTCCTTTAAAAGATTTTAATTTAAATACTGTAAATGTGTTTAAAATATTGGAAGCGATTAGAACCTATCAACCGAAATGTAAATTTGTAAATCTATCAAGTGCAGCTGTTTACGGTAATCCAACTCAATTACCGATTTCAGAAAATATAGCTTTGCAACCGTTGTCACCTTATGGGATTCATAAATTGCAAGCGGAACAAATAGGAAAAGAGTTTCATGATTTTTATTCCATTCCAACCTGTTCGTTACGTATTTTTTCAGCGTATGGGAATGGATTGAAAAAGCAACTTTTTTGGGATTTGTATCAAAAAATAGTAAATTCTGATTCGATTGAATTGTATGGAACAGGAAAGGAAAGCAGGGATTTTATTCATGTAGATGACCTAGTGAAAGCCATTCATTTAGTACTTGAAAAAGCTGCTTTTTCAGGAGAAGCAATCAATATTGCCAATGGTGAAGAATTTACAATTGAATATGTATCTGAATTGTTTCGAAGAAATTTTAAAGTTCAAAAATCCATACGTTTTAACAATCATGTGAAACAAGGCGATCCACTCAATTGGAGAGCTAACATTTCGAAATTGCAGTTCCTTGGATATCAACAGACAGTTTCTCTCGAAGAAGGAATTCAGCGTTATATTGATTGGATAAATACTTTATAAAAGACAAAATTGGCTCTCAATACTAAAAAAGATATTTGTTTTGTCATTCATTCGCTTCAAGCTGGAGGAATGGAAAGAGTGATGTCGGAATTGATTAATTTCTTTGCAGCCAATAAAAACTATACAGTTCATTTAGTTTTGTATGGTATCAAACGAGATGTTTTCTATGAAATTTCAAAGGATATTCATATTTATAAACCTTCCTTTGAGTTTGATAATTCTAAAAGATTGCTATCAACCTTAAGAACTAATTTTTTTTTAAGAAAGACAATTAAAAATATTAATCCAATGGCGGTTTTATCTTTTGGAGAACGTTGGAATACTATGGTCTTGTTAGCACTATTAGGGACAAAAATTCCTGTTTATGTTTCAGATCGTGCACAACCAGATAAAAGTTTAGGAAAATTACACGATACCTTGCGTACTATTTTATATCCAAAAGCCAAAGGAATTATTGTGCAAACCGAAAAGGCATTGAACATTTACAAAAAAATGTATCATCATTCTAATTTCAAAGTTATTGGCAATCCAATTCGTCCCATTCCTGCGCAAAATATTCCAAGAGAAAATTATATTTTAATGGTTGGGAGATATATAAAATCGAAGCAACAAGATGTTTTGATTGAGATTTTTTCAAAATTGAATGCACCCGATTGGAAGTTGGTTTTAGTCGGCTACGATCATTTGAAGCAAAACAACCAAACTAAATGGGAAGCTTTAGCCAAAAAACTAAATGTAAATGACCGTGTCATTTTTACTGGAAAACAAGCCGATGTAGAACACTATTATTTAACAAGTAAAATATTTGCTTTTTCTTCCGCCTCAGAAGGTTTTCCTAACGTAGTTGGAGAAGCGATGTCAGCAGGATTACCAGTTGTGTCTTTTGATTGTATAGCAGGACCGAGTGATTTAATCGTTGATGGAAAAAACGGCTATTTAATACCACTTTCAAACCAAGAATTATTTGTGGAAAAATTGCAATTTCTAATTGATGATGCTCAATGGAGAGAAGAAATTGGCAAGTACTCTAAAGAATTGATTCAAAAGTTTGAATTGAACTATATTTGCACTGCGTTTGAAAATTTTATGGTTTCAAAATAGCTTGAATTGTATGGAGAATAGATTTAGACTCGGAATTGTATTTAATTTTAATCCCAAATGGACAGGAGGTTTAATCTATATTTTAAATAGTATAAAGATTTTAAATTTTTTAGAGGAAGCAGACAAACCTACTGTTGTAATACTTTATCCATCACATCTAAAAAAATATATTAGTGAAATAGAATATCCTTATCTTGAATTGGTCTCACATACTTTTCCTTCAATTTATAAAGGATACGTTGAATCGTTTTTAAAAAATAAAAATGTTTTTGTTCACGATTTAGTAGTTGAGCACCGATTGGATAGTCTTTTTCCGATGCATGATTATCCCGTGAAAAGTAAACTCGATGCTAAATTAGTTTCTTGGTATGCCGATTTGCAACATAAGTATTATCCTCAATTTTTTACCACAATAAAACGTATTGAGAGAAATGCTAGAATAGAAATGATTTTGAAGAATTCAGAAGATTTGGTAGTATCAAGTCAAACTGTAAAGGATGATTTCTTGAAATTTTTTAAAGTTCCTAAAAGCATTAAAATACATATTTATCAATTTGTATCCATTATTGATTCGTTGCCAAAACGATCAAAGGAAGAAATTCTAAACCAATACAATTTACCGGAGGAGTATTATATGATAAGCAATCAATTTCATAAACATAAGAATCACAAAGTGGTTTTTAATGCTTTGGTGAAATTAAAAGAAAGCAATCAGAAGATTCATTTGGCAATAACTGGGCGTTTTCCTGAGGAACCTAATTCAGATTATTTGAAAGAATTGCATGACATTATTAATTCCAATGACTTAAAAAATTCAATTTCTTTTTTAGGGTTAATTCCAAGAGGAGATCAATTATTACTTATGAAATATTCTAAAGCCATCATCCAACCAAGTTTGTTTGAAGGTTGGAGTACTGTAATTGAAGATGCAAAATCCCTTCAAGTGCCAGTAATTGCTAGTGATATTAAAGTCAATGTAGAACAATTAGCTGAAAAAGGAACGTATTTCGAATCCCATAATCACAATCAATTAGCTTCTATATTAAAGCAATATCCTGATCGAGATTTTAATCAATTACTTTACGAACCCTATGAAAATAGAATGAAAAAAGCAGCTTACGAATTTATTTCTATTTTTAAACAATAAAAAAAAAATGAATATATCATCAAAAATATACGTTGCAGGACACACTGGAATGGTTGGAAGTGCCATTTGGGAAGCATTGCAAAATAAGGGATATCATAATCTTGTTGGGAAAAACAGCAAAGAGCTAGATTTAAGAAATCAAATAGCAGTTTTAGATTTTTTTACTCAAGAAAAACCTGAAATTGTAATTGATGCTGCTGCACGAGTTGGAGGAATATTAGCCAATAATGATTATCCATTTACTTTTTTAATGGAGAATATGCAGATTCAAAACAACCTAATTGACACTGCTTTAAAACAAGATGTAGCTAAATTTATATTTTTAGGAAGTTCTTGTATTTACCCTAAATTAGCGCCTCAACCTTTGAAAGAAGAGTGTTTGTTGACTTCTTCGTTAGAGCCAACCAATGAATGGTACGCCATTGCTAAAATTTCAGGAGTCAAAGCTTGTGAAGCTATTCGTAAACAATATGGGAAAGATTTTGTGAGTTTGATGCCTACCAATTTATATGGCCCGAATGACAATTTCGATTTGCAAACATCACACGTATTGCCTGCCATGATGCGTAAATTTCACGAAGCCAAACTAAACAATCATATGCCTGTGTCACTTTGGGGTTCTGGCACACCAATGAGAGAATTTCTTCATGTAAAAGATTTAGCGGAAGCGGTTGTTTTTGCTATGGAGAATTCATTTCAAGAGAATTTATATAATATTGGAACTGGAGTGGACTTGACAATAAAATCATTGGCGGAATTAATTCAAAAAACCGTTGGACACGAAGGAGAAATCATTTGGGATAGTTCAAAACCCGATGGCACCCCAAAAAAATTAATGGATGTCAGCAAAATGAAAGAGCAAGGTTGGAGTGCAAAAATCACATTAGAAGAAGGCATTCAATCTACTTATCTTTGGTTCTTAGAGCATGCAAATAATTACAAAGAAGTAAAAATTTAATTACAATATATATTTAAAATAGTAACAGATGAAAACGGCATTAATAACAGGAATAACAGGTCAAGATGGAGCCTATTTAGCAGAACTACTTCTTGAAAAAGGGTATATGGTTCATGGGATAAAAAGAAGATCGTCTATGTTTAATACAGCACGAATTGATCATTTGTATCAAGATCCACATTCGAAAGAAATTCGTTTGAAATTGCATTATGGTGACATGACAGACTCGATGAATTTGACTCGAATTATTCAAGAAGTGCAACCTGACGAAATCTATAATTTGGCGGCGATGTCTCACGTAAAAGTGAGTTTTGACACACCAGAATATACAGCCAATGCAGATGGAATAGGGACGTTGAGACTTTTGGAAGCTGTTCGCCTTTTGGGTCTTCAACATAAAACAAAAATATATCAAGCCTCTACTTCCGAATTGTATGGTTTGGTTCAGGCGGTTCCTCAATCGGAAACAACTCCTTTTTATCCGCGTTCTCCTTATGCTGTTGCTAAAATTTATGCCTATTGGATCACTGTAAATTATAGAGAAGCTTACAATATGTTTGCTTGTAATGGAATTCTTTTTAATCATGAATCTCCATTAAGAGGCGAAACTTTTGTTACTCGAAAAATTACGCGTGCTGTTGCTAAAATTGCCTTAGGACTCCAAAATGATTTATTTATGGGGAATCTGGATGCTCAAAGAGATTGGGGTCATGCTAAAGATTACGTAGAAGCGATGTGGAGAATTTTGCAACAAGATGTGGCCGAAGATTATGTAATAGCAACTGGAGTAACTACTCGTGTGCGTGATTTCATAAAAATGGCATTTCATCAAGTTGGATTTAAAGTTCGATTTGAAGGAGAAGGAATAAATGAAAAAGGAATTTTAGAATCAATTGACCAAGAAGTATATCAAAATGCTATAGGTAAAGATATTGATTTGAATGAATTTAAAATACCTGCAATAGGTGATGTTTTAGTCAAAGTAGATCCTGCTTATTTCAGACCAACTGAAGTTGATTTGTTAATTGGGGATCCAACCAAATCGAAAACCAAATTAGGTTGGCAACCTAAATACGATTTAAAAATGTTAGTGGATGAAATGGTTGCTATGGATGTGTCTTTATTTTTAAAAGACATTCACTCTGTAAAAGGAGGGCATAAAATTTTGAAGCAAGCGGAATAATATTTTCTAGTAGCTAATCCCGCTATTCGCTAAATCTTTTTTGCTTGTTACCCCAGGCGCTCAGTCGAGGGACATTTTCTAAGCAAAAAAGGATACCGCTACTACCTGCCTGTCGGCAGACAGGTCGGGGCTAGACCACCCCGGCCTCCGGGCACCCCTCCAAAGGAGGGGAAATTCACAACCGACAACTCAAATTAAACTGCATGAAAAAAATACAAGATAGAAAGATAGTCGTGGTAAATCAAGCCTCGAACTATCTTACTATTGGATTTTGTAATGCTTTTGCTGAGCAATTTGAAAAAGTTAGCCTTATTACCGGTAGCGTTCATGTGCAAGGCGAAGAATTAAAAGAAGCAATAGAGGTCACTTATATCAATAAATGGGTAGAACGTCCTTCTAGTAAAAAGTTTCTTTCCTACATCAAAGCGTGTTTCAAAATCTATTGGTTGCTGCTAACTAAATACCGTGGTTATGAAGTTTTCTTTGTGTCCATTCCACCGATGGGATATTTATTAAATTTGATATTGCCGCATCGTTTCAGTATGGTCATTTGGGATGTTTACCCGGATGTTTTTAAGATTACGGGAATGAAAGAAACGCATATCTTATACAAAACTTGGGCAGCATTCAATAGAAAATCATTTAAAAAAGCCTATCGACTTTTCACAATAAGTGATAAAATGGCAGATTTAGTGGAAGTTTATGTGCCTCGTACTAAAATTATCATTCAACCGATTTGGTCTATTTTCCAACAAAATGAAAGAGTTTCAAAAACTCAAAATCCTTTTATTGAAAAGTACCAATTACAAGACAAATTCATTGTACAATATTCTGGAAACATTGGTTTAACGCATAAAGTTGAGGTGGTTATTCAATTGGCGGAACTTTTAAAGAATAATGAAACCATACTTTTTCAAATCATAGGTCGTGGTCCTCGTGTGCCGGCTTTGCAAAAAATGGTCGAAGAGAAACAACTACCCAATTGTACTTTTCTCCCTTTTCAAACCGACGATATGTTTCCTTTTTCGCTTTCAGCTACCGATTTAGGAATTGTCATTTTAGACGAATTGACTTCTAAAGGAAGTGTGCCAAGCAAATCGTATAATTTGATGAGTTATGGGATTCCCTCTATTTATATTGCTGGCGAAGATTCCGAATTGAATTCCTATGCTTTTACATATCAAGCGGCTGAATGTTTCACGGAAAGAGAGTTACTTCAAGCGAAAGATTTTATTGAATCCTTAAGCAAAGACAAACAAAAATGGCAGGAAATGTCAAACAATGCTATTAAAACTTCACATTTATTTAAAAGAGATAATGCCGATAAATTTGTCGAATTATATTTAAAAAGCGACCAATGATTTCTAGAATTAAAGACAGTATCATCAACAATTTAAAAAATATTTTAGGTTGGAAGACATCCAGAAAAATAGTAGTTTTTTCAGTGGATGATTACGGAAATGTTAGACTTAATTCAAAGGAAGCTAGAGCAAAATTAGACGAAGCCGGCTTAAAAGTGTATTCGCGTTTTGATTTGTTAGATACCTTGGAAACCAAACAAGATTTGGAACAATTGTATGAAGTATTAGATTCCGTTAAAGACAAAAATGGACGCCCTGCTGTTTTTACACCCTTTGCACTTCCTTGCAATATCGATTTTGAGAAAATGGAAGCCAATGATTTTCAACACTATTATTTTGAAAAACTTCCTGACACTTATACTAAATTAGCCAACCAACAACCCGAAGCCTATGCAGGTGCTTGGGAAGTATGGAAAGAAGGTATTGCTAAAGGATTTTTGAAACCACAATTTCATGGCAGAGAACATCTAAATCTAACGGTTTTTAATGATAAATTACAAAAAAGAGATTTTGAATTGCTCACTGCGTTAAAGAATAAATCATACACAAGTATTTCAGACGATAACTATCCAACGATGTCAAGTACAGCTGCTTTTGATTTTTGGGATAGTAAAGAAAACGAAACGTTGAAACCACTAATAAAAGAAGGATTGCAGCTTTTCGAAGAAGTATATGGTTATTCAAGTACCTATTTTACGCCGCCTGTATACAATATTCATCATTCACTTTTCGCAACTTTAAAAGAAAATGGAATTCATTATATCGATTTGGGATTGATTCGTAAAGAACATCAAGGTCTAAATTCTTATAAAACATCCTTCAACTATACGGGAAAAAAAACAGTAGAAGGATTGAATATCATGGTCCGAAATGTGGTTTTCGAACCAACCGAAGATCGTGGACTGGATTGGGTAAATTTTACGCTGAAACAAATTGATAGGGCTTTTCGTTGGAATAGAGCCGCCATTATTAGTTCCCATCGAGTGAATTTTTGTGGTCACATCGATCCAAAAAACCGTGAAAAAGGACTTCAAACTTTGCGAAAATTATTGCAAGCCATTGTAGAAAAATGGCCAGATGTAGAATTTATGGCTGCTGATGAATTGGGAGATTACCTTTCAAAACAAATAAAATAATGAAAAGAATTCTCTATTTAGGGTATTATATGAAACAAATGGATTGGAAAAAGTTTTGGCTTTTTTTGAACTATACAAATGCACAAACGGGTAAAAACAAATTGAGTATTCTGACTGATGTTCTAATTTCAGTATTTACTTATAATATTTCTGTTTTAGAATATTTTCAATTTCGATTCTTTGAAAAGAATAAAGAAAAACGGAAAAAATGGGCTGGAACGGGTTATATGTTTGAATATCAACTCAAAATGAATCCAAAAAAACATAGAGACATTTTAGACGATAAGACCAAATTTTATCGAAATTACGGCAACTTTTTCGTGCATACTGTTGCTGATATTTCCGATTTAAAGAAACACACAGATACAGTTCAAAAACTACTCAATAATCCTTCTGGGAAATTGGTTTTCAAAGTAGCCGATGGTAAATGTGGCGTGGATGTGGCCATTAAAAACACTAGTGAATTTAATTCCAATTCCTTAGTTGATTATATGGAAAAGAATCATTTTGATTTGGTGGAAGAATTTATCATTCAACATCCAAAATTGAGTGAACTTTCTCCAAGCGCCGTAAACACGGTTCGAATATTTACTCAATTGAATGCTAAAAATGAAGTTGAAATATTAGGGTGTCGACAACGAATTTCTGTGAATTCTTCAGTAGACAATATGGCTGCAGGTAATTTGGCTGCTCCAATTGATGAAGAAACTGGGATTGTCAATGGACCAGCTGTGTACAGCGATATTACCAAATCCGAAGAGAGTATACACCCCATTACAAAAACTACAATAGTAGGATTTCAAGTGCCATTTTGGAAAGAAACTTTGGAAATGGTAAAAGAAGCGGCGTTTTTACATCCTCAAAACAGATCGATTGGTTGGGATGTTGTCATCACAGAAAAAGGCCCTGGATTTATAGAAGGAAACCACGATTGGTGTAAATTATTATGGCAATTACCCGCTAAAAAAGGATTGAAATCGCTTTTAGAAAAACATCAATTGTAATATGTATTCTTTATTTTTTAAAAGGTTTTTAGATGTTCTTATTTCGATAACTGTTTTAGTAATTGGAATGCCACTTTTAATAGTTGTTTATTTAATTTTAAGTTATCAAAATAAAAACAAAGCATTCTTCTTTCAAGAAAGACCTGGATTGCATCAAAAACCATTTCACATCATTAAGTTTAAAACCATGACGGACGAAAAAGATGTTGCAGGAAATTTGCTTCCTGATGCCAAAAGGTTAACCAACGCTGGAAAACTAATTCGAAAATTATCCATTGACGAATTGCCTCAATTAATAAATGTTTTAAAAGGCGACATGAGTTTAATTGGACCTAGACCATTATTGTATAAATACATACCACTTTATTCTACATCCCAATTAAGAAGGCATGAAATGCGTCCTGGAATTACGGGTTGGGCGCAAATAAATGGTAGAAATTCGATTTCTTGGACAAAAAAATTTGAATACGATATCTATTATATTGACAATGTTTCCTTCTTCTTAGATATAAAAATTTTATGGATGACTTTTTTAAAAGTAATTCAGACACAGGGTGTTAATCAAAGTGTAGATCGACCAATGAACCCATTTAATGGTTCTAATTAAATATAAAATATGAAAATATTAATTACAGGAGTAGGTGGGCCAACCCCAAGAAGTTTTGCAATAGCATTAAAAAAATATTCTTTTTATAAGCGGTTTGAGTTAATTGGAACGGATATTAATCCACTAGCGATAGGTTTATATCAAAACGACCTATTTAATAAAACCATTGTGGTACCATCAGCTACGAGTCCAAACTATTGGAGTAGTATGGAAGCTATAATCAAAGAAAACAATATTGATATGGCCATTATACTTCCTGAACTCGAAGTAATGGAATGGAGCAAACGCCAAGAAACGCAATCTTTACCTTGCAAAGCCTTAATTCCAGATTGGTCTATAGCGGATTTGTTAGTCGATAAATCGAAGATGACGGAAATTTTAAAAGATTTAGACATTGTTCCTCCATCGGTTACTTTTTCAAGAGATCATCAAAATTTAAAAGAAGTTTTCGATGTGCTAAAAGGTAATTTTTGGGTTAGAAGTACAAGTGGCACTAGCGGTTTAGGTTCCTTAAAAGTAGAAGATGAGGATTCGTTGAAAAACTGGATACAAATCAATCCTAATGTGCAACAATTTATCGCTAGTAAATTTTTGCCAGGAAGAAATTTAGCGTGTAAAATGCTTTATTTTAATGGAAAATTACTGCGAACAGCCACAGCTGAAAGAGTCAATTATATTATGGCGAAAGTAGCTCCATCGGGTATTACAGGCAATACTTCTTTTGGGCGATTGCTCAATGAACCTTTTTTAGTAGAAGAATCGAAACGCGCTATGGATTTTCTTTTTAAACATACTGGAGCAAAGCAACATGGTTTTTTTACAGTTGATTTTAAAGAAGATGAAAACGGAAAACCCTATATCACGGAGATAAATGTAAGACATGTAGCGTTTACGCAATGTTTTGCTGCGGCTGGAGCCAATTTCGCATCGGATACGGTTCGGCTTTTAAATGAAGATTCAGATTTTGATAATAACTATACCATGTATGAATTTGAAAAAGATTTAATTTTCTTAAGAGATGTAGATTCGTTGCCAATTTTAATGAAAGAAAGCGAGTTATTAAAGAAACTTAATTAATCTCAAGAGAAATTCAATTAAAACAAGAAGTGACATGGAGTCTTATTTTTATTTTTAAATTTTAAAAGGCAATTGAAACGTATTTTTGATCTTGTTTTTTCTCTACTAGTTCTGATATTTTTCAGTTGGTTGCTCTTGATATGTTATATTTTTTGCTCAATAGAAACTAAGTCTAACGGAATTTTTATTCAAACTCGGGTAGGGCATTTTGGTCAATTATTTTTGATTTATAAACTCAAAACAATTCATCCTAAGACTCAAAAAGTAACTTATTTTGGCTCTTTTTTTCGCAAATATAAAATAGATGAATTACCACAATTTTATAATGTAATACTTGGAGATATGTCTGTGGTTGGTCCAAGACCCGATATTCAAGGATATTATGATACATTAGAAGGTGAGGAAAGAAAAATATTAGAATTAAAACCTGGAATTACAAGCGAAGCTTCAATCAAATATAGAAACGAGGATGCTTTATTAGAACAACAAGTTGACCCGGTTTTATATAATGATACAGTAATTTTCCCTGATAAAGTAAAAATGAACTTGCATTATTATTATACGCATAGCTTTATAAAAGATTTAAAAATTATCCTTAAAACGATCTATTAATAAAAAATATGGAATCAAAAATTTGGCTTTCTTCACCCCATATGGGAGGAAACGAACAGAAATATATTAATGAAGCTTTTGATAGCAATTGGGTGGCGCCATTAGGGCCAAACGTCACTGGTTTTGAAAATGATTTAGAATCCTATGTTGGCGAACAAAAACATATAGCAGCTTTAAGTTCAGGAACAGCTGCCATTCATTTAGGGCTAATTCTATTGAATGTTAAAGCGGGAGATGAAGTACTATGTCAAAGTTTTACATTCTCTGCATCAGCAAATCCAATTTTATATCAAGGAGCGCATCCTATTTTTATAGATAGTGAAGAAGATACATGGAATATGTGCCCAACTTCATTAGAAGATGCCATCGTAGATAGAATAAAAAAAGGGAAATTGCCCAAAGCAATTATTGCAGTACATCTTTATGGAATGCCTTATAAAGTAGATGAAATTAAAGCAGTGGCTTCTAAGTATCAAATTCCAATTTTGGAAGATAGTGCAGAAGCATTAGGAAGTAGTTATAAAAATCAAAAGTGTGGTACTTTTGGAGACTTTGGAGTTTTGTCCTTTAATGGAAATAAAATTATAACCACTTCTGGCGGAGGTGCATTAGTTGCACCCAACAAAGAATTAAAAGATAAGGCTATTTTCTTTGCGACACAAGCAAGAGATCAAGCGCCACATTATCAACATTCTGAAATTGGATACAACTATAGGTTGAGTAATATTTGTGCAGGAATTGGTAGAGGTCAAATGGAGATTTTAGATAAACATGTTGAGTCGAGAAGAAATATGCATGATTTTTATGTAAGTTATTTCAAAGATATTGAGGGTGTAACCGTTTTTGAAGAACCTAATTCAGATTTTTATTCCAATCATTGGTTATCTGCCATTCTAATTGATCCTTCTAGAACGAATGGTAAAACAAGAGAAGATTTGAGAATAGCTTTAGAGCAAAAAAATATTGAATGTCGTCCCTTATGGAAACCAATGCATTTGCAACCAATTTTTGAAAACTGTCCTTATTATGGTGGAAAAATTGCAGAAAATCTTTTTGAAAATGGATTGTGTTTACCTTCGGGATCTAATTTACAAATAGAAGATAGAGAGAGAATCCAAAGAGAGTTTGATGTCTTTTTTAAATAATTAATTCAAAAAATGGTTGAATTTATTTTAAAATGTTAATTTTAGCTTAAATTATTTAGTTAAAAATGAGTGAATCTATAATTAATGTAATAAAAAACAGCGTCTTAGGAAAAAGATTTCATAGCATTGGTTACTTGCCAAGGTGGATTATTTTTGCTATAGATGTATTTATTGTATTTGTCGCTAGTGTAATAACCTATTTTATAATTTATAGTTTAACTGGATTAAATTATAATTATTTTGGGATGGTTAGTCGTTATGGATTGATCATTCTAATCAATGCTATTTTCTTTCTAATCTATCGAACATATTCCGGAATAATAAGACATTCAACTTTTATTGATGGTGTCAAATTGTTAATCTCTACTACGACTTCTTATATTTTTTTATTAATTATCAATTTTTCATGCAGGCATTTATTCGATAAAGTAATCTTTGTAACAACAGGATTATTTATCAGTTATGTTATATCTTTTTTATTGCTTTTTTTATTCCGAATTCTTATCAAATATATTTTTGAAAAGTATATGCATGCTGAAGATAAGAAAAAGCTTATCAATGCTGTAATTTATGGATCTGATGCTAATGCAATATCAGTGGCAAATGCATTAAAAACAGAAACACCAAGTCGATTTAAATTGAGAGGTTTTATAGATAAATTCAATCAAAATAAAACATCCAAAAGCATTTTAAATTTACCGATAATCAATCAAAATAAAAAGATATACGTTATATTGAGATCATTGAAAGCGGATGCTCTGATTATTGCCGAAAAGAGCATCAGTAAAGAAGAAATAATAGCTATTGTTGAAGAATGCCTTGAATATAATATAAAAGTATTTACAGTACCTATAATAGCCGATTGGGAAGATGAAAAACAAATTTCTACTAAAGTAAAAAGTTTTGAAATTGAAGATTTGTTAGAAAGAAAACCCATCGTTTTAGATACACGTGTTATTTCTAGCCAACTCGAAGGAAAAACCGTAATGATTACTGGAGCTGCAGGTTCAATTGGTAGTGAGATTACACGACAAATATTGTCTTTTAGCCCCAAAAAAATAATCATACTGGATCAAGCCGAGACTCCACTTCATAATCTGAGTTTAGAATTAAAGAATTTGAATGAGAAAGTTATACTTCGTTCTGTTTTAGCGGATGTAAGAAATAAAGAAGCATTAACTAGAGTTTTTCACAAATACAATCCTAATGTTGTCTATCACGCTGCTGCCTACAAACATGTGCCTTTGATGGAAGAAAACCCCTCTCAAGCAATATATACTAATGTTTTAGGAACTAAAAACTTAGCAGATTTATCAATACAATATGATGTAGAACGATTTGTAATGGTTTCTACCGACAAAGCTGTAAATCCGAGTAGTGTCATGGGAGCTAGCAAAAGAATTGCAGAAAAATATGTGCAAACTTTATACGAAAAACACAAAGATCAAAATCAAGATATAGTTACTAAATTTATTACGACACGATTTGGAAACGTATTAGGTTCTAATGGTTCGATTGTTCCTTTATTTTCAAAACAAATACTTGAAGGAGGGCCATTAACAATTACGCACCCTGATATCATACGTTATTTTATGACAATACCTGAAGCTTGTCAATTAGTTTTAGAAGCTGGAGCAATGGGTAAAGGTGGAGAAATATTTATTTTTGATATGGGGCAACCTGTTAAAATCATTGATTTGGCAAAAAAAATGATACGACTTGCTGGATTTATTCCCTATAAAGAGATTGATATTAAAATTATTGGATTGCGACCAGGTGAAAAATTGTATGAAGAATTATTAAATGACTCTTCGAAAACTTTAGGAACACACAATGAAAAAATTATGATTGCACAAGAAACCCTGGGTAATTATCATGAAATTCATAATGCTACTATTGAATTACTTAATCATATAGAAAGCTATACAAATGAAGAGATTGTTTCTTCAATGAAAAAGATTGTTCCTGAATTTAAAAGTATGAATTCTGTTTTTGAAACTTTGGATGTATAAAATTATTCCTTTAAAGTTTTATTTTGATGTTTACTTTATAACCTTATAAACTATATTTGCAAGATTCAATTTTATACTATGAAATTTTCTATTAAAAATGCCTTTTTACTGTTAGTAACTTCACTTTTCCTTTTCTCGTGTGTCAATAAAAAGAAATTGGTTTATTTACAAGGAATTGATAACCAAAAAAGTTATGATAATTCCGTTAGATATGAACCAACTTTGCAACCAGATGATCTACTAAATATCATTGTAAGTGCTGAAAATCCTGAAGTTACAGTGCCATTTAATTTGCCTCAAATTCAAGGGAATTATGATTTAAACGAAAGTCAAAATAACATAAAGACTTATCTGATTGATAATGATGGATTTATTGAATTTCCGGTGATTGGAAAATTAAAATTAGGGGGGTTAACTCGTTCTCAAGCAATTAGTAAATTAAATGAAATGGTTTCATTGTATATTAAAAACCCTATTATTAATTTAAGAATAGTAAATTTTAAAATTTCAATTCTCGGACAAGTTGCAAAACCAGGGTCTTATACAATTCAAGGGGAAAGAATTACCTTTTTAGAAGCATTAAGTCTTGCCAGTGATTTAACGATATACGGGAAAAGGAATAATATATTAGTGATTCATGAAGAAGAAGGTAAAAAAACATACAATAGAATTGATCTTACAAAAGCGGACATATTAAATTTGAGTGATTATTATTTATCTCAAAACGATGTCATATTTGTAGAACCCAATAAAACTGCAATTAATAGTTCAGCCGTTGGGCCTAATACGGCTTTGTATCTCTCTGGTTTAACGGTAATATTATCATTAATATTAGTACTTAAAAATTAAAAAAATATAATGGAAGAAAATCCTTCAAATTTTAATGATAAACATGAAGATGTTTTTGATTTTCATGAATTAGTCGATAGATATTTATCTCAATGGAAATGGTTTGTGTTTGGGATATTTGTATGTATAGTATTTGCTTTATTATATTTACGTTATACTGTGCCGATTTATAGTGCTACTGCTACTATTTTAGTTAGAGATGAGAAAAAAGGTGGGTTGCAATCGGAATTATCTGCATTTTCTGACTTGGGAATTATGGCAGGTGTTAAAAATAATGTCGACAATGAAATCGAAGTTATTAAATCTAGAACTATTGTAGGAGAAGCTATCAAAAAATTAGGATTTAATATATCCTACACCTCTATTGGAAGAGTTAAGGTAATAGAACAATATAAAAATAAACCAATAGAATTTTCTTTTTACGACATTAATGATAATTTTTATAACAACCAGAAATCATTTACTCTTAATTTTATAAACGAAACTACTTTTGAATTGATTTCAGATGAAGTTAATAAACTAGGAATATTTAAGTATGGTTCAATTATAAATTTGGATGATTCTAAATTAGTTGTAAATAAAAACCCTAAATCGTTTTCAAATTATTCAAAAGATAATCCAATTGTAGTTGATGTTAGTAATATAGATAATGTAATTGATAGTTTTCGTGGGAGATTAAATGTAGTTTCATTAAGTAAAAATTCGAGTATTGTTTCATTAACCATTAATGACCCTGTTTTAGAAAAAGCAGAAGATTTTCTAAATACACTTATTGAAGTTTATAATCAAGATGCAGTAACAGATAAAAAATATATTTCTGAAAATACTTTAAATTTCATACAAGATCGACTGAAAATTATTACTTCCGAGCTTGGTGATGTTGAAAAAAATGCGGAAAGTTTCAAGGAATTAAATGATGTAACGGATATTAACACGCAAGCGGAAATATTTTTACATAATTCTGTTGATTTTAGCAAAACGTTAATTGAAACAGAAACACAAATAAAAGTTGTTTCTGAAATGGTAGATTTTATGAAATCGAAAGGGAAATGGGATTTAGTACCTAATAACATCATTTCTAATGCCGACGGAAAAGACGTTTCTAATTTTATTACTCAATATAATGATTATGTCATTCAAAGAAATAGAATAGTAAAAGATGGAACTCCAAAAAATTCCATTGTAATTAATCTAGAACAAAAAATAGAAGAACTCAATGCGAATATTATTTCAAGTTTGAAAAGAACTCTTGTTTCTTTATCAATTCGTAAAAAGGATATAGAAAAACAAGATAATTTGATAAAAGGAAGAATTTCTCAATTACCATCTCAAGAGAGAGAATTTAGAAATTTATCTAGACAACAACAGATCAAAGAATCCTTGTATCTTTATTTATTACAAAAAAGAGAAGAAACCGCCATATCATTGGCAGTAACAGCGCCAATATCTAAAATAGTAGATACAGCATTTTCATCACCTTATCCAGTTTCGCCAAAAAGAAACATTATCTTTTTGATATCAATAATGATAGGATTGTTTGTGCCATTTTCAGTTATCTACATCAAAAATTTATTTGATAATAAAATAAAGACCAGACAAGATCTGGAAGGAAAATTATCAGCACCTTTTCTTGGTGATATTCCACAATCCGAAAATCAAGATGAAATAATCAATACCAATAGTAAATCTAGTTCGGCAGAAGCAATAAGAATAATTAGAACGAACTTGGAATTTATGGCGAGTAAAATTCCTCAAAATCAAGGCAAAACAATTTTCGTTACTTCAACGATACCTAAAGAAGGTAAAACTTTTGTTGCCGTAAATTTAGCTAGTACAATTGCCATTTCAGGAAAGAAAGTACTTTTAATTGGTTTGGATGTTAGAAACCCTAAGATTGATAGATATGTTCAATTACCATCGCAAGGATTGACCAATTATTTATCGAAAAATAACGAGGATATCAATGACTATATTATTAAGTTAGATAATTTCGATAGTTTCTATGTATTGCCTTCAGGTGTTGTACCACCAAATCCAGTTGATTTGTTGATGAATGGTAAAATTGATACAATGTTTGATCAACTTAAAAAAGACTTCGATTACATTGTTGTTGATACTGCACCAGTAAGTTTGGTTACAGATACTTTATTAGTTGCAAATAATGCAGATATTTTCATTTATGTTATTCGAGCCAATTTCATTGACAAACGATTAACAAAAATGATTGAATCTTTATATCGCCAGAAAAGACTTCCAAATATGGCCATTTTATTAAATGATACGCAATGGAGAAAACCATATACGTATGGCTATGGCGGCTATGGTTACGGTTATGGTTATGGCTACGGTTACGGCGCAGAACAAGAAGTTGTCAAAAAACCATGGTATTATTGGTTTAAGAAGTAATTAAAATTTAAAAAATTGATTGTTTTCAATGGCAATTTTCAAAGGTTTAAGATCTTTTATTAGTGTTTTATTTGAAAAAGCTTCGATATGTTTTGTATGATGGACATCAGAACCAACAAAGTCAATCAATCCTTTTTTTAGGAGTAATTCGCAAGATTTAGTTGCTTCTTCGCCATAGTAACCTACAGTCGATAATAAATTAAGTTGAAACAAGCATCCTGCATTTTTTAATTTTGTAAACTCATTAAAGTTAGAATTGTAAAATGGATAACGCTCCGGATGAGCTAAAACAGGGCGATATCCGGCAATTTGTAAGTCAAATAATATTTCATATAACTGAATTGGTGGGTTGATATACGACAGTTCAACTAAAACATAATTATCCTTCAAAGTTGCTAAAGATTCATTTTGAAATAATTTGACAAAATAAGGATCAATCATGTATTCAGCTGCAAATCGAAATGAAATATCTTTTGTTAAAAAAGGTACTGTTTCAAGATATTTTTGTTCAATTAAATCTTTTGAATTATCCCAAACTGTAGTAAAAATATGAGGTGTGGTAATACATTGTTTAAATCCAAGTTGTTGCATTTCATTAGTTAGAAATAAAGAGTCTTCGATTGTAACTGCACCGTCATCAATGCCTGGTAATAAATGGCTATGAATATCCACATAATTTGATGGGATCAAATCTTTAAGTACAACGTTTTTTCTTATAAAATGAAACATTTTGATTTTGTATTTAAAAGCACTACAAATATAACCACATTTATACTATCAAAAATTGAATATATTAATTGAGGTCTATAGTATTATACTGAAAAAAACTAGAATACCTGATTGGTATTTATGTATATTTGCCCCTCTAAAATTTAATTTTTGGTAATTAAATTTAGTTTTTCTAGAATTAAAAATTCTAATTATTGAAACAGTTATTGTAAAAATGAAAGATACTATTCAATCTGAAGATTGGAATCTAATTATAAAAGGTCACACTTCGTTATTTGACTTAAAATTTAATGATGTTTGGCGATACAGAGACCTTTTGTTAATGTTCGTCAAAAGAGATTTTGTAAGTTTTTATAAGCAAACTGTATTAGGCCCTTTATGGTTTTTTATTCAACCTCTTTTTACAACAATTGTTTTTACTTTCGTATTTGGAAATCTTGCTAAAATAAGCACTGATGGATTGCCTCAACAATTGTTTTATTTGTCTGGAATTACTGCATGGAATTATTTTTCGGATTGTTTATCTAAAACAAGTACTGTTTTTAGAGACAATGCGGCCATTTTTGGGAAGGTATATTTTCCTAGATTAATTATGCCGTTAAGCATTGTAGTGAGTAACTTAATTCGATTCGTTGTTCAATTGCTTTTATTAGTAATAATGATGGTGTATTTTGGAATTCAAGGCGCTAATTTTCATGTTACGTATGCAATTTTTTTCTTTCCATTATTAGTAGTATTAATGGCATTACTTGGATTAGGATTGGGATTAATTATTACCGCAATGACTACAAAGTATAGAGATTTAACATTTTTAGTTTCTTTTGGGGTTCAATTATTAATGTATGGAACAACGGTAATTTATCCTTTAAGTGCAGCTCCAGCAAAATATAAATCTATTATTGAACTCAATCCAATGACTGGAATAATTGAAGCTTTTCGATTTGCATTTTTAGGCAAAGGTGAATTTACAGTTTGGAGTATCAGTTATTCTATTATTGTCACTTTAATTGTTTTGTTTTTTGGGGTAATTATTTTCAATAAAACAGAAAAAAATTTCGTAGATACCATATAATGTCAGACGTAGTTATACAAGTTGAAAACTTATCGAAAGCCTATCAAATTGGTCAAATAGGTACTGGAACTATTTCTCGTGATCTAGAACGTTTTTGGGTTACTAAAATTCGTGGAAAAGAAGATCCTTTTCTTAAAATTGGTGAAGCAAACGATAGAAGCATCAAAGGAACAAGCGATATTGTTTGGTCTTTAAAAGACATCAATTTTGATATCCATCAAGGAGATGCTGTTGGAATTATTGGAAGAAATGGTGCAGGAAAAAGTACTTTGTTAAAATTATTATCAAGAGTTACAAGTCCAACAACTGGTCAAATAAAAATTAAAGGTAGAATCGCTAGTCTTCTAGAAGTGGGAACTGGTTTTCATCCTGAATTATCCGGAAGAGAAAATATTTACCTCAATGGCGCCATCTTAGGGATGCGTAAAAAAGAAATTACCAGAAAACTAGATGAAATTATTGACTTTTCTGGAGTAGAAAGATATGTTGATACTCCTGTAAAGCGTTACAGTAGCGGAATGTATGTTCGTTTAGCTTTTGCTGTTGCAGCTCATCTAGAAAGTGAAATTCTTATTGTTGATGAGGTTTTGGCAGTTGGGGATGCAGAATTTCAAAAAAAGTGCCTTGGCAAAATGGGGGATATCAGTAAAGGAGAGGGCAGGACTGTATTATTTGTAAGTCATAACATGCTAGCCGTTAAATCCTTATGTACTTCCGGAATTGCATTAAGGAATGGATATATCCAAAAAACAGGGTCTGTTGAAAGTGTAATTGATTCGTATTTATCAAATGAATCTGTCATTTCTAAATCATTTGTAAGCATTGAAATGGTAAATGAAGGATTTAGTCTTCATTCAATCAATGTTTCCAATAATGGAATTGATGGTAGCTTTAATATAGAAGAGGATTTAATAATTGATATTGAAGTTTCTAGTGAAAAAGACTTTGAAGGAATAAACGTCAATTTATTTTTTAAAACTATTGAAGGAATATTAATTTTTGCTACATGTTCTGATTCAGTTTTTTTTAATAAAGGTTTTTCTACGTATCAATGTGTGATTCCGGCTTATACATTAAATGATAATGTCTATTTTATTGATTTGATGGTTGTCAAACAAGGTGCGAAAATTCTACATAATATAAAAGATATAATTTCTATTGAAGGTGTTGAAGTAAAAAGAGATGGTTCTTGGTTAGAAAAATTCCCTGGATTAATTCGCCCTCAAACTTTTGAATGGAAAAAAAATAATAAAAATGCATAATTTTTTAAGTGCTTTAAAAGCTAAAATAAAAGAATCACAATACAATAATTTTGGTATTCAAAATTATGATGAATACCGTTTTGGTAGCTATAAAGAGCAAGAATCTTCTTTTATTAATCGATTGATTTATTCTTCAAAATTACTTGTGAAAAGAATTTTAAGAATCGATTCTAAAATAAATATTGAAGAATTGTTTTGGTTAAAAGAGCACCTTGATGGACTTGAATGCTTATATCAAGTTTTGAATTCTCAAGGCAAAAGCCTCATAGTGGAATTGATGACTTATAAAATACTTGGAGACAAAAAAGTGAAACTGGGTAGAAATAACAAACAATACCAAGATGCTGTAAAATTAGGAAAATCATTAGCAATTAAAAATGACACCTATGACCCGCATTTTATGCATTTTATTTTGCAAAAATTCAATCTAAAATCTATTGGTTATGATATTGAACTTTATTTTGGTTCTCTAGGAGTAACAATTGATTTTATTATCGAACAATATGCTTATAAGTTAGGCAATAAAACAATTGTACATGTTGAAGAAGGTGACTACGTCATAGATGCTGGAGCTTGTTGGGGTGATACCGCATTGTATTTTGCTCATAAAGCTGGAAATTCAGGGAAAGTATTTTCTTTTGAATTTATTCCAGATAACATGACACTTTTTAATATTAATAAATCGTTCAATCCCAATTTAGAAAATCAAATAGTATTAGTACCACATCCAATTTCGAATGTTTCAGATACAAATATCTATTTTAAAGATAATGGTCCAGGAAGTAAAATCGAAATGTTCCCTTTTGAAGGTCATACAGGTTCTACTACAACTCTTTCTATTGATGATTTTGTTACTCGAAATAATATTTCAAAAATCGACTTTATAAAAATGGATATTGAAGGAGTTGAAAGTGCCGCATTAAAAGGAGCTATCAATACGATTACTAAATTCAGACCCAAACTTGCCATCGCTATATATCATAGTATGGAAGATTTTGTTTCTATTCCCGCTTGGATTATAGATTTGAATTTGGATTACGAAATTTTTATAGATCACTTTACGATTCATTCGGAAGAAACGATTTGTTTTGCCTTACCTAGAGAAAAAAAATGATAAAAGTTACTAAAACTTTTTTACCCAATCAATCCGAATTCCAAGCCATTTTGCAATCGTCTTGGGATCTGCATTGGATTACCAATCGTGGACCACTTGTACTTGAATTGGAAGAAAAATTACTCGCCTATTTAAATGCAAACCAAATTATTCTGACTACAAATGGTACGTTACCTTTACAGATTGCTTTAAAAGTATTGGGGAATCAAGGAGAAATTATTACTACACCATTTTCTTATATTGCTACAACTTCAGCTATTCTATGGGAAAATTGCACGCCTGTATTTGTTGATATTCATCCTGATTTCTTAACTATTGATGAAACTAAAATTGAAGCTGCAATAACCGAAAAAACAACGGCTATCTTAGTTACTCATGTTTTCGGAAATCCATGCCAAGTTGAGGTAATTCAAGCTATCGCAATAAAACACAATCTCAAAGTAATTTACGATGCCGCTCATTGTTTTGGAGTTACCTACAACAATGAATCTATTTTTAATTTTGGAGATATAAGCAGCTGTAGTTTTCATGCTACAAAACTGTTTCATACTGGCGAAGGTGGTGCACTATTTTTTTCTGACAAAGCTTTATACGAATCATTATTTTATAGCCATAATTTCGGACATAACGGGCCTCACGATTTTTCTGGTGTTGGAACCAATGCAAAAATGTCTGAACTTCAAGCAGCAATGGGCTTGGCCGTTTTGCCATATATGGATGAAATTTTAAGTCAAAGAAAAGTAATCGTTGATTTTTACAATAATAACATCGATTTCTCTAAAGTAAGAACTTTTGTGATTCGTGAAAATACACAATGGAATTATAGTTATTATCCCATCATTTTCGAATCTGAAGAGAAATTACTTCAAGTTGAAAAAGCATTAAATCAAGCTCAAATTTTCCCAAGACGCTATTTCTATCCTTCATTAAATACGATTTCATTTGCTTCTGGAAAATCAATGCCAGTTTCTGAAAAAATCGCGTCTTCTGTACTTTGCTTGCCATTATACGCTGGACTTACAGACAATGAAACAAAAGAAATTGTCCATTTATTAAATGCAGCACTGTGATGAAAGTTGCCATCATGCAACCGTATTTATTTCCTTATATTGGCTACTTTCAGCTCATAAAAGCTGTCGATTTATTTGTAATTTATGACAACATTGAGTACACCAAAAAGGGCTGGATCAATCGCAATCGAATTTTAGTCAATGGGAAAGACGAATATTTTTCAATTCCACTTAAGAAAGATTCTGATTTCTTGCATATTAATCAAAGGTTTTTAGCAGAATCGTATTCTAAAGACAAAATAAAATTACTTTCAAAAATTAAAGAAGCCTATAAAAAAGCGCCTCAATTCGAAATGGTTTTTCCTTTAATCGAATCGATATTGAATTCAAAAGAAACAAATTTATTCGAGTTTATTCATCATTCATTACTTACAATTTGTACTTTTTTAGAGATAAAAACTCCGATTGTTATTTCTTCAACTATTGCAATAGATCATCGTTTGAAAGCTCAAGAAAAAGTAATTGCCATTTCAAAAAGCCTAACAGCAACACACTATATTAATGCGATTGGTGGTGTCGATTTGTATTCAAAAACAACTTTTGAGACCAATCAATTGCAACTCAATTTTATACAATCGAATCCTATCCATTACCAACAATTTGATAATGATTTCTTACCTTGGCTCTCTATTATTGATGTCATGATGTTTAACTCAAAAGAGGAAATTAATGCATTCCTATCCAATGTTACCTTTCAATAAATTATGAAAAATTCTTTAGATCAACATGTTAGAGCATATGAAGGGGAACTTCAATACGATTTTGATAATGAAATTTTATTGAATTGGTATCCTCAAAGAATTGTGAATCACACCCAAGAATGTAAATCACTTTTAGAATTGGGTTTAGGTCACGGATATTCAACAACTATTTTTTCAAAATTTTATCCAAGACACGTTGTTTTAGATGGCTCTAATGCGGTTATCCAAAATTTTAAATCGAAATATCCGGAATGCAAAGCAGAAATTGTCGAGACTTATTTTGAAAAATTCGAAACAGAAGAAAAATTCAATTTAATCGTCATGGGTTTTATTTTAGAACATGTAGATGATCCAGTTGAAGTTATGAAACACTTCAAAAAATTCCTTGCTCCAGGTGGAAGAATATTTATTGCTGTTCCCAATGCGGAAGTACTCAACAGACGTCTAGGCTACGCTGCAGGGATGTTAAAAGATATGCAAGAGTTGTCAGAGAATGATTTTATTTTAGGACATCAACGGTATTATACGGTGCAAACTCTAAACGAAGATGTCATAGCTGCGGGGTATTCAACTATTTTAAAAGAAGGCATCTATTTAAAACCATTGGCGACTTCTCAAATGATAGCACTTCAGTTTGATAAAAAAATCATCCATGCTTTTTGTGAAGTGGGTATTCAATATCCAGAATTATGCTGTGGAATTTTAGCTGAAATAAAATAATAAAATGAAAGTAGTATTAGTGGGTGGAACTTCTTCCATTTCAGTTGCTTTAAAACAAAAGCTATCCGAATTTTGTGAAGTAATTACTGCAGGTAGAACCAACTGTGACTTGAAAATTGACTTATCCGATTCGTTAGAGAATATTGTTTTTCCTAGTGATATTGATGTGGTTATTCATACAGCTGCTCATTTTGGAGGTAAATCAGCCAGTGAAATTATAGAGGCAGAAAACATCAATGTTCTCGGTACTTTAAAATTATGTGAAGCCGCAGTAAAAGCCAATGCAAAACACTTTGTCTATATCTCAAGTATTTTTGCAAATCTTAAACCAGATGCAGAAAATTATTCTGTTTATGCGCTTTCAAAAAAACACGCGGAAGAGTTAGCAACCTATTATTGCACTTTACATAATTTACCGCTAACCATATTGCAACCTTCCCATTTATATGGTTTAGAAGATAGTTTCAGGAAGCACCAGCCGTTTTTTTATTCAATTTTAGATAAAGCAAAAAATTATGAAGAGATAACACTTTACGGGACAAACGATCCGATCCGGAATTATTTATTTATGGAGGATTTGAGTACTATTATTGGTAAAGTTATCCAACAGAAAGTAACAGGAATCTATCCTTGTGCTTATATGTCAGATGTTACTTATACTGAAATTGCTAAAACTGCTTTTAAAGTTTTGGGCACAAATGGAACTGTAAATTTTCTTCAAGACAAACCCAATATTCCAAGTTTCAAGTATAATAAAGACGATTCTTTGTATCAGAAAATCGATTTTTATCCTCAAATAGATATCGAAGAAGGCATTCGTAAAATTGTCAATAACACGATCAAATCACGATGAAAAATATCTTAGTTTCTGGCGCAAGTGGAATTATCGGCTATGGAATTTTGCGTTCACTTCAACTTTCGGGTAGAGACTTCAAACTTATTGGAACAACAATTTATACAGATTCGCCAGCAGAAGGATTTTGTGATATTTTTGAACAAGCAATTCCAACGAACGATCCCAATTATATCTCATGGCTTTTAAAAGTCATCGAAAAACATCAAATAGATTTGATAATTCCTGGAATTGAAGCCGATATGTATGCATGGGCTGAACATATTCAAATCCTACAAAAAAGTAGTGCTAAAGTACTATTGAATGCAAATGAACTTATTGATGTATGTCACGACAAATGGGTTTTTTATGAAAAATTAAAAACGGTAAATTCACCCTATACCATAGCGACTTCACTTGAAGCCAACTTTGACACTGTAGTTAAAGAATTTGGATTGCCTTTGCTATTAAAACCACGCTGTGGACATGGTTCTAAAGGAATTGTCAAAGTAAATTCGAAAGAAGATTTCGAGAAACATAAAGAATTTATTGGCACCCAACTCATGGTTCAACCCATTGTTGGAACAGATGAAGAAGAATACACAACGTCTGCATTTTGTGATGGAATCGGCGGTTTTTTTGCTTTTATGACACTTAAAAGAAAATTGTCAAAAGATGGTTTTACAGAAAAAGCCGAGGTAGTTGAATTAGAGAATATTGAAGAAGTATTGCGCTCTTTATGTGAAGTATTCAAGCCAATTGGACCAACTAATTTTCAATTTAGAAAAGACAATTCAGGTTTGAAATTGTTAGAAATTAATCCACGTATTTCTTCGTCAACTTCTATTCGAACTAAATTCGGTTACAACGAATCACTTATGGCTGTCGACTATTTCTTAGAAGGAAGAACTATTGAACAACCAGAAATCAAAAAAGGTAAAGCAATTCGTTACATCGAAGATTTAATCATATATGAATAAGATAGGAATCATCTCAGACATTCACGGAAATTACGAAGCTTTGCAAACAGTGTTAGCGGAGTTAGACGCTATGAATGTTAGAGAAATTTATTGTTTGGGCGATGTAGTGGGCTATTATTCTCAAGTCAACGAATGTTGTGACGAATTGCGCAGACGAGAAATACCTTGTTTAATGGGAAACCATGATTGGTATATGGCAAGTGGGGGATTTTGTCCACGATCGAAAAGTGTTAACGATTGTTTGGTCTATCAACGCAAAGTAATCACTAATGAGAATATAGAATGGTTACGTACTTTTCCAATGCAACGATTTGTAGGTTCGATTCATATGGTGCATGGTGGTTGGGCAGATCCGATTGATGAATATTTAGTTGAACCAAATGAGGAGTATTTCTCAAGAATTGAGGGAAAAAACTTCGTTTCCGGGCATACACATTTTCAATCACTTCATGCATTTAAAGATAAAATCTATTGCAATCCAGGTTCAGTTGGTATGCCTAGAGACAATGACCCTAGAGCTGCTTTTGCTACTTTTGATGGTGAATTTACGTTGCATAGAATCGAATACAATATGCAAGTTGTTTTTGATTTAATGGACAAAGCTGGTTTTAATGACTATTATTACGGATGTTTAAAAACTGGTGCAAGAAATCTATGCAAACTCTAAAAAGAGCAATACATGTTTAAGTGGAAAAAGCTAGGAAGAATTTTTAATCCTATTGATTATAGAGACAAGAGTTGGATGTACGAATATGCACAAGCACCTTCAATTGTGGTATTTGAAAAAACAGTTCGAGTATTTTTTTCGTCTCGGACAGCTCCTGAAAATGGTCAATATGTCAGCAGAATGGGCTACATTGATTTGAATAAAGAGAATTTATTCGAAATTGTTTCCCTATGTGAAGCACCTGTTTTATCTCTAGGAGGCTTGGGAACATTCGATGAATTTGGGACATATCCTGTTTCTGTGATTCAAGTTAATGATGAAATTCTTGCGTATTATGCTGGATGGACTCGCTGTGAATCAGTTCCATTTAATGCTGCAATTGGTGTGGCCAAAAGTAAAGACAACGGAAATTCTTTTCAGCGATTGGGACAAGGTCCAGTAGTTCCTTATACGCCAGATGAACCTTTTGTTATGGGGAGTCCAAAAATTAGAAAATTTGGGAAAACTTGGTATTTATGGTACTCTGCCACTAGAGAATGGATTCCTAATGATGGACAACCACAGCCTGTGTATAAAATTAGAATGGCTACTTCTATTGATGGTATCCACTGGAACAAACACCATAAAGATTTAATTCCAAATGTGTTAGAAGAAAATGAATGTCAAGCAAGTGCGGATGTATTATTTTATAAAGGGAAATACCATATGTTTTTTTCCTATCGACACAATTTAAATTTTAGAGAACCTAATCGAGGTTACAAAATTGGTTATGCCTCTTCAACAGACTTGCTAAATTGGAAAAGAGAAGATTTTAAAGCAGGAATTGAAGCATCGGAAAGTGGTTGGGATTCCGAATCCGTAAGTTATCCATTTGTTTTCGAATTGAACAATAAAGTATATATGTTGCATCAAGGCAATGAAATAGGTCGATTTGGTTTTGGTCTTGCGGAATTAGAAAGTTATGTTGAATAGTATGAAACGTATGGGGTGGAAAAAAATAGGGAAGATATTCAACCCAATAGATCATCAATTACCAAATAATTGTTTTGAATTTGCGCAATCTCCACAAACGATTGTATTTGAAGATTTTATTAGAATCTACTTTTCTACTCGCGAGAAAGATGCAACAGGTAAATATTTAAGTCATGTTGCCTACGTAGATTTTGATAAAAGTTTGCAATCTATATTAAATATTTCTGCGAAAACTGTTGTTCCACTTGGTGAATTAGGTTGTTTTGATGAACATGGAATTTTCCCAATTAATGTATTAAAGCATGAAGATAAAATCCTCGCTTACACCACAGGATGGAATAGAAAAGTTTCTGTTTCTGCAGATGCTTCCGTTGGTTTTGCAATAAGTCACGATCAAGGTGTCACTTTTGAAAAATTGGGAAACGGTCCAGTATTAACGGCAACTTTGCACGAGCCTTTTTTGGTGTGCGATGCTTTTGTTGCTGTTTTTGAAAATCAATTTCATATGTGGTACATCTACGGAACTCAATGGACTGCCTTTGTTGAAGATCAAGCACCAGATCGAGTTTATAAAATTGCACATGCCACATCTGAAGATGGAATCAATTGGAAAAAAGAAGGAAGAAAAATTATTTCAGATAAAATCAATAAGGAAGAATGTCAGGCTTTACCGAGCGTTATATTTCACAATGATTTGTATCATATGGTTTTCTGTTATCGACATGCTTCCGGATTTAGAACTGATAAAAGCAAAGGCTATCGATTGGGGTATGCATATTCCAAAGATTTAGTTAATTGGATTCGTGATGATGAATCATTAGGAATCCAATTGAGTGAAAACGACTGGGATTCTGATATGATGTGCTATCCACATTTTTTTAAAGTGGAGAATCAAGTATATTTGCTTTATAATGGTAATGAATTCGGAAGAGAGGGATTTGGTTTGGCAGTTTTAGACAATTAAAAATAATTATCACAATACATTTGAAATGAATACAAAAAGAGATTATAATAAAGAATTAAAAGATACTTCGGATCATAAATACGTCTATAGTTTTGATTACGACGTGATGCATCCCTTTATGATTAAAGCATTCGAACCATTTTTCAAAGAGGGAAATTTTCTTGAATTAGGAAGTCATAAAGGAGTTTTTACAAAATTATTTTTGCCTTATTTTGAGGATATTACTTGTGTTGAAGTTTCCGATGAAGCCATCGCTATTGCTAAAAATGAATTCGGCGAAAAAATAAAATTTGTAAATTCCTTATTCGAAACCGTCGATTTGCCCACTAAATATGACAACATTGTTTTAACTCATGTTTTAGAACATATTGATGATCCAGTGGCGGTTTTAAAGCGTATCAATGAGGAATGGTTGTCTGATTCAGGCAGATTCTTTTTGGTTTGCCCAAATGCCAATGCGCCTTCACGACAAATTGCAGTCAAAATGGGATTAATTACTCATAACGCAGCAGTAACTCCAGCAGAAAAAGAACACGGGCACAACATTACTTATACTTTAGATACTTTAGAGCGTGATGCCAAAGCAGCGGGACTAAATGTCGTGCATCGCTCGGGAATTTTCTTCAAAGGATTGGCTAATTTTCAATGGGATCGATTGCTGCAAACCGATATTATTTCAAAAGAATATTTGGAAGGTTGTTATCAATTAGGACAACAATATCCTGATTTATGTTCCAGTATTTTCTTAATGTGTGAAAAAGGAAAATAAATAATGCAAACACCCTTGCTTTCGGTTTGTTTAATTACATACAATCACGAAAAATACATTCGCCAAGCAATCGAAGGTGTTGTTTGTCAAAAAGTAGATTTTGAATGGGAATTGATAATCGCCGATGATTTTTCGACGGATAGCACAAGAACTATTTTAAAAGAATATCAAGAAAAATATCCAAACCAGATTCGTTTAATTCTTCAAGAAAAAAATGTTGGACCCGCTCAAAATTGGTTGGATTTAATGAATGCTCCAAAATCAAAATATATTGCTTATTTCGAAGGTGATGACTATTGGATAGATGACAATAAATTACAAAAACAAGTTGATTTTTTAGAGCAAAATCCAAGTTTTACTTTATGTCATTCAAATGTAAAAGTGATTAATTTAGAAGGTGAAGTTAATGATAATCATCAATTGAAAAACTGGAATTCAAAAAACTCAATTTTAGATTATAGGTTTGCCATTTTTACACCAATTGCCTTTAGTTGTACTTCTGTTTTTAGAAATGTGGTTTCATTTAATAAACTTTCAAAAAAAGTAAAAGCAGGCGATTGGATGCTATGGATTTTATTGACATTAAAAGGAAATGCAAAGTATTTTGACGAAAAGTTTTCGATTTATCGAGTAGGCTCAGGGATTTCTGGAACTTCAATTTGGCATAAAGATTTTCATTATAGAGTGTTTTTTTTATTTGATCAACTTTCAATTAATAACTCCTTTTCGAAAAATAAATGGTTAATAAAAGGGATTGTTTATTTTATACTTTTTCAAATATCTAAAATTACAAGAATAAAAAAATTCATTTATATGGCAGAAAAAATTAAATATATAGGTTAATGCGAATAGGTTTTAATCCAAATAAAGACAATCAACTTGAGAAATCAGAGTATTCTCATCAGATAATAATTCCAGTTTTTATACCAAATCAGGAAGGCTATTTTATTGATAGTTTGAGAATATTAAAATTATGTTTGGAATCACTTTTTGCAACCATACATTCGAAAACTTTTATAACAGTTGTAAACAATGGTAGCGATTCTATTGTCGCAGATTATCTTGATTCCCTTTTTCAAGTTCAAAAAATTCATGAGGTAATTCATACCGTCAACATTGGAAAAGTCAATGCTATTCTCAAAGGTCTGTCAGGAAACAATATAGAATTAGTTACTATTGCAGATAGTGATGTATTATTTTTATCAAATTGGCAGCAGGCAACAGATGAAGTTTTTAAAACCATACCGAAAGCTGGTGTTGTAGGCATCGTTCCTCAGTATAGAACTTTTATGAAACAATGTGAAAATATTTTATGGACCAAATGGTATGATAAAAATCTAAAATTTCTTCCAATCAAAAATCCAGAAGCATTAGAGCGTTTTTATAAAAGTGTAGGCTGGCATGATTGGATCTCCGATTTTCAAAATATAGCATTAGGTTATGAGGCAGCAGGTGGATTAAAGGTTTATTTAGGCTCAGGACATTTTGTAGCCACTTATAAGAAAGACATATTTGAAAATATTGAAACCTATTCTAACTATAAAATGGGTGGATTAAGCGAGGATTATCTAGACCAGAGTCCTCTAAAAAAGGATTATTGGCGTTTGAATACTTACGACAATTTCGCCTATCATATGGGTAATGTTTACGAAAATTGGATGGGAGACATAACACATGCAAATGATGAGACATACCTGTTCAGTTCCAATTTTCCAACTTTCAAGACCATCAATAAAGTTGAATATCAATTTAAAAACAGGTTCCTTAAAAAGATTTTTAAAAGTAGAAAAGTCAAGATGTTATTTTATAGGTTCAAAAAACTACCCAAAGAATTGATCTCAAAATACTAATATCATAGATTTGAATCACTCCAATTTTACAATACTCATTACTACAAAAAATCGTTTGAAGGAATTGATTTTCACATTAGAGAAAATTCAACCTTTATTGCAACTTGAAAAGGTTCAATGTATTCTTTGTGATGATGGTTCAACAGATGGTACCTCAGATTATATTACTAAAAATCATCCATTTATTCAATTAATTCGTAATGAAAAAAGCAAAGGGCTCATTTATAGTAGAAATAAATTAATGAGTTTAACAAAATCAGAATTTGCTATTTCAATAGATGATGATTTGCATTTTATTACGCCAAATCCTTTAGAGTTACTTGAAGATTATTTTCAAAAATACCCAAAATGTGGATTAATTGGATTTAGAATATTTTGGAGTACATCCGAACCTTCCTCTACACATACTAATGAAAAATCACATCGTATGCAAAGTTTTGCAGGAGGAGCTCATGTATGGAGAATGGCGTCTTGGCATCAAATTCCGGAATATCCGTCATGGTTTGTTTTTCATGGAGAAGAAGATTTCGCCGCTTATGAATTGTTTAAAAAGAAAATTGAAATTCATTATTTGCCTTCGATTTTAGTACATCATCGCGTTGATATTAATGCAAGGAAAAAGAATTCGGATTATTTACTTCGATTGAGACGATCTTTACGTTCAGGATGGAATTTATTTTTCCTTTTTTATCCGATACAGAAAATACCTCGTTTATTGTTTTACACTATTTGGATGCAATTCAAATTGAAAGTTTTCAAAGGAGATTTCAAAGCATTAATAGCTATTATTTTGGCGCTATTGGACTGTATTTATTTCATTCCTAAAATAGTAAAACATAAAAATCGATTGACTTTAAAAGAGTATCATGAATTCCAAAAAATAGAAAAAATTAAATTGTATTGGAAACCTGAAAATTAGTTATTTTTACGGCCCTATTGAATGCTTCTCATGAAAAAAATCGCAATAATTCCTGCCCGCGGAGGATCTAAAAGATTACCGAACAAGAATGTCTTGTCACTAGGTGGAATTCCATTAGTAGCGCACAGTATTTTAGAAGCAAAAAAATATCCAGAAATAATAGATGAAATTTATGTTTCGACCGATGATAATCAAATTAAAGATATTGCTTTATCTTACGGTGCTAAAGTAATTGACAGACCGACACGATTATCAGGAGATTTAGAACCAACAGTTACTGCTTTAAAGCATGTTTTGGAATCAATTTCGGATCAAGTAGAAATAGTTTTTCTGTTACAACCGACTAATCCATTACGCCCGGATAATTTAATTACAGAAGCATACGATTTATTCCGTAAAAATAATTGTGACAGCCTAATGACTGTATCACGAAATCATCATAAATTGGGAAAAATTTCGGACAATAAGTTTCTTCCATTTAATTATACAATAGGACAACGAAGTCAAGATTTAGAACCACTCTATTTTGAAAATGGTTTGCTTTATATTATTCCAGCTGAATTAATTTTACAAGAAAAAATCATGGGTAATGCAACATTTCCAATGATTGTTAATCACCCATTCGCATCAGTAGATATTGATACTCAAGAAGATTTCGATTTTGCTGAATTCACCTACCAAAAATCTAAAGAAACCATATGAATCCATTTATAGAAATAGCTGGGCGCAAAATAGGCCTAGATTTCCCACCTTTAGTTATTGCTGAAATCGGCATCAATCACGAGGGTTCACTTCAAACTGCTTTAGAAATGGTAGATGCAGCTTTTAGAGCTGGTGTTGAAGTTGTCAAGCATCAAACACATATCGTTGAAGATGAAATGAGCGCTGTGGCTAAAAAAGTAATTCCAGGAAATGCAGATGTTTCTATTTATGAAATTATGGAACGCTGTGCATTGAATGAAGAGGATGAAATTCAATTAAAAAACTATGTGGAAAGTAAAGGAATGATTTTCATTTCGACACCTTTTTCTCGTGCAGCAGCCAATCGTTTAGAACGCATGCAGGTACAAGGCTACAAAATAGGTTCGGGCGAATGCAATAATTATCCTCTTTTAGAACATATTGCATCGTTTGGAAAGCCAGTGATTTTGAGTACAGGTATGAATACCGTTGATAGCATCCAAAAAGCTGTGGCAATTTTCGACAAACATCAAGTGTCTGTCGCACTTTTACATACTACCAATTTATATCCTACTCCCATACATTTAGTGCGTTTTGGAGCCATGACTCAAATGCATGAAGCCTTTCCTGATAAAGTTTTCGGTTTGAGTGATCATACTTTAAATAACAATGCATGTCTAGGAGCAGTTGCTTTAGGAGCTAGTATTCTAGAACGACATTTTACAGATCATATGAATCGTAAAGGGCCTGATATTGTTTGCAGTATGGACGAGCAGACTACAAAAGAATTAATCCAAAGTAGTAATGAAATATGGCAAATGCGTGGAGGAACTAAAGAACCAGCCAAAGAGGAACAAGTCACAATTGATTTTGCTTTTGCAACGGTTTGTAGTATTGCTCCAATTCAAGAAGGCGCAATTTTCACTAAAGAAAATATATGGGTTAAACGTCCTGGAACGGGTAAAATACTTGCTAAACATTATGCGAGTATACTTGGAAAAAAAGCTACTCGTTCAATCGAGAATGATGAACAATTGATTTGGGGCGATATTCTATAAACTCAAGATGAAAAAAATCTTATTCTTAACGGGTACCCGTGCAGATTTTGGAAAAATAAAATCGTTGATTCAGATTCTAGAAGGTCATTTGGATTTTGAAGTTTTTGTATTTGTTACTGGAATGCATCTCCAAGAAGAATACGGATATACATTGTTAGAAATCGAACGATGTAACTATAAAAACGTGCATACTTTTCAAAATCATACTCACGAATCGACAATGGATTTGACTTTAGCGAAAACAATTCAAGGCCTTTCTAGTTATGTCAATCAGGTACATCCGGATATGATAATCGTTCATGGTGATCGCGTAGAAACCTTAGCAGGAGCAATAGTTGGGTCGTTAAATAATATTTTTGTTGCTCACATTGAAGGGGGTGAAATATCAGGCACTGTAGATGAATTAATTCGACATAGTGTCAGTAAATTGAGTCATATCCATTTTGTTTCGAATCAAGAAGCAAAAAAAAGATTACAGCAAATGGGTGAAATAAAATCCTCTATTTTTACTATTGGTTCCCCGGATATTGATAGTATGTTTTCGGAGAGTTTACCTGATCTAGAAACAACAAAAGCGTATTACGAAATAGGGTTCGATAACTATGCAATTGCTATGTTTCATCCTGTTACTACAGAAGCAAATGAAATGGAAAGATATGCTAATGAGTTTGTAAATTCATTGCTTAAAGACACTCATAATTACGTGATAATTTTTCCCAATAATGATAGAGGAAGCCAATTTATTATCAATGCTTATCAAAGATTAAATCAACATTCTAGATTCCGAATTTTTCCTTCTTTGCGTTTCGAATACTTTTTAACATTACTTAAAAATTGTCAGTTTATAATTGGAAATAGTAGTGCTGGTATACGAGAAGCTCCTTACTATGGAATTCCAATTATTAATATTGGTACAAGACAACAAAACAGAGCTGTTCACGCGGAAATAATAAATTCAGATTATGAAGAAAAAAGTATCCTTGATGCTCTAAGTGCTATTGATTCGCATCAAGTAATTCCAACAAATTCTGATTTTGGAGTTGGAAAAAGCGATGAATTATTTCTGGAAACTCTTTTGGACGCTTCCATTTGGAAATTAAACCATCAAAAACAATTTCGAGATAGATAATGAAACAAAAAAAAATATTTATATTATTACCAGATGGGGTGGGTTTAAGAAACTTCGCTTACACTGATTTTCAGAAACAAGCAAAGGAAAATAAACTGGATATTGTTTTTTGGAATAATAGTTCATTTGATTTAAAAAGCTTAGGTTTTGATGAAATTAAAATTAATAATTCGAAAACACATTTCTTAACCGATGTTCTTAAAAAAGCAAGAGTTCAAATTGATTTAAATCTTAATATAAAAAGATTTAATGATGAGGTTTATGAAAGTTATCGATTTCGATTTGCAACGAATTCTTTCATAGCTATTGTTAAAACATTCTTTATAAGAGCACTTACTTTTTTGTTTTCTACAACTAATGGGATAGGAAAAATTAGAAAAGCGATTTTTTATTTTGAAAGAAAGACATCTTATTATAAAGATTGTTTGGACGTATTAAAAAATGAAAAACCAGATTTTGTTTTTTGCACTAATCAAAGAACTACATTAGCATTAGCGCCTATATTAGCGGCTCAAGAATTGAATATTCCAACTGGAACTTTTATTTTTTCATGGGATAATTTGCCTAAAGCTACTTTGGTATTAGAACCCAATTATTATTTTGTTTGGAGTGATTATATGAAAATGGAATTGATGAAGTATTATCCATTTATTACTGAAAATCAAATTTTGATAACGGGTACTCCTCAATTTGAAATGCATAATTGTGAACATTATAGTGTCTCAAAAAATGATTTTTTTGTTGAAAATAATTTAGACTCATCCAAAAAATATATTTGTTATTCAGGTGATGATATTACAACTTCTCCGAATGATCCAATTTATTTAGAAGATACTGCAAAAGCTGTAATTGAATTGAATCACAAAGGATTTCAACTTGGTATTATTTTCAGAAGATGCCCAGTTGATTATTCAGATCGTTTTAATTTAGTTCTTGAAAAATATAAAGATATTATTGTTGCTATAGACCCAAAATGGGAAAAAACTGGCATTGCATGGAATAGTATTTTGCCAACTAAAGAAGATATGAACTTGCAAATAAATACTATTGAGCATACAGAAATGGTGATAAATCTTGGTTCAACTATGGTTTTTGATTATGTCACTCATAATAAACCATGTGCCTTTATCAATTACGATAATCCAAATTCTGTGCAGCCAGATTGGACTGTAAAGAAGATTTATGAATATGTACATTTTAGATCCATGCCTTCAAAAGAATCAGTACTTTGGATAAATTCTCCAGAATCAATAGAATCTATTATACAAATTGGACTTGAAAAACCTGAGATAATTGTACAAAACGCACAGAAATGGTTTGAAAAAATCAATCAACATCCATCGAAAGATGCTTCGAAACGAATTCTAAATGCAATTGAAGAAATAATGGTGTAATTCCCTGATTCTATTATAAATTGTCTTAATTATTAACGGATATTTGGAAAGTGTTTTTTTCGTTAATTAAATCTTCTTTCTGGATAAAATTTTATATAAAATGATTTTAACTTACGTAAAAAATATAATTAAAATATTGATTCCACATCAATTGAAGTCAAGGATTATTTCTAGAATTGAAAATAGAAAACAAAGTAATTATTTGACTCAATTGAAATCTAAAATTATTAAGTTTTATGAAAACAAAATAAATAGGACTTCGGAAGAAGAGGAAGTGATTAACTATCTTATGTCAAATCCTATTTCAGTTTTTCCGTATGATTTTCAAGAAAAGTACAACAAATCCGACATCGAAGTTTTGGAAGATTTTTCAAATGGATTGCGCTATGTCTTGCATGATAATAAAAAATTATATTTTAAAAGGTCGTATACAGTAGCAAAAATCAAAAGTTTGTATCATGGTTTATTGCTTGACCAAGACCCTAATTCACCACATTTATATTTGACTAAAGATTTTAATTTAAATGAAAAAGATGTAATAGCTGATATCGGTGCTGCTGAGGGAAATTTTTCACTTAGTAACATTGAAACTGTTAAGAAAATATATCTTTTTGAATGTGATTCAGAATGGATAGAAGCATTGGAAGCTACTTTCAGCCCTTGGAAAGAAAAAGTTATTATTTGTAATAAATTTGTCTCTAATATTGACAATAAAAATTCGATTACTTTAGATACTTTTATCAAAGAGTATGATGATATTACTTTTTTAAAAGTGGATATTGAAGGGGAAGAGGCCAATTTTTTGAAAGGAGCTCATAACTTTCTAAATTCATTAAAGCAATTTAAAATGGCAATTTGCACTTATCATAAGCAAGAAGATCAAGCGGAATTTACGCAACTCTTAAAAACCTATGATCTTGAAGTGCAACCATCAAATAGGTATATGATTTTTTATCATGATCACTCTATTAAAGAGCCTTATTTGAGAAGAGGAATTTTGAGAGCTCAAAAAAAAATACTAATCAATGAGTAAAAATATTGCAATACTATCGACTGTAGTGAATTTTGATTTGTATCAAAAATCCTCACCTTTATTTCCTAAAGGAATTCCTAAATATGTTATTGATGGAAGAAACGGAATGCATGCAATGGACAGTATATGTTATATGTTTAAAAAACTCAAAAACCAAAATATCGATTGGTTGATTATGGTAGATGAAGATGTTTTGTTTATCGATTCTAATTTAGTTTTCTCACTTATAGAAAAAATGGAAACAGAAAATTTCTCTGTTTGTGGCGTTCGTGATGGAGGTGTTATTCCACATCGAATTCAAAACCCATATAGTATCAATACCTTTTTTTCAATTCTAAATTTCAAAGAAATTCGTGCATTATGGAATGAGAAAGAAGTTCTGAAAAACCAATATATTTTAGAAAATGAATTTGAGGATGATTTAAGTATATTAAAAGGCGATTATAGCAAAGAGAGTTTATTTGAACCCTATTATTGCTTTTATTTTTGGTTAAGAAGAAAAGGAAAAAAATTTTTGTTTTTGGAAGCGTCGGTTCCTTTTGAAGCGGATAGTATCACAAATTTGGTTGTTGATTCCAATAAAAATTCAATTTTATATCATACATGGTATGCAAGATCCTATGGATTAAATGAAAAACATACAATTCGAATAGATGCTATTTTTAGGAAAGTTGGAGACGTTAAAAATGTATCATTACAACCAATTATCTATAAAGATTTATCCTACGCTTATAAAAAATATTGCTTCAAACAATACCAAAGGGTAATCTCTAAAATAAAATCTTTCATAAAATCTTGATTTCGAAAAAAATAACAAATGACAAAATCTGAATTTAAAGAGTGTATTCAACAAGATTTATTGCGCTATGAAATAAGACAACCTTTTTCATTTAGGGTATTCATCAAGTGCTTTGGAATTTATTATGCACCAGGATTAAAATTTACATTAATTTATAGGCAATGTCAATATTATAGAAGAAAAAATAAATTCTTTTTTTATTTTTTTATGCTATGGTTGAATAGATTGAAATATAAATATGGATTCGATATCTCTTACAGAACAAATATTGGAAAAGGATTGTATATTGGCCATTTTGGTGGAATTGTTATTCATGGTGATGCGAAAATTGGAGAAAATTGTAATCTTTCTCAAGGAGTTACCATTGGAGTTCTGGTTCGCGGGAAAAAATCAGGAGTTCCAAAAATTGGAAACCGTTGCTTTTTAGGACCTGGAGCGATAATTTTGGGAGGAATTACCATCGGAGATGATGTATTGATTGGTGCAAATGCAATTGTCACTTTTGATGTGCCAAATAATTCCGTAGTTGCTTCTCCTTTGGCTTCAATAATTTCAGCTAAAGGTTCAAACGAGTATATTGCAAATATTAAATAAAATTCAAAAACTAAAAATTATATTCAATAATGAGTTATTCTAGTTTATTACCACTTTTAAAAAAGACTGGAAGTACTTTGACAATCGAAGAGTTTCAATCTAGAATAAACATTGTTTTTCATGACCACGAAGCATTTCATTATGATCGAATGCATCTGGATATGTGGGAAAGTTTACAAGAACAAATAAATCTTTTAATTAAAGATTATTTCGAATTTAAAGAACCTTCATCAAATTTAAGTCTATTAGATATAGGTTGCGGAACAGGTTTGAGTACACAACAGTTACTTCATTCGAAACTGGCTAATAAGATTAGTGAAATCACCTTGTTAGATACTTCTTCTAATATGTTGAAACAAGCAGAAGTTAAAGCTAAAACCTGGGGTAAAAAGTATGTTGTTGTAAATTCAGAAGTTTCAGATTTGATGGGTCAATATGACGTAATAATTGTTTGTTCTGTATTGCATCATATTCCAGAATTAGATTCTTTTTTAAATAAAATAGATACTTTATTAAAATCGGATGGTGTTTTTATTCATTTGCAAGATCCTAATGGAGATTATCTTAACGATTCAAATTATCTAAAAAGAGTAACTGAATTTGAATCTATAGTTTCTCAATCGACGACAAAAAAACTAGTTGATTTCATTCCAAAAAATTGGAAGCATTTTATCAATAGAAACCTTGGAAGAAAGAACTACATTGATTGCATCAATGATCAATTAGTATCAGAAAAAGTTATTCGAAGAAGAATGACTGCTGATGAAATTTGGAGTGTAACTGATATTCATGTTGAAAATAAATTCAATTCAACTAATAAAGGTATTTCATTAAATTATTTAAAAAATCATTTAAAGAATTTCCAATTAATTAAGCAACGTTCCTATGCCTTTTATAATGTTTTAAAAAGTGATTTGCCTGAGGAATTGAAGAAAAATGAAGACGCCTTTATTTCTCAAAACAAATTAAATGGAAGGAATATTTCCTGTATTTGGATAAAAAAATAAACAATGCACATTGCCTTTCTTACTCCAGAATATCCTCATCCAAAAGTTAATACAACTGCTGGGATTGGTACCACAGTGATGAATTTAGCCAATGCATTAGTACAACAAGGAATTAGTGTTTCCATTTTTGTATATGGACAGATAAATGAAGAAATTCTTTTAGAAAACAATATTAAAATACATTTAATTCCTTCAAAAAAATTTAGGATTGCAACTTGGTTTTATTATAGAAAACACCTTCAAAATTATATCAATAGATTTGTTAATTTAGATTCTATTGATCTAATTGAAGCCCCGGATTGGACTGGAATTACAGCTTTTATGAAACTTGAAGCACCCTTGGTTATAAGGTTTCATGGGTCCGATGCTTATTTCTGTCATTTAGAAAAAAGACGTCAAAAAATTAAAAATTTTCTTTTAGAAAAATGGGGTATTCAAAAAGCGGTTGCATTCATATCTCCATCAGATTTCACCTCTAAAATTACACAGTTTATTTTTAGAATTAAAAAAGAATTAATAATAAAAATACCAAGTGGATTATCTTTAGAGAAGTTTCATAATGAATCTCCAACGGATTATGAAAAAGGTATGATACTTTATATGGGAACAATAATTAGAAAAAAAGGAGTTTTAGAATTGGCTCCCATTTTCGAAAAAGTATTGTCAAAATGTCCTGAATCTCAACTCATAATTATAGGAAGTGATTCCTATGATATAAAAACCAAATCAGATTCGACTTGGTTGTTACTCCAAAATGCACTAAATGGTTCTACAATAGCGAGAGTAAAATATTTAGGTAGAGTACATTATGATACGATTCAAAAATATATTCAGAAAGCTAATGTTTGTGTTTTTCCTACCTTTGCAGAAACTCAAGGAATGGTTACTATTGAAGCAATGGCGATGCAGAAATCGGTAGTAAATAGTAATATTGGTTGGGCAGTAGAGATTCTTGAAAATGAAAAAAGTGGATTTTTAGTACATCCAAAAAACCATGATGAATTTGCTAATAGAATAATTCAAGTGATTCAAAATGAAAATTTGAATCTTTCAATTGGGATTGCAGCAAGAGAAAAAGTAGCCACTGATTTTAATATCAATACATTAGTAAAGAAGAATATAGAATTTTATAATTCTGTTATAAAGGAAAAAAGTGAAAATGATATTTAAAGAATACAAAACAAAAAGTGGAGAACTAATTCTTTATCGAGGTTCTCCAAATTTTGATAAATTAGAGCAATTAGCAATTGGATATGGAGATATTTGGCATAGCTCTTTCGAACAAGGATATAAAAATGTCTTTCAAGAATTAGCAATTCAATCTTCTGTTTTATTTTGGTATATTAATGACTTTAAGGATTTACAGGAAAGCGTTAGTTGGAGAATCAATCCGAATTTTTTTGCAGTTAGAAAAAATGTATGGGAAACATTAGGCGGTTTTGATACAGATTACGAAAATATACAAATGCAAGCGCTAGATTTTGGGTACAATGCTCTAAGAATTCAAGGAGTTATACCGCTTTATATTCATGGTTTATTCGCAGAATCATTCCTCGAAGAAATAGAAATTTCACCAAGAGATCGTTATGTTTTTTATATTAAAAACTTCAAGATTGACCATGCACTTTTCATGTTATATCGAAAAGGATTATGGAAAATTAGCGAATGGAAAGCTTTATTGTATGCAAAAAATAATTTTAAACAAATATTTGATAAACCGTTATTAAAACCTAGAAAGTTAAATGATATAAATGGAACTCCTTCGGTTAGTTATATCATTCCTACGATGTTACGTCAAGATTATACATTGCGTTTATTAGAAGATTTATCTCAGCAAAATTATAAACCGACTCAAGTAATAGTAGTAGATGCAACACCTGAGAACGCTAGGGATGAAAAACTATATGCCTTAAAAGAGTATCCATTTGAATTAAATGTTATTTGGCAAACAAGTAAAGGTAGTTGTCGTGCCAGAAATGAAGCTATATCTATTTGTTCAGGAGATTATATCGTTTTTGGAGATGATGATATTCGTATACCTCCAGATTTTATTGAAAATCATATAAAACTCCTACAGACATATAATGCTGGAGCCTGTAATGGTTTAGACATAATGGCGGATCATGCAGGTCAAGATTTGGATGATTTGAAAATTAAATTGGATGCTATTGAAAATAGTAGATGGTTAGTTGGAAGTATTCAAATATTTAGTAATGCAAACTCTTGTGTAAAAAAAGAATTTGTCAATCAATTGATTGGAAATGACATAAATTACGATGGGGGTTATGGAGAAGATGGTGATTTTGGTATTTCGTTACTAAAGATAGGAGTTCCGGCTTTGCACAATCCTTTTTCAACGAATTTGCATTTAAAACCTATGAGCGGTGGTTATCGATTTTGGGGTTCACAAGCTAAAATAATTGGGAAGAAACGAAAAAAACAACCATGGGAGTTGGATACGCCTGTAAAATGGATTCGTCCTGTGCCAAGCCCAACACTAATGTATCAATTTTGCAAACAATTCAACGAAAATCAAGTGAATGAATTTAAGCATAAATATTTTTTCTTGTTTTTAGTTACAGGTTCAAAATGGTTTTTTATACTTAGATTATTTAAGTTACCCTACAAAATTTTGCAATTTAATAGATCCATGTTTTATGCAAAAAACCTTATGAAACTAGGTGTTAGAACCCAATAAAAGATGAATTTCTCTTTAATTATTTGCACTTATATGCGTCCAAAACCGATTCTAGATTTATTAGAATCAGTTACTATTCAAACGAAATATCCAAACGAAATATTAATAATTGATGGTTCATCAAATGATGAAACTCATCATGTTTTAAACACAAATAAGTTTTCGAATTTAAAATATTATAAAGTTGATGAAAATAATCGTGGACTAACAAAACAAAGAAACTTTGGGATACAAAAAGTTGAAAACGATATTGATATTGTTTGTTTTTTAGATGATGATACTATTTTAGACCCTCACTATTTTGAAAATATATTAAAAACATATGAATTATATCCTTCTGCTTTAGGAGTAGGTGGGTATATTTCTAATGAAGATCAATGGGAATTTGTTGGGAAGGATTATCAGCCGAATTTAAAGGAATATTTTTATGATGGATGGAAAAAAAAAGATGGATCTCGATTTATTCTTCGAAAAAAATTAGGACTAGACAGTAACACAAAACCAGGATTTCTTCCTGAATTTTCTCACGGTAGAAGTGTGAGTTTTTTGCCTCCGTCAAATTCAATATATGAAGTTGAACAACTTATGGGAGGTGTGTCTTCTTTTAAAAAAGTAGTTTTTCAGTCTTTTCAATTTTCAACTTATTTTGAAGGTTATGGATTGTATGAAGATGCGGATTTTACTTTAAGAGTTTCAAGAAAAGGTAAATTATATCTAAATACAGCGGCAAAATTAGGACATTATCATGATAGTTCAGGAAGGCCAAATCAATACTTCTATGGGAAAATGGTAGTTCGAAATGGATGGTACGTTTGGCGAGTAAAACATGCTAATCCAAGTATTAAAGCAAAAATTAAATGGCATATTATAACATTGCTTTTAACTTTTATTCGTTTTAGCAATGCCATAACAACATCTAAAAGGAAAGAATCTTTTTCTGAATTTTTAGGAAGATCAGTTGGTTGGTTTTCATTGTTTTTTAATAAACCTTACATCAAATAAAAACAAATAGAATCAGAGAAATCAATTTAGTTTCACTCTTAGTTATAAAAATATAATAATGGTTTTTGCAATTATTACTCATGTACCACACGGGCAAATTGATAAGCAATATTTTGCTTATGCTCCTTATGTTCGAGAGATGAACATTTGGACTAAGTATGTTGATGAAGTTATAGTAGTAGCACCTTTAGAGGCTGTTGAAAAATCAGATATTCATTTAAATTATGAACATTTAAAAATAGATTTTTTGAATATTCCAAAAGTAGATTTACTCAGTGTTAGCGCTATTTTTAATGCAATTCTAGTCGCTCCTCAAATTGCTTTTCAAATATATAAAGCAATGAAAAAGGCGACTCATATTCATCTTCGGTGCCCTGGAAATATTGGTTTAATAGCATGTTTTGTTCAAATATTATTCCCTAATAAAGTAAAGACGGCCAAATATGCAGGGAACTGGGATCCCAATTCAAAGCAGCCATGGAGTTATAAATTGCAAAAATTCATTTTGAGCAGTACATTTTTGACCAAGAATATGCAAGTATTGGTTTATGGAGAATGGGAGGGAAGTTCAAAGAATATAAAACCTTTTTTCACAGCTTCCTATAGAGAATCAGATAAAATTGATGTGGATACTAGAAGTCTTACTAATTGTATTTCTTTTCTTTATGTAGGCACCCTTACTTCAGGAAAGAGACCTTTATACGCAATTCAACTCGTTGAAGCTCTATGTAAAAAGGGTTTTGAAGTTACTTTGTCGCTTTATGGTAATGGTAATGAATGGGAAAATATAGGCCATTATATTCATGAAAATAATTTAAAGGATATTATTTTTTTGAAAGGCAATCAAACTCTAGAAGTGTTGAAAAATGCCTATCAGCAATCAAACTTTATTTTATTACCTTCAATGAGCGAAGGGTGGCCTAAAGCCATTGCAGAAGGAATGTTTTGGGGTTGTGTACCGATTGCAACAAGAGTCTCTTGTGTACCTAATATGTTGGATAATGGAGAACGAGGCCTACTCTTGAATTTGAATTTAGAGGAAGATGTAGCTCTGATTATTGAATTATTAAGAAATCCTGAATCCTATGCCGATAAAGTTAGCAAAAGTATACATTGGTCAAGAAAATATACATTAGATTTGTTCGATAAGGAAGTAAAAGTATTATTAAATTCATGCGAATAGTCCAAGTTATTGATTCTCTTGAAGTTGGAGGTGCAGAACGAATGGCTGTTAATTATGCCAATGCACTTTCGAATGTAATTGAATTTTCAGGTTTAGTTACGACTCGAAAAGAAGGCGATTTAAGATTTCAGTTGAATGAGAAAGTGGGTTATTTATTTTTGAATAAAAAACGTGCTATTGATTTAAAAGCAGCCTTAAATTTAAAAAATTATTGTAAAAAAAATCAAGTTGAATATATACAACCCCATAGTAGTTCTTACTTTATTGCTTTCTTAGTAAAGATTATTTATCCTAAAGTCAAGATAATTTGGCATGACCACAATGGACTAAGCGAATTTTTAGAGGAAGAAAAATGGATACCCTTGAAAATAATTTCTTTCTTTTTTGAAGGAATTATTGTTGTTAATGACCAATTGAAGAATTGGGCAATCAGGGAATTGAATTGTAAGAAAGTGCTTTATCTTCCAAACTTTACTGTAGAAGAAACTCATTTTTATCTAGAAAAAAAACTCAATGGTCAAGTGGGTAAAAGAATCTTATGTTTAGCAAATTTAAGAAGTCAAAAAGATCATTTCCTTTTGATAAAAGTTGCTCAAATGATGAAAATAAGTCACCCAGATTGGAGCTTTCATTTAGTTGGAAAAGATTTTCAAGATGATTATTCGAAAGAAATAAAAGAATTAGTTCGCCGAAATAAATTAGAAGAAACAGTTTTCTTTTATGGCTCTAGAAATGATGCAGTGTCGATAATTAATGAAAGTGAAATTGCAATATTAACATCAAAATCGGAAGGACTTCCAGTGGCATTGATAGAATATGGTTTGTATAAAAAGCCAGTAGTTGTAACTAAAGTTGGTGAAATGCCATTAATAGTTGAAAATGGAAAAAATGGTTTTATTGTTCCTCCAAATAATCAAAAACTATTCTATGATTCTTTGGTTTTATTAATTGATAATTCAAAATTAAGATTTGATTTTGGAATTGCATTGCAAAAAACTATTAGGGAAAAACATTCAGAAAAAGCCATTATTGAAAAATATATGAATTGGATAAATATTAAAGATAAATGCTAAATTCTGAAAGAAAATATTATTTTTTAATTCTAATTCATATAGTAATTGGAGCATTACTATATAAAAATGGATATACTCCGAAAATTTTTGGTTATAGTATTATTTTTGGAGGTATTTTATATATTATTAATTCCAAAAATAAAAATAATGAAGTACTCTACGCTACTGGTTATCTCGTAGGAAGTGAAATTATATTGAGAATGACAAATGGTAATCCCGTTTATGAGTTTTCTAAATTCGGAGTAATGATTTTTATTATGGTGGGAATTTACTTTAGTGGAATTTCTAAAAATGCAATTGCTTATTGGTTATTCATTTTATTACTCATTCCAAGTGTTTTAATAACAAGTTTCGAATTAAATTATGCAATTAGTTTAAGAAAAGAAATTTCCTTTAATATTACTGGGCCAGTTTGTTTAGGAGTTTGTGCATTATATTCTTATGATAGAAAGGTTTCAATTGAACAAATAAACAATATTTTGCTCTGCATTGGATTACCAATTATTAGTTGCATTACTTATTTGATTTTATTTACCCCAGATCTAAAAGATGTTATTACAGGTACAGAATCAAATGGATTGACTTCAGGAGGTTTTGGCCCTAATCAAGTTTCAACAATGTTGGGTTTAGGTATGTTTATTTTTGTTTCTAGATTAATGTTACTTTCTGAAACGAAATTTCTTTTTATTGCCAATTTATTTTTGACAATTATTATTACATATCGTGGATTTATTACTTTCTCAAGAGGAGGTATGATTACTGGATTTACTATGATTTTTTTATTAATATTGATTTCCTTTTTTTTTATTAATAAAAAGAAAAAAATAAGGATGTTAGCGATGATTTTTTTTATCACTATTGCTTTTTTTGCAGCTTGGTCTTATTCAGGAGATCAAACGAATGGATTAATAAACAAAAGATATGCGAATCAAGATGCAGCAGGTAGAGTAAAAGAGGATCAACTTACAGGTAGAGGGGAATTAGCAAGTGACGAAATTGAAACTTTTTTAGAGTATCCGATTTTTGGAGTTGGAGTTGGAAGAAATATGGAAAAAAGATTTGAACAAACTGGAAATTTAATTGTTTCCCATAACGAAATTACTAGAATGATTGCTGAGCATGGATCTTTAGGTGTTTTAGCACTTTTTATCCTTTTTCTTACTCCATTAATTTTGTATGTTGATAATAAATATAATATTTATTTATTATGTTTCCTCACATTTTGGTTATTGACAATCAATCACGCAGCAATGCGACTTGCTGCTCCTGCATTTTTATATTCCTTATCTCTACTTAAAGTTCTTCCATATGAAGAAAATTAATGTTTATTAGTCCTTTAATATTAATATTATTTTCTTAACCTTAATATTGTCGAAGTTTAAATAATCGCTTTTTTCACTAAATTGCACTTCCAAAATTAATATTTATTTAAATGGTCGTTAATAAAAAAATACATTTTGAAATATCAGAACGAAAGATTCTACTTAGAATTTTTGATGTTATTTCAGTATTATTAGCATTGTTTTTAGTTGGGATTATTTTCAATTTTAATTACTTTAATATATCAACAACTAATTATTATTGGACTATCGTATTAGGAATTTATTTAAATGTGATTGGAACTGTTTTCGAAATGTATAACCTCCAAATTGCTAGTAATCAATATCAAGTTGTAAAAAGTATTGTACTCACCGCTTCTACAACAGTTTTACTTTATTTACTTACTCCCATTTACACTCCTTTTTTACCAACTAATAGATTACAAATTGTATTCTTTTATGTTGCTATATTAATATCATTGTTTTTATGGCGTTTGTTTTATGTTAAATTTTTAGCATCTAGCCGTTTCGAGAAAAAAGTAATTCTGATTTGTGATAAAGATCAAGCAGAAGAGCTCGTTCTTGGTTTAGAAAATGCAGACCCTCATTACAAAGTAATGGGTTATATTAATTCGGATAGTAATCAATTAAGTAACCCAAAAAAGAAAAAAGATTTTGTAAAAAATATTGATATCGATAATCTGGAACAATTTGTAATTGAAAATTCTGTTTCTGAAGTCGTTATTGCTTCTCAAAAAACGGACGGAATCACAGTAAATCTCTATAGCCAATTAATTCATTTACTAGAAAGCGGTTATGTAATTAGAGAATATACTCAGGTATATGAATCTATAACAAACCGTATTCCTGTTCAATATGTCGCTCGTGATTTTTATAGGTATTTCCCTTTTAGTAGAAGTAATCAAAATCAATTGTATCTTTTAATTGTTAGAGTTTTGGAAATTGTTATTTCAATACTTGGTTTGGGAATTAGTATGCTTCTTTTACCTTTAATTTATATTGGAAACTTATTTGGAAATAAAGGAACTTTATTTTATACTCAAGATCGAATTGGGAAAAACGGTATTCCATTTAAAATTTTAAAACTTCGTACAATGGTAAAAAATGCAGAATCTAATGGAGCTGTATTTACAACAATTAACGATTCAAGAGTAACGGTATTTGGAAAGTTTTTGAGAAAAGCCCGAATTGACGAATTTCCTCAATTTTTAAATGTTCTTAAGGGAGAGATGGCTGTTATTGGACCTAGACCTGAACGTCCTTTTTTTGTGAATGAAATTGCAGAAGTTATGCCTTTCTATGAAACTCGTCATGTAATTAAACCAGGATTAACGGGTTGGGCTCAAGTAAATTATGCTTATGGCGAAACTATTGAAGACAGCTTGATAAAATTGCAATATGATTTATACTACATCAAGCATAGGAGTATTTTTCTAGATATAAATATTGTCTTAAAAACTTTTAGTACGGTATTATTTTATAGAGGTCAATAGTGAATAGGTTTTCTCTTTTTAAGAAGAAAATAAAGAGATAATAAAGTTAAGAATAAAATTGCGGTATAGGCAATATAATCTCCAAACAAAACATACAAAGTCATTTTGGAATTCAAAAACACATTTCCTAGTAGTGCTTTTTTCTCCCCGTATTTTGTTTTAGAAACAATGTCTCCTTTCTGATTAATAAATGCTGAAATACCAGTATTGGCGCTTCTCGCAATATCTCTTCGAGTTTCAATGGCACGTATTGTTGCAAAAGTTAAATGTTGTTTGTGCCCTTGAGTTTTGTTCCACCAAGCATCATTAGTAATGATTGCTAAAAATTGGGCGCCTTTCTTTACATAGCCTGTAACAAATTCCCCATAAACAGATTCATAACAAATAATTGGAGCTACTTTTGTCCCATCATTTGAAATAAAAATACTTCTTTCTTCTTGAACCGTTTTCGTTGAAATAGTACCTCCCAAATTCAACATAACGTTCCCTAATATAGGTTCAAGAATACTTTTGTACGGTAAGTTTTCAATTCCAACCACCAATTTAGATTTATAGTATTTTTGGAAATCCGGTTGTTGATTGATAAATAATGCCGCATTGTAAAAATCTACCCAAACACCATCTTTATAAATATTCGAAGAAGGACTCGTATCTTTTTCGTCTAAAATAAAATTGTACGTATCGATACCCCATAATAATTGAGCCTTTGGATGGATTTGCAGGTAATTCATCATCAAATAACGACTTGGAGAATTGTAAAATTGATCAAAAGGAACGCTTTCAGCCAATACAGTTTCTGGAGCAATAATGTATTCTGTTTTTGATGTTATTAAAGAGTCTGCCTGTTGTAAAAGACCTTTCGTAATGGCAAAATTTGGAGTGTCATATTTTTCTGTATAGGGATCTACATTGGGTTGTAGCACGATGACTTCTTTTGTCTTTCCTTTTATTTCATAGGTTTGATACATCCACATTGAAATTATTATTGGAATAGAAACCAATAAAGCCATTAGGGGAATTAACTTTTTAATTAATTCAATAAATTTTAATTGAGAAGAATTGGATATAACGTAAAACCCAAAAAGATTCGTAACTAAAATCCATAAAGAACCTCCAAAAGAGCCTGTAAATTCATACCATTGAATCCATTGAGGGAAATCACCAAAAACATGACCTAAGTTTAACCATGGCCACGAAAAATCCCAAATCAAATGGAATTTTTCAAAACTCAACCACAAACAAAGAAAGAAAAGCAGACTTAATTTTTGAAAAACTCTTTTAGCAACAATATGATAGAGTAAAAATAAAATACACATCAAAAAAGAATTTACTAAAACGGCAAAAAACATCCCAAAACCCGAAGCATAATAAAGCCACCAAGTAGTTATTGCATTCCAAATTACAAAAGTTATGTAAGCATAAAAACCAACTTTCAATTTGACTTTAGAATTGGATTCGCGTAGTTTTTTCTCCGCTAAAAAAAGTGGAATAAATGCAATGAAGATTAACAGTGGAATTCCATACGTTGGCCAACTACACGCGAATAAAAGACCAGAAATCACGGCAAGAAAAAGTGGCTTTTGAATTACGGTTTTCATCTTTTAAATATTCCTAAATCAACTTTTACGGAAAAAATATTAGAATATAAGGTGGCACTTTGGTTCCCTAAATCAGTCAAAGCATAATCGATTTGAATTCCATAATATTTGAAACCCAAACCAACATTAGGTTGAAAACTTAATTTAGTAGTATTATCTATTTGTGTAATGTTTTGGAAATTTCCAAACCCTGTTCTTAGGAAAACCAAATCGGTATATCCAAATTCAAATCCAATAGCTGGGGCAATACTTACAAAGTCAGACGCAATAATATCATTGGTCTTTGCAAATTCCATATTCAGATTGATGGCTGGAAGAAAAGTATAATCATAATCGTATTCAAATTTTCTAGAAATTCCTAATTGTGCTTTCGGCAAAGTTATTTCTGTACTTTCAGGTTTGTCTTGATTTTGACCTTCAACAGCATTTTTAATTTTAGCATATTCATCTTCATCAATATTCCAAATGTTGTAGGTTGTTGTAATATCTCGCAACATCAGCCCAATATCCCAATTATTCTTTTCAAATTTAAAACCTACATCAAAACCAAAACCCCATGAATTGGCAAATTTTCCAATAATACGTCGAATTACTTTGGCATTTACTCCATATTGCAAACCATCCATAGGCAATTTTCTAGCATAAGAAAAAGTAAATCCGTAATCAGCCGTTGAAAATTTACTTACTCTATTGAAATCTATATTTCCTTGATCATCAATCAATTCTGTAGTGTTTAAAATGTCGTCTACACCAAAACGAATGAGGGAAATTCCCCAAGAACTCCTATCGTCAATAGGCTTGGCATAGGCAGCGTAATCGTACTGAGCGATGTTGGCAAAATAACTCGCATGCATCAATGCTACTTGACTTTCTTCAATACCAATTAAACCAGCGGGGTTCCAATAAACAGAATTGACATCATGAGTAGAAGCCGTCACTGCATTGGCCATTCCTAATGCTGCGGCGTCTACACCAATATTCATGAACTCATTGGAGTATTTCCTAGTAGTTTGTGCAGAAATTACACTAAATACTAGAAAAAAAGTAACACTCAATTTTCTTTTCAAAGCAATTTGTTTTTCAAACTTGTGTTTGATTTTTTTCAAAAATATACAATTTTAATGAGCTTATTTCTAGCCAATTTCATTTTTTAGAATAAATTATGAATTGATTATACTAAATCTCTCCTGAAAAACGTACTTGTCTTTAACTTATTGTACTAAATTTGTTTTTCAAAAAAATTTTCAAAATGCAAATCAAAAAGCACATTCCCAATATCATCACATTACTTAATTTATTTTGTGGCTGTATTGCAATCATTTTTATTACTCATAAAGACTTTCAAACCGCATTTTTCTTTGTTAGTTTAGGTATATTTTTAGATTTTTTTGATGGGTTTTTCGCCAGGTTATTTAAAGTTTCTAGCCCATTAGGTTTGCAATTGGATTCATTAGCAGATATGGTAACAAGTGGAGTTGTGCCTGGATTTGTAATGTATATGATGTTAGCTGATTTCGACTTAGAAACTTCAAATCTGTATGCTTATTTAGGATTCTTAATCACTTTAGGAGCATGTTTTCGGTTAGCAAATTTTAATATAGATACCCGTCAAACGGATTCTTTTATTGGATTGCCGACTCCTGCAAATGCATTGTTTATTTTGAGTTTACCTCTGATTCTTCAAAATGAAAATTATTTTATCATTTCTCAATTACTACATTCTACTTGGTTTTTATTGATTGTAGTTGTTTTGAGTTCCTATATAATGAATGCTGAAATTCCATTATTTTCTTTAAAAATAAAAAAGTTTACGATTCAAGACAATCTATTACAAATCGTTTTTCTAGCGCTTTCAATAATAATATTGCTTTTCCTTCAATTTCTGGGTGTTGCGATTGTTATTATGATGTATGTTTTGCTTTCAGTTATCCAAAATATATTTTTCAAAAAGCAACTTTTGTAATGAAATAATTGTGGTAAGAAAGAAAACTACAGCAAAAAAATCGCAACCTAAAAGGAAAAAATCTTTTTTCAATAGTAAATTTAGTAGTTATTTTTTAGCCATTTTTTGTTTTGTTTTATTATTTGGAATTGGTTTCCATTATCGCAATGGTTTCTTATATCTTCTAGGTTTTAAATCGAATAAAGTAATCGAAAGTAAAGAGTCTAAACGATTTACAGATCTTAGAAATTTTCAAGTTTTATCGAGATATAGCGCCAATGTTGTTGGAATAGATGTCTCTGAATACCAAGGAAAAATTCAATGGAATGAGGTGAAGACTATAGAGAATACTTTTCCAATTCAATTTGTATTTATTCGAGCTACTGCTGGTAAAGATAAATTAGATCCCCAATTTAATTCGAACTGGAAAGAATCAAAATCGCATAATTTAATTCGGGGTGCTTATCATTATTACAGACCTAATGAAAACTCTATCGTTCAAGCTGAATTTTTTATTAAAAATGTAAAATTAAAAAAGGGAGATTTCCCTCCCATTTTAGACATAGAATCGATGCCTAAAAATCAATCTATTGATAGTTTGAAAGTTGGTTTAAGACGTTGGTTGGAGAAAGTTGACACCTATTATCAAATAAAGCCAATCATCTATACCAACGAAAAATTTTATGAGGATTTCTTAAAAGAAGAATTTAGTGATTTCCAATTTTGGATTGCCAATTACAATTTTTTTGTAGAAACCATGAAAGACGATTGGCTCTTTTGGCAATTTACAGAAAAAGCTTCTATAACCGGAATTCAAGGTAATGTCGATATCAATATCTACAATGGGACACCTAAAATGTTGAAGTATTTAACACTACAGTAAAAACTTAGTTCGTTTTAAAATTGGTATACAAAATCACCCAAACTACAAAAACTAAAAATAAAACGAAGGCAACTACCGATTTTGTATCTGCAAAATTTATCGTCCATCCCATCTCCTTTATACGTTTAGGTGGAAAAGTTCGCTTGTCATCAGGATTGTAATAAAAAACACCAAATCGCCAATTCTTTGGGTCTTTACGCCATGCTTCGTATTGATTTTGATCTTCCATTTGATTTAATTTATAAATGTACTAAAATTCGAGTTTTTTCTTTCTTAATTCAAAATTCTGCCCCAAATAAACGCGACGTACCATTTCATCTTCTACTAATTCTTCTGGTTTTCCAGCTTTCAAAATGCCGCCTTCAAACATCAAATATGTTTTGTCGGTAATGGCTAGTGTTTCTTGAACGTTATGATCGGTAATTAATATTCCAATATTTTTATTTTTCAATTGAGCTACAATGCGTTGAATATCTTCTACCGCAACTGGATCTACACCAGCAAAGGGTTCGTCTAACAAAATAAACTTTGGGTCTGTTGCCAAAGCTCTAGCTATTTCGGTTCGACGTCGTTCGCCTCCAGACAATAAATCACCTCGATTGGTACGAATATGTTGCAATCCAAATTCATCGATAAGGGATTCCATTTTTGCAACTTGTTCCGCTTTTGATAATTTTGTTAATTGCAATACGCTCAAGATATTATCTTCGATACTCAATTTTCTAAAAACGGAAGCCTCTTGCGCTAAATAGCCAATTCCTTGTTGTGCTCTTTTATACATAGGATAATTGGTAATATCTAAATCGTCTAAATAGATATTTCCAGAATTTGGTTTTACCAAACCTACAATCATATAAAAAGAAGTTGTTTTTCCTGCTCCATTTGGACCTAATAAACCAACGATTTCACCTTGATTTACTTCAACGGAAATGCCTTTTACAACACTTCTTCCTTTATACGTTTTTACTAAATTTTCTGCTCTTAAAATCATTTTTTTTTGTTTAATCGTTTAATCGTGTAACCGAATAATCGTTGATTTGTTTTTCAGGAGCTAATCCCGCTATCATTCCAATCTTGTTTTTGCGAACGATGTATAGCAATCTGTTTGATGTTAACGGCGCAATACCAAGGATTTTCCCTTCTATCGGGGCTAGGGCAATCATTTCCAATCGCGCATCCGATTGAACGATTCAACCTTTTTCCTCTAAATTTTCCCAAAACTCATACGCTCTTCTCAAATGAGGAATCACAATCGTACCGCCAACTAATGTAGCTATTCCCATTGCTTCCATCATTTCTTCTTTTGAAATACCTTCTTTAAAAGAAGTCTCTAAATGATATTTAATACAATCATCACAACGCAATACCGTAGAGGCGACTAATCCCAAAAGTTCTTTGGTCTTAACATCTAAAGCGCCTTCAGCATAAGCATTCGTGTCCAAATTAAAAATACGTTTGATTATTTTATTGTTATCTGCTAATAATTTTTCATTCATTTTAGCACGATAATCATTGAATTCTTGAACTTGATTAGCCATTTTCTTTGAGTTGTTTTTTATAAACTAGCATCGATATAAAGATACTGGCTTCATAGATTGATAACATAGGAATTGCGACAATTAATTGACTCACAACATCTGGAGGTGTTACTATTGCTGCAACAATCAAAATAATGACTACAGCATATTTCCAATATTTTCTTAAAAATTGAGGCGTCACTAATCCTAATTTCGTTAGGAAATAAATGATAATTGGCATTTCAAAAAATAATCCACTAGCAATTACAGACGTTTTAATCAACCCTATATAGGAATCTAAACTGAATTGATTCTTAACAACTTCACTCACTTTAAATGTAGCGAAAAAATTAACAGACATAGGTATTACCACGAAATAGCCAAATAGGACTCCTACAAAGAAAAGTATAGAAGCCACAAATATAAATACGACGGCATTTTTTCGTTCTTTTTCATAAAGCGCTGGACTAATAAATTTCCATAACAACCATAATATATAGGGGAATGCAAGAATAAATCCCGCCGTAATACACGTCCAAACTAAAATGTTTACTTGCCCCTCCATGTCCGTATTTTGGATAATGAAAGGAAGGCTTTCTACACAAATGCTGTCTTTAAATCCAACATAATGAGATAAATCACAAAAAAAACGATAGGTAATAAAGTCAACATGTGTAGGTCCGAAAATAATAGTATCGAAAATATAATCACTAACAAAGAAGGTTACAGTTGCCATGATAACTATAGCAATTGTACTCCGAACCAACAACCATCGCAATTCTTCTAAATGGTCTAAAAAAGACATTTCATTAAGGTTCTTTTTTGCCATTATACGATACCTTCTTTTAAAATATCATGCAAATGAAGAATGCCTTTGAATTCATCTTCATCAACCACTACAAGTTGCGTAATAGAAAAATCTTCCATAATATTAAAAGCATCAATCACCATGCTTTCAGTAGTAATCATTTTCGGATTTTTAGTCATAATATCTTGAGCCGTTAAGCCAGCTATAGAATCCCGGTCATTCAACATTCTTCGAATATCTCCATCGGTAATAATGCCAACGACTTTGTTGTTTTCAATTACTGCCGTAACTCCTAAACGTTTTTCTGAGATTTCGAAAATAACTTTCTTGATGGAAGAATCTGGAGCTACTATAGGTTTTAGAGCATTTTCTAGCATGTCTTTTACACGCAACAATAATTTTTTACCTAAGGCACCACCAGGATGATATATAGCAAAGTCAGTGGCTTTGAAATCTCTCATTTCCATCAAACAAACTGCTAAAGCGTCACCCATCACTAATTGAGCCGTGGTACTATTGGTTGGAGCTAAATTATTCGGGCAGGCTTCCGATTCGATCGTGGTATTTAAAACCAAATCCGAAGATTTTGCCAAAAACGAAGTTATGTTCCCAGTTATGGCAATTAAAGTTTGTCCATATTCTTTCAAAAATGGCACTACAACTTTGATTTCAGGGCTATTTCCGCTTTTTGAAATACAGATAATAGTATCTTCTTTTTGAATCATACCTAAATCACCATGAATAGCTTCAGAGGCGTGAAGAAAAAGAGAAGGTGTACCTGTAGAGTTTAGCGTTGCTACAATTTTTTGGGCTATTATAGCACTTTTCCCAATGCCAGTGATTACCAATCTTCCATTAGAATTGAAAATAGAATTCACAGCTTCAACAAATTGATGATCTAAATAATCTGCCAATTTTTTTATAGATTCACTTTCTGAAAGGATTGTTTTTTTTGCAGTTGCAATTATATTTTCTTTTGTTATCAAAACTGTATGTTATAAATTTGTGTGTGTAAAAGAAAGTTGTATCTTTATGTGATGCAAATTTATATAAAATACCATTAACATAGAATGAATTCAATCGAAATTGACATACACAAAGAACTAAAAAAGTATTTTGGTTTCAACCAATTTAAAGGTTTACAAGAACAAGTCATCAAAAGTATCCTCGATAAAAAAAACACCTTCGTAATTATGCCGACGGGAGGCGGTAAATCACTTTGCTATCAATTACCTGCACTCATTCAAGAAGGAACTGCCATTGTAGTTTCTCCTTTAATTGCTTTAATGAAAAATCAAGTGGATGCCATTCGAAGTGTATCTTCGGAAAACGGTGTGGCGCATGTTTTAAACTCGTCACTTACGAAGACAGAAATAAATCAAGTAAAAAAAGATATTACCCAAGGAATAACCAAATTACTTTATGTAGCTCCTGAATCTTTAACAAAAGAAGAATATGTGGCTTTTCTTCAAACAGTTCCTATTTCTTTTGTAGCTATTGATGAAGCCCATTGTATTTCCGAATGGGGACATGATTTTCGTCCAGAATATAGAAATTTAAGACACATCATTAAACAATTAGGAGATGTTCCTGTAATCGGTCTAACAGCAACCGCCACTCCTAAAGTTCAAGAAGATATCTTGAAAAATTTGGACATGTCAGATGCAACTACTTTTAAAGCATCTTTCAATAGACCTAACCTATTTTATGAAGTACGTACAAAAACTAAAAATATCGAATCGGATATCATTCGATTTATCAAGCAACATAAGGGAAAGTCAGGAATTATTTATTGTTTAAGCCGTAAAAAAGTAGAAGCAATTGCTGAAGTACTTCAAGTCAATGGAATTAGTGCAGTTCCCTATCACGCAGGATTGGATGCGAAAACAAGAGCCAGACATCAAGACATGTTTTTAATGGAAGATGTAGATGTTGTAGTGGCAACTATAGCATTCGGTATGGGAATCGACAAACCCGATGTTCGTTTTGTCATTCATCATGATATTCCAAAATCTTTAGAGAGTTATTATCAGGAAACTGGTAGAGCAGGTCGAGACGGTGGTGAAGGCCATTGTATGGCTTATTATTCCTATAAAGATGTAGAAAAGTTAGAAAAATTTATGTCTGGAAAACCAGTTGCTGAACAAGAAATTGGTTTTGCACTCTTGCAAGAAGTAGTGGCTTATGCGGAAACTTCTATTTCGCGACGTAAATTTTTATTGCATTATTTTGGAGAAGAATTTGACAGCGAAACGGGCGATGGTGCCGACATGGATGATAACGTTCGCAATCCAAAATCTAAAGTTGAAGCTAAAAATCAAGTCGTAAAATTATTGGAAGTCGTACGTGACACTAAGTTTTTGTATAAATCGAAAGAAGTTATTTATACTTTAATAGGACGCGTAAATGCTGTAATTAATGCGCATAAAACAGATACACAGCATTTCTTCGGGTCGGGCAAAGATTTTGAAGAACGGTATTGGATGGCTTTAATTCGACAAGTGTTAGTTGATGGTTTGCTTTCAAAAGATATTGAAACGTATGGTGTTGTTAAAGTAACTGAAAAAGGATTCAATTATATCCAAAATCCTACTTCATTCATGATGTCTGAAGATCATGAATATAACGAATCGGAAGACGAAGCCATTGTTACAGCAGCAAAATCTTCAGGTACTGCTGATGAAGCTTTGATGAGTATGTTGCGTGATTTACGTAAAAAACAAGCCAAAAAACTAGGCGTTCCTCCATTTGTGGTTTTTCAAGATCCTTCCTTAGAAGATATGGCTTTGAAATATCCAATTACAATCGATGAATTAACCAATATTCATGGAGTTGGAGAAGGAAAAGCGAAGAAATATGGTAAAGAATTCGTAGAATTAATCAGTCGATACGTAGAAGAAAATGATATTATTCGCCCGGATGATTTGGTCGTTAAATCGACTGGAGCTAATTCTGCAAACAAATTATACATCATTCAAAATATTGACAGAAAACTTTCTCTGGAGGATATTTCTAAAGGCAAAGGATTGAATATGGATGCTTTGATTAAAGAAATGGAGCAAATCGTTTATTCTGGAACCAAACTCAACATTAAATATTGGATTGACGAAATGTTAGACGATGATCAACAAGAAGAAATTCATGAATACTTTATGGAATCCGAATCCGATAATATTGAAGATGCTTTGAAAGAATTTGATGGTGATTATGATATCAATGAATTGCGATTAATGCGAATCAAATTTATTAGCGAAGTAGCCAATTAATAGATGATTTTTTAGGAGCTGATACCTGCTGTTCGATACAATCTTTTGTGCCACCCGAGCAAAGCGAACGGACGAAGTAAATGCCGGCACAAAAGGATTTCCTCTTCCATCAGGGCTAGAATCCTTCTTATCCATAACGTTTTTTTTTCATTATCAATTATCAATTATTTCCGAATAAATTTCTCCCCGATGTGGTTTTAATACATCGCGAACTGCAATCATATTTTCTTCCTCAACAACCATAAAAGCAAGGGCATACATTTCGTTGATGATTTCAAATCCAGTGATATTCAATTCGATTTTTTCCTTTAGAATATATTCTTTCAAATGAATTTCATGATGCTCTGCTGTTTTTGCCGCAACGGGACCACGGAAATCCCAAATAAGTTTGATTTTCTTTGACATTTTTTTTTGTCAAATATACATTGTCATTTCAAAGGTTTAAGTATATTTGATAAAAAAATAAACTTATGAAAAACAATTACTTAACTTCGAATTCTGTTGTAAAAGCAGTTTTTTTGCTACTATTTTCAATCGCAACTCAAGCTCAAAATGATTATGCTGTTTCGTCAATTCCGTATCAGATATATACGGCAACAGCTCCTGTTCAAGGAACGAGTGATGATTCGTTTTCAGCTCCTATACCTTTAGGATTTGATTTTGATTTTTATGGAGTCACCTACAATCAAATAAATGTAAGTACCAACGGTTACATTTCTTTCACACCTAATATTCTTGGTGGTTTTTCTCCTTGGAATTTCACGCAAACTATTCCAAATGCAGCTTTTGAAGTAAAAAATTCTTTTTTAGGTTGCTACCAAGACTTAAACAACTCTAATGAAGAAGGAACTTTAACTTATGCGTCTATAGGTAGTGCTCCGTATAGAAGATTTGTCGTTTTGTTTAACAATCATTCTTTATTCTCTTGTACAACGTTAAAAAGTTATTTTCAAATGGTGCTGTATGAAACAATAAATGTATTGGATGTACAATTAATTTACAAACAGACTTGTCCAACTTGGAATAATGGAAATGCTGTTATAGGAATTATTGATGCAACTGGATTGAATGCCGTAACTCCTCCGAATCGAAATACAAGTTCATGGACGGCTTTCCAAGAAGGATGGCGTTTTCAAAGACCTATAAATACAAGTAATTATTTGTTTGCAAAATGTGATGATGATACAGATGGATTGGTTTCTTTCAATCTACAAGTGGTGCAAAATGATTTATCTTCAGCGAATCCTTCGGCAGTTTCGTTTTATGAAAACGAGTTGGATGCAATTTCACAAACCAATGCATTGACCAATTTAGTGTATACGAATACAACTGCAAATTCTCAAACGATTTATGCCAATAACAACGGTGAAGTTAAAACTGTTATTTTACGTGTGATTGATTGTACAAACGATTATGATTTAGATTCTGTTGCTACAGCGGACGAAGATTTAAATGCGGATACGAATTTAGCCAACGAGGATACAGACTTAGACGGAATTCCTAATTTTATCGACAATGATGATGATGGCGATATGATCCTAACTTCTGTAGAATATGTATTCACAAGAAATGCCAATAATGCTATTTCATTATCGGATACAGATGGAGATACCATTCCAAATTATTTAGATAATGATGATGATGGAGACGGTGTCTTAACAATCAATGAAGATTATAACAACAACAACAATCCAGCGGATGACGATACAAATGGCAATTCAATTCCAGATTATTTAGAAAATGCGGTGGCATTAGGAGTTAATAATTTTGCAATTCAAAATGAAGTATCGATATATCCAAATCCAACAAGTTCAATTTTGAATATTGAAAACAAATCGAACGAAACGGTGGCTGCAATTTCTATTTATACCCTAAACGGAGCGATGGTAAAAGAAGTGAAATCTTCTACTTCTTTACAATCTATTTCAGTTGCAGACTTGCAAAACGGAATCTACTTTGTGAAAATTCAATTGAATTCTCAAGTTGTGAATTATAAATTCATCAAAAAATAATTCTAATATATTTTTAAAAAGGTTTAGTGAAAGCTAAACCTTTTTTTATGCATTTACTTTTCGATAATATAATATTTAAACATCAAAACTTTAAAATTCATAGTGTTAATTGAATTCAAATACTTTTATATTTTCAGCATATCAGTCTCTATCTTAATGTTTGTAGAACTTTTTAATTATCAGTTGTTTAAAAAGTTTTATTTAGTATATTTGAACCAACAAAACCAATTTAAAAACCAATTATTATGATTAAAAAATACTTATTTTTAGCAGTATTGTTTTCTTTTTCAATTCAAGGAAATTCTCAATCTAATTATGCTGTTACGCCAATTCCTTTTGTACAGTATGCAGCATCCTCCGCTAATTTAGCCACTCAAGATGATCGTTGTTCTAGTTTAATCGCACTACCATTTGCATTTGATTTTTACGGGGTCAGTTATAATGAAATCGTAATTAGTACCAATGGGTATATTGATTTCCGTACTTCTTCTGCCAATGCTAATTCACCATTTTCGTTCACACAAACAATTCCAAATACAGCATTTCCAGTGAAGAATTCGATTCTTGGGGCTTTTGCAGATTTAAATAACTCTAATGGAGAAGGAACGATTACCTACGGATTATATGGTACAGCACCCTATAGAAAGTTTGTTGTGTATTTTTACAACAACTCATTTTTTACTTGTACTACCGCAAAAAGTAATTTTCAAATGATTTTGAGTGAAACATCAAACACAATAGATGTTCAATTAATAGATAAGCAAATTTGTCCAAATGCTACAACAGGAAGAACCGTTACGGGTTTAATAAACCTTGCTGGGGATCAAGGTATAGCTGCTCCAAATCGCAATACTGGAATATGGACCGCTTTTCATGAAGGATGGCGTTTTTACAGACCTAACTATTATACGAACTATTCTTTTGTTCGTTGTGATGATGATGCAGACGGTTTTCAATCTTTTGATTTAAACGTTGCTGCGAATGATTTATCCTCTGCTAATCCTTCTGGTATTAGTTTTTATGCAGATATGGCTTTGACTATTCCACTTTTAAATCCAAGTGCATTTGTAAACACAACCAATCCTCAAACTGTATATGCAAGTGGAAATGGAATGAGTAGATCCGTTATATTAAGTGTTATTGATTGTACAATTGATGCTGACAATGACAGTGTTGACACCGCTGCTGAAGATATAAATAACGACACTAATTTAGCGAACGACGATACAGATTTTGATGGTTTGCCAAATTATTTAGACAATGATGATGACGGAGATTTGATTTTAACCAATGTAGAATACGTTTTTGGAAGAAGTACAGGAAGTGCTCTTTCAATACTAGATACCGATAATGATAATATTCCAAATTATTTGGATAATGATGATGATGGAGATGGTGTTTTGACATTTATCGAAGATTATAATAGCAATGGTAATCCTTCTGACGATGATACAAATTCTAATGGAACTCCAGATTATTTAGAAAATACAGTGGCTTTAGGAGTTAATAATTTTGCAATTCAAAATGAAGTAACAATCTATCCAAACCCTGTAAGTTCTATTTTGAATATTGAAAACAAATCGAACGAATCTGTTGCTGCAATTTCTATTTATAACTTGAATGGTGCTATGGTAAAAGAAGTGAAATCTTCCACTTCTTTGCAATCTATTTCAGTTGCAGACTTGCAAAGTGGCATCTACTTTGTGAAAATTCAAATGAATTCTCAAGTTATAAATTACAAGTTTATCAAAGAATAATAAAAAAAATAAATTTCTTAAGAAGGTTTAGTAGTTACTACTAAACCTTCTTTTTTTTAACTCAATTGTAGTATAAAATAATTTAAAAAATATATATTTTTGTTGCCATTAAAATATCAATATTATGAGAAACTTGCTTTGCGGTAAATCAGTATTAGTTGTAGTTTTTTGCATTTATTCTTTAATAGGCAACGCTCAATCTGGATATAAGATTGCAGTAAATATGAAGAACTGTACTGATACAATTGCATTTCTTACTTTTTATCAAATGGATAAAACGTATATCAAAGACACTTGCACTACTATTAAAAGTGGAAAAATTATATTCCAAGGAAAAAGTAAACTCGATAGAGGGATTTATTCTGTTGTCAATCAGAAGAAAGCTATTCTCTTTGATTTTTTTGTAGATGAGCAAACACAAAATCTTCAACTAAATGGAGATGCGAATAATTCTTTAAGGCAAGCCAGTGCTGAAAATTCTACTCAAGAAAATGATTTTTTTAAGTATATAAATTTCCTTACTGAGCAAAATACAAAATTTATGACCGATAAGAGTCAAGTGAAAGCAATTTCTAAAAAAGATTCTGTCGCTAAGTTTCTTGAGCTTCAAAAAAATCTTGACAGGAATATAGAGGATTACGAGAATACGATGCTAGAGAAAAATAAGGGCAGTTATTTAGGAGATTTTATTAACTTAAAAAAGGAAAAAACCTTAAAAAACATTCCTTTAGCTTCTAATGGAAGGCCTGATAGCTTAAAGGTTTATAAATATTATAAATCCCATTATTGGGATGGTGTTGCATTCAAAGATGATGTGATAACACGAAATCCATTCTTTTTTTACAAACTCAAAAAGTATTTTGATACAGTAATTTATCCTCATCCAGATACTGTAAAAGTTGAAGTTGATAGAATCATGGGATTACCTGATCAAGGTAGCACGCTCTACAAATTATTATTAGCACATTTTACAGCAACTTATGAAACCACCAACATTATGGGATATGAGAATGTTTTTGTGCATATGTCGGATGCCTATTTTAAAACGGGGAAAGCTGCTGGTACTTATGAAGATGATGTGATAGATAAAATCATCAAACGTGCTGAAAAATTGAGACCTATTTTGATTGGATCTAAAGCGCCTGATTTATTTATGATTAAAGCGACAGATCGAGATAAAATTGCAGCAATGGGTTTTGAAAAGGTCAAGACAAGTGCGGAAGTCACACAGCTTTTTTATGACCATGCTAATGAAATTAATCCTTTATTTTATAAGTTGAGCGATGTCGTTGCAGATTATTTGATTTTGGTTTTTTGGGATGTTGACTGCGGTCATTGTCAGAAAGAAATCCCTAAACTCTTGGATTTGTATCACGAATTCCAAAAAGAGAAGAAAGATGTAAAAGTGTTTAGTGTCTACAATCAGCAAGAATTAGATAAATACTTAAAATACATCGACGAAAAAAAACTCGATTGGATCAATGTTTATGATGGTGTGCATTATAATAATTTGGCTGATAAATATGATATTTTTTCAACCCCTGTGATTTACGTTTTAGATAAAAATAAGGTCATCAAAGCTAGAAAAATTGATGTAGAGCGAATTAAAGATATTATAAAAAACATAGAGACAGAGTATACCAAATCAAAATAATATTTAAGAAGCAATTTCAATTCAATACAACGCATCTTGATAAATTATTTTTAAGTTTGTCAAAAATTCCTTCATGTCTAAAGAATTGTTATTACAAGTCGCACCAGAAGTTGCAGTCAATGAACTGTTACTTAAAGAGCATGTTGGAAAGTTTATTCAAACTAGCACTAAAGACATTCATCACATTGCCATTCTAAAACGCTCCATTGATGCGCGTCAGAAGGCCATCAAAATCAATTTAAAAGTAGTAATCTATTTTGAAGGAGAAGACTATGTTATTCCAAAAATTCAGCTTCCAGAATACAAAAATGTCACAAATTCACAAGAAATAATTATTGTTGGAGCTGGACCTGCTGGCTTGTTTGCCGCGTTGCAATTAATAGAATTGGGGTTAAAACCAATTGTGATAGAGCGAGGAAAAGACGTTCGAGGTAGACGACGTGATTTGAAGGCAATCAATTTAGAACATATCGTCAACGAAGATTCGAATTATTGTTTTGGCGAAGGAGGCGCAGGAACCTACTCGGATGGTAAATTATACACTAGATCTAAAAAAAGAGGTGATGTTACTAGAATTTTGGAACTTTTTGTTGCTTTTGGTGCCTCTCCAGATATTTTAGTCGAAGCACATCCTCACATCGGAACAAACAAATTACCACAGATTATTCAAGATATTCGAGAAAAAATAATCGAATTCGGAGGGCAAGTTTTGTTTGAAACTCGATTGACAGACATTCTCATCAAAAACAATGAAGTGCAAGGAATTGTTACCCACAAGGGTGAAACGATCTCGGCTTCTAATATCATTCTCGCCACAGGACATTCGGCTCGAGATATCTATGAATTGTTGGATAGAAAGAATATTTTTATTGAAGCAAAACCTTTTGCGATTGGTGTTCGAGCTGAACATCCACAGACTTTAATTGACAGTATTCAATATAGCTGCGATTATCGTGGTGACTATTTGCCACCTGCTCCTTATTCTATTGTGAAACAAGTCAATGGTCGTGGCATGTATTCTTTCTGTATGTGTCCCGGCGGTGTCATTGCGCCTTGTGCAACGAGTCCGGGAGAAGTAGTAACCAACGGTTGGTCGCCATCCAAAAGAGATCAGGCTACTGCCAATTCTGGAATTGTTATCGAATTGAAATTAGAAGATTACAAACCCTACGAAAAATTTGGTGCTTTGGCTGGATTGGAATTTCAAAAAAGTATCGAAAAAAAAGCCTGGCATTTAGCGGGAGAAACACAGAAAGTTCCTGCGCAACGAATGGTAGATTTTACTCAAAATAAAGTTTCTAGTGAAATACCAAAAACTTCCTATGTGCCTGGAACTACTTCTGTAGAAATGGGGCAGGTTTTCCCAGGGTTTTTATCTCAAATTCTTAGAGATGGATTTACGCAATTCGGCAAATTAATGACAGGTTATTTAACCAACGAAGCAATTCTTCATGCACCAGAAAGTAGGACTTCTTCACCAGTTCGAATTCCAAGAAATCTTGAAACTTTAGAGCATATTCAGATCAAAGGGTTGTATCCTTGCGGGGAAGGAGCTGGTTATGCAGGTGGCATTATTTCTGCGGCTATTGATGGTGAGCAATGTGCGTTGAAAATTGCAGAAAGTTTGAAAATAAACTTATTTTAGCTAATTTCTATTTTTCAACGTTTTCATATAAGTTATGAATTTTTAAAAGGATAACGCCAAAGACTATTGCTGTTACTATCAGTACAATATTTAGTATCCCTTCTGTGCTAAATGACAATTTTATTAAAATAGTAGAAATGATAAATCCTGAATTTCTAATAACCTTGTTGAATTGATCTGAATGTAAGAAAGAAAACAATAATAGTAAAACATCTACTAAAATTAGTATTGTAAAAAAATCATCAAAAAATATTTTATTGATGTCTTTGATTTCGGTCATTAGTTTACTGACAGAAAAGAAACTCTCATATAACCAATGACTCAGGCTGTATATTGATAGAAGCAAAAGAATAGGAACCAAGGCTGTGGCTACCGTTTTCTTTAAAGCTATAAACTTTATAATTTCAGGTTGTATGATTTTAGAATCATTGGAGCTTGTCTCCTTTACCAATTGATAAAAGATAAATATTAGAAAGAATAGAATAAGAATCGCTAGCAAGTCACTTGTAAATAAGATATCATTTTTGATTGAAAACCAGTTTGATGAAAACTCCAAATTGGATAAATCCTTAAAAATTCTTCTGATCACAATTAGAGAAATAATCTCATATTGTTTTCCAATATAAATTGAGGTGCTTTTTGGCAAATAGTACAACATCAAATAGACCTCATAAATCAACACAAAGGAAAACGGTGTATAAATTGCCGATATTGGATTGCTCAGCAACTCGGAATGATTGGTCAATGTAATGATATTCCATTTGACCAAACCGATGAGCAGTAAGTGTAAAAGAAAGCTTGTAATTGCTATGTATACGGTAATTTTCTCGCTTTTTTCTTTAACTTTTTGAGATAAAAAATAGTTATAAAATGTTGATAACACCTTGTTTGTATTTGGCATATTTTTTTTGTTTAACAAAAATTTAAATTAATTAAACAGTTTTAATGAATAAAAATATATAAATTTACAAAAGCACTTTTAATAGAGCCATTAACAATCGTTAATAATTTTTATTAATTCTAAAAAACTATCCATTTATGTTTAATAAATTTAAAAAATCAGAACTTTTTACTTTGTTTGTTGTCATAGCTTTAATCTTTATCTCTGAATACATTTATTTAGTAGAGAAAAATTTTGAGAAAGCAGTATTTATAGGACTTTGGCCTCCTACAATTCTTGGTTTTATGGTCTACTTTAATTTAAAACTAAAAAAATAGATGGAAAATTTAGACATAATACTATTTACAATTATTGTAATCATTTGCTTTATCAGTTTTTTCGTATCAACATTCAGAACATTCGAAACTCTTGAGAAAAATGGTGATTACCGGTCGAAAAACAAAGGCATAATTTCGCGACTTTTAGCTTATTTTGAGAGCATAGTTTCATAGTGTTTTTACATTTAAATTAAGTGTGCTAATTTACAAATCAGTAGTCTACCCTAAGAATATTGAGTTGTAATTGCCATTTACTTTTATTTTAATCCAATACCAAATGATGAATCGCCTACCAAACGAATATAAAATTGTTTCTCAACTCAATCAAAATACTTACTTAGTAAACGGGGAGTTGAAAAATTGGCATGGTTCGTTTTCAGAAGTATATTCTACAATTTCCTCTACAGAAAAGTACGCGCCAACCTTATTAGGAACAATTCCTACTATGGGAGAATCAGCCGCTGATGAAGTTGTTCAAGCTGCTGTGAATGCTTATGGCAAAGGTCAGGGCATCTGGCCAACGATGAAAGTTGCTGATCGTATTAAATGCATGGAAAATTTCGTCGCTCAAATGAAATTGACTCGAACGGAAGTTGTCAAATTTTTAATGTGGGAAATCGGGAAATCATTACCAGATTCAGAAAAAGAATTCGACCGCACCGTCGAGTACATATATGATACGATTGAAGACTATAAACAACTCGACAGGAATAACTCACGATTTACTAAAAGTCAAGGAGTCAATGCCATGGTACGTCGCGGTCCTCTTGGAGTCGTATTGTGTTTAGGACCCTACAATTATCCTCTAAATGAGACTTTTTCGTTGTTGATTCCTGCCATTATTATGGGAAACACCGTGATTTTTAAGCCTGCCAAACATGGTGTTTTATTAATTTCGCCTTTGTTAGAAGCTTTTAGAAGTAGCTTTCCAAAAGGAGTCATCAATATTGTTTACGGTAGAGGCAGAGACGTGGCTTCACCAATCATGAAGTCCGGAAAAATCGATATCCTAGCATTAATTGGCAACAGCAAATCCGCTATTGCATTGCAAGACCAACATCCAAACAAAAATCGTTTGCGTTTGATTTTGGGATTGGAAGCCAAGAACCCAGCGATTATTTTGCCAGATGCCGATTTAGATTTGGCGATTCAGGAATGTGTTGCTGGTACTTTGTCTTTTAATGGGCAACGTTGTACAGCACTCAAAGTATTGTATGTTCATGAATCGATTGTTGCTGAGTTTAACAAACGATTTTCAGCGAAAGTCGATGCGCTTAGATTCGGAAATCCATGGGAGAGCGGTGTATTTCTTACACCATTACCAGAAAGTGAAAAGCCCAATTATATTCAAGAGTTGATTGATGATGCAACTCAAAAAGGCGCTAAAATAATCAATACAAAAGGAGGAACGCGTACTGAAAATTATATTTTCCCAGCAGTCCTATTTCCGGTAAACAAAGAAATGCGACTTTATCATGAAGAGCAATTTGGTCCAGTGATTCCGATTTTGACATTCAAAGATATCCAAGAACCCTTGAACGATATGGCAGCATCAAATTACGGTCAACAAGTGAGTTTGTTTGGAAGAGATATCAAAACGATTGCGCCGTTAATTGATACTTTGGTTAACTTAGTTTGTAGAGTGAATTTAAATAGTTCCTGTCAAAGAGGTCCAGATATTTATCCTTTCACAGGAAGAAAAGACTCGGCAGTCGGAACTTTGAGCATTCACGATGCACTTCGTTCTTTTTCGATACGGACTTTCGTGGCGTCGAAAGATAATGCGTATAATAATGAAATCTTGCAGGCATTATTGAATAGTAAAGAATCTAATTTTATCAATACAGATTACATCTTATAAAGGCAACGCTGTTTAGTTCTTGATTAATTTTAGAGACTTATTTTTTGTTTGGAAGTAATAAAGTCCGGCTGCTAAATGGTCGATTGTTATAAAGTCAACTTTGGAATAATTTCCGTTTTGGACTGTTTGTCCTAAGTAATTTATGATAGAATAGTTTTCGTTAGTCTCAAGATTAGCAACGCGAAACCAATCTCCACAAGGATTCGGTAGCAGTTGCAACTCATGATTTTCTGAATCTAGCGTTGCGTTTGAAAGTGATCCACCAAATATTTCTATAAAGTTCTGAGCATATTCATACGAACTTGAATTACATGTAGAAACCTTATCCCAATTGATTGACCAAGTCATCATACCTCCTAAATTGGGGTATCCTGAAGGATTATTTAATGCATAAGTTCCGGGTTGTTGACCTAGTCCTCGAAGGTATTTAATTGCATTTTCTACCCCAGTAGTATTTACAAAACCGCCACCGGCAGCACTTGGACAAGCAGGTAAACCAATGACTACTTTATTAGCGGGTAATCCTTGAAAAAAACCACCTGCGGTAGAAAAACCTTGTAATAAAGATTCTGTCATTGCTACAATAAAATCGGAAGTGCCTTGATTGTATATATTCCCATCTATCCCATACATGCTTCCGCTGTTATATAATTGAACATGAACAAAACTTAATTCATTTCTAAAAGCGTTAATTAATGGCAAGTAACCACCCCAAATACCACCAAATGCAGACATTCCGCCTTGAACATATGCTGTTTCTGGGGCGAAAGTGAGCATCATATTGCTACTAAATGCTGTGTAATAGTTGGTTCTAATTTGGTTTATAGCAGCAATCAAATTGAGTACATCTGCAGAAGTCGGATTTGCAATCGAACCACTTGCCAAAATTGAATTCCCATGTTCAATGTCGATATCAATGCCGTCAAACCCATAAGTTGTCAAAAGTAAACTCATCGAATTGACAAATAAATCACGATTCGCAGTATTGTTTAAAGAAATCGAAGTGTTGGCGCCTCCAATACTCAAGAGCACTTTTTTTCCTTGACTTTGCAGCGTTTGAATTTGTGAAATAAAAGTAGATTGACTTACTCCATCAGGAGTGAAGTTCATGTTCATATCCGAAGGAGAAGTTGGCTCTGCAAACGAAATACATAGTACCGAATATCTTGAGTCAATTTGATTTAGTGGGATATACGGCGCACTACTGTCGTTCCAATTGTGCCAATAACCAATTAAAACCGGATTTTGAGAATAAAGAATTGAATTAATAACAAAGCAAAAAACTATAAGAAGCACTTTTCTCATTTTAAAGAAAATTTTGTTTAGTGCTATAAAAGTATCAAATCCAATTCAATAAAAAAAGCCGAAACGAATTCCGGCTTTTAGGTAACTACTTCTTTTTCAATCTATTTTTAAATATTTTTTCAAATTTGGCAATTTTGGGTTGAATAACCAGCTGACAATATTGCTGATTTTTGTTATTCTGGTAGTAATTCTGATGGTAAGCCTCTGCCTTATAAAATTTGGTAAAAGGTTCTAAAGTAGTTACGATCGGATCATCATAAACTTTTGCTTTCTTCAAGGCTGAAATTATCGATTGTGCTGCTAATTTTTGCTCTTCATTTTTATATAAAATCACCGAACGATATTGTGTTCCTTCATCAGCACCTTGTTTGTTTAAAGTGGTTGGGTCATGAACGGTAAAAAAAACTTTAAAGATTTCATCCAAATTAGTGACCGTTTTGTCATAGGTAATTTGAACAACTTCGGCATATCCTGTTCGTCCAGAAGAAACCTCTTCGTAACTTGGATTTGCTGTTTTTCCACCAGCAAAGCCAGAAACTACTGACTGAACGCCCATTAAGTTTTCATAAACTGCTTCCACACACCAGTAGCAGCCACCTCCAATAGTGATGGTTTCCAAATTGTTTTGCGAAGCTTCGTTTTTACTGTTTTTTTGGGCAAAAAGGGAGAATGTAGTCATGAATACTATTAAATATATTGATTTCATTTTTTCGGATTATTTAGTGTCTGGTTCAAATTCTAAAGAAATAGCATTCATGCAATAACGTTTCCCAGTGGGTTCCGGACCGTCATCAAAAAGATGTCCAAGGTGACTATCACATCGTCCGCAAAGTGCTTCAATGCGTTGCATTCCATAAGAATTATCATTTTTGAAAATAATACTCGATTTGTTTTCTTGTTCAAAAAAACTAGGCCAACCACAAGTACTTATAAATTTTTGATTGGATCTGAAAAGTTGATTGCCACATACCGCACAATAATAAGTGCCTTTTGTTTCTGAGTTCCACAGTTTTCCTGTAAAAGCTGGTTCAGTTTCTGCATTCCGTGCTACAGCATACAAATCACTGGATAGCACTTTTTTCCATTCTGCATCGGAGACTTGAAGTTTCTTTTTATCTGTTTTCGAGTAATAAGGATTGGTCATTGATTTGTTTTTGGTGGTTAGCTCTTGTTTTTGGTCAGATTTATTTTGAGCACAAGCTGTCAAGAAAATCGAGAACAGCAGTACCGTTAATAGTGATAAGACAATTGGTTTTTTCATAGGATATATTAGCTTATTAATTTCTATGCAAATTTATGTTGACGATGATTTTTCAAATGTCTGCTAGTTTACAATTCAACTTAAATTAAACTAACATTAACAACCTCAATAAGCAGTTTCATTTTCTTAATTTAATTCGATTAAGAAAAGCAACCAGTAAAACACACGTTAAACTTATCACAATTCAATAAATATAGCTAAACCACTTACTTTTTTTGTATTTTTGAACTCCATTAAAATCTATGAAAGAAGAAGAAGTTATTTTAGTAAATGAAATGGATGAGCCGATTGGTTTGATGCCTAAACTGGAAGCTCATGAGAAAGCTGCATTGCATCGTGCTTTTTCTGTTTTTGTTTTGAATGATCAAAATGAAATTCTATTACAACAGCGAGCACATCATAAATATCATTCTCCTTTGCTTTGGACTAATACCTGTTGTAGTCATCAAAGAAGTGGAGAATCCAATATCGAAGCGGGAAGCCGAAGATTGTTTGAAGAAATGGGATTCAAAACGGATTTGAAAGAATTGTTTCATTTTATTTATAAAGCTCCTTTTGACAACGGATTAACAGAACATGAATTGGATCATGTGATGATTGGTTATTTTAATGAAAATCCAACGATTAACCCAGAAGAAGTGGAAGCTTGGAAATGGATGAAAGTTGAAGAGATTAAAACAGATATGACACTAAATCCAGAGATATATACGGTTTGGTTTAAAATTATTTTCGACGAATTCTATCATTTTTTGGAAGATCATAAACTACAATAAGATTCAAAAAAATTATACCGATGAAAGTAACGATTAGTAGAAAAGCACATTTTAATGCCGCACATCGATTGTATCGAAAGGATTGGCCGGATGAAAAGAATAATTTGATATTCGGAAAGTGTAATAACCCCAATTTTCATGGGCATAATTATGAATTAATAGTTAGTGTGACAGGAGAAATAGATCAAGAAACTGGATATGTTTTAGATGTTAAAGTCTTGACTGATTTGATTAAAGAAGAAGTTGAGAACCCGTTTGATCATAAAAACCTCAATCTAGATGTTCCTGAATTTAAAGATTTGAATCCAACTGCAGAAAATATTGTAGTTATTATCTGGAATAAACTCAGAAATCGACTTGATATTAAATTCGATTTAGAAGTAACTTTGTATGAAACTCCCCGTAATTTCGTAACCTATACTGGACGATAATGACACTAAAAGTTGGTGATTTAGTTCCATATTTCAGTTCTCAAACTACTGATGGAAGTTTTTTTGATTCAAACGATTATATAGGTAAAAAGCCTTTGGTAATCTACTTTTATCCTAAAGACAATACCAGGGTTTGTACTGTTCAAGCTTGTAGTTTTCGAGATCAATACGAAGATTTTAAAACTTATGGTGCAGAAGTAATTGGAGTGAGTAGTGATAGTATTTTATCTCATCAAAAATTCGCAAAACAGTATCGATTGCCTTTTATACTATTGTCAGATTCAAAAAAACAATTGCGAAAATTATTTGGAGTTCCTACTGATTTATTAGGAATATTACCAGGTCGTGTGACGTATGTAATAGATAAACATGGAATAATTCAATTGATTTTTGATAGTATGTCTGGTCCAATTCATATAGAGAAAGCATTAGCATGTATCAAGAAAATGACCTAAATTGGTATTTGTCTTTAGCTTTTGTTTGTTCGTCTATGGAAGGAGACCAATTAAAGAAACAAGCTACTTTAAATAATTACTTTTTATAATTTTGTCGCCTAATTTATAGTAAATGAAATTTTATCCCTTACAATTCCAACCCATCTTTAAAGAACGAATTTGGGGCGGAACCAAATTAAAAACACTTTTAAACAAACCCATTTCTTCTTCCATCACTGGAGAAAGTTGGGAATTGTCAACAGTGGAAGGTGATGTTAGTATAATAGCCAATGGTGAATTTTTAGGAAAATCACTTTTAGAGATCATCAATGCGTTTCCTATTGAAGTCCTTGGTAGAAAAGTCTATCAAAATTTTGGAAAGCAATTTCCTTTATTGTTTAAATATTTAGATGCTCGTGAGGACTTGTCAATTCAAGTACATCCTAACGATCGATTAGCTCAAAAGCGACACAATTCCTTTGGAAAGACAGAAATGTGGTATGTGATGCAAGCGGATGAAAATTCGAGTTTGATTGTTGGTTTTAAGGAAGATTCTAATGCAAAAGAGTATGTTGATAATCTTGAAAACAAAACGTTACTTTCTATTTTAGATACCGTAAAAGTTCAAGTGGGAGATGTTTTCTTTTTAGATACAGGAACAGTTCATGCGATTGGTGCTGGATTATTAATTGCCGAAATCCAACAAACTTCAGATATTACATATCGATTGTATGATTTTGATCGAATAGATGCTCAAGGAAAAACTAGAGAATTGCATATTGAATTGGCTTTAGAGGCAATCAATTATAACAAAATTGAAGCTCAAAAAACCTATTCAAAAAAGGAAAACACTTCAAATACAATGGTAGATTGTAATTATTTTACGACCAATTTTATTCCGCTTCAAGGTCAAATGACAATTCAAAAAGATGGGATATCCTTTACAGTTTATATGTGTACGGAAGGTGATTTTTCAATCCATGTGAATGAATCTATTTATAACTATAAAAAAGGCGATACGATATTAATACCTGCAGCAATTTCAAATTATACAATCAATGGGAATGCGTCTCTATTAGAAATTTATATTAAATAGTTTGTTATAGAAAAAATAGGTGTACTTTTGCCCGCGAATTAAAATTAAATAAATACCCATTATTATGGCAAATGTTAAGAATTTAAAAAAGGACATCAACTACGTTTTAGGAGATATAATTGAAGCAGTTTATTTATTTGAACTTTCTACTTCAGGGAAACCAACTCCAGAAACCAATGCATTAATTGATGAAGCTATTGCTTCGTTTGATAATTTGATTACAAAAGTAAATGCAAAGAAAGTTGAGAATAAAAAAGCTCATTTCAAACAGATTAACCAAGAATTAGAACTAGCTGCTAATCAATTGGTTGCTAAAATCAATGATTTGCAATAAAATATAGTTTTAAAAAAGTGTGATTTTATTTTGCATATTTAAAATTCACTTCTATATTTGCATTCGAAATACGTCGCCAGCGTAGCTCAGTTGGCTAGAGCAGCTGATTTGTAATCAGCAGGTCGTGGGTTCGAGTCCCTCCGCCGGCTCCAAAAACCATCACATTATTTGTGGTGGTTTTTTTATTTAAAAAAAGTCCCCAAACTTTGATAAGAGTGGGGACTTTTACTTTTATATAAAAATTATCCTTTCAGCCAAGAATTCTTCATATTGATTTTAGTGGTATCTGTAAATTCATAACCTGTTCCGTTTTCAGTAGGCATTTTTATTTTACCAGTTATCATTAGTTCTTTACCATTACGATTAATTTTAACCGTAATTGCATCATCACTTTTCCATAATTGGCTTGAAGTAATTAAGTCATAGATGTTGTCAAGGGTATATTTTGTAGCATTTATTTCTGTTAAAATATCACCTCCTTGTATTCCTAATTCCGTATAAAACTCATTGAGTTGATCAGCAGGCAGTACAATAATTTCTTTGGTTTGTTGATTTACAGTGATTGAAGGAACTTGACCTTTTAAAAATGGATTTCCAAATGATTGAATTATTTTTTTTGTAATCCCCATTTTTACTAGAAATAAATCATAAGGAATTGGAGTTGAACCAGAAACATAAGTAGATAAAAATTGACCAACTTCTGGATAAGTTAATGATGTTATTTTAGCAAAAAGCTCGTCATCATTGAATGCTTTATTAACGCCATACTCATTAGATAATTTTTGCATTAAATCTAAGATCCCGCGTGTTCCATTGCTTTTTTCTCGGATGATGATATCGATACACATTCCTATCAATGCGCCTTTTTCATAAACATTCAAATATTGATCCTTGTATGGTTTTGTCAATACATTGGCACTCATTTTTGTAAATGGCATCGTATCATCCATATTGTTTGCATTGGTAATCTTGCTTGCCATTCTAAAATAAAAATCATCTTCTGAAATAAGTCCTTGATTAATTTGAAAAAGATTGGCAAAATATTCTGTTACACCTTCATACATCCAAAGGTGCTCTGACATTTTAGGATTGGTATAATCAAAATTTTGAATTTCTTTAGAGTGAATTGTAAGTGGTGTTACAATATGGAAAAATTCGTGAGAAACTACATCTTTCAATTGTTCTCCCAATTCGTCAATTCCCATTGCTTCTGGCATAACAACAGTAGTGGCAGTAGGATGTTCAAGCGCTCCAAAACCATGCGCATCATTTTCTTTTTGCATATCAGACAAATACACGAGAACACTATATTTCTTGGTACTATTGAATTTACCTAAAAAATTTTTCTGAGCAGTCATCATGGTTTTCATTGCGGGAGTTATTCCTTCGGCAGTATGTGACCCATTAGGAGAATATATTGCAATCTGAATTTGCATGTCGTTGATAGTAAATGTAGTAAAGTCAGGTTTTCCATACATAATCGGATTTTCTACCAATTCAGCGTATCGGGCAACTATAAAAATATCATTCGTGTTGCTAGCATCGGTATCCGTCAAAGAAGTAGCGCCCCATAGTGACTCAGGATGTATTACGGTCATTTTATAAGAGGTATTACTAATACCTTCAAAATAGCCTACAAAACAATGCGTGTTCAAAAGAAAGTTTTTTCCTTCTTCGATATTGCTTCCTACAGGTGAAAAAATTTCGTGAGTAGATTCTATATCATAGGTGTCGTTTACTTGATAAGATATAGATCCTATTTTGCTAGCGTCACTTATTTTCCATGAATTGTCATCAATTTTTGTGGCGGATAAGTAGGCTCCGATTTTATCATAAACTTTAAAATTTTCTATGTAGAGACCGAAATTGTCAGTAGAATAGGTGCCAGGAACAGTTTTAGGAAAATGATAAATAATTTCAGAAGACTTTATTTTTGGCGGAGAAACAGTAACAGTTACTTTGTCATTATCAACATTTTTTAAGTTGATTGTAACTTGAACTTGATCTTTAGATTGTGCATAAACATTGATTTGTGTGATACATAATGTAACAATCAATGTTAATAATATTTTTTTCATAAGTGGTATTTTGAAATTTTTCTAAGAAGTGCCAAATGTATAAAATAGTTTCACATTCGCATTTTAATTTAGATAAGTTTTAAGAAAGTAAGAGAAGCAGATTTTGAATAGATTTTATGTATTTTGAATTAATTGAGCAAAAAAAAACTCTTGCTATACAAGAGTTAGTGTTTTAATCTAATTTATTTTTGATATAATATTTACCATCTAAATCTTCATCAAAATCATCAATTTTGATTTGTTTAGGTTTTGGTTTAGCTGCATTGGCCTTCTTTTTCCAAATTTCAAATTTGTCTGCTGACAATTTCTTTTTCATAATCTCTAAAACGTCTTTCTCATCAATCCCCAATTCTTTTTTGATGATTTCATAGGGATTTCTTTCTTCTAAAGCCAAAGTGATTAGTCTTTCGTTCTGTTCCCAAGTCAATTCGATACGTTTGCTTTTTTTCATTATTTGAAAATTAATTCAACTTTTTTTTAGGTTACTTTTTCTAAACCAATATTAAGAAAAAATCCAATTACTTTTTTATAAGAATTTTATTTTTTTTGAATTATTTTTTTCTATATGTTTTGAAAGGAATCTTTACTAATGAAGAAATTGTATTGTGTTCATTAGGTTCTCTATAGGTATCAATACCATATATAATTTTTTCTTTTGGGAGTATCATAAAAGTCCCAAATATGCGATCCCAAATCGAAAAGATGTTTCCATAATTACTATCTGTATAAGGTAAAATATAATGATGATGCACTTTATGCATGTTAGGAGAGACAATAATATAACTTAAAATGGAATCTAACTTTTTAGGGAGAGTAATGTTAGCATGACTAAATTGAGTTGCTACTAATGATATTGTTTGATATAAAAACACCAACCACATTGGGCATCCAACGATAAAAACTCCAAGACAAGTAAATATAAAACGAAGGACACTTTCCCCAGGATGATGTCTGTTTGCAGAAGTGGTGTCAATCCAAGTATCCGAATGGTGAATGATATGAAAACGCCATAAAAAAGGAACTTTATGTTCAATCCAATGCACCAAATAAGCGCCAAAAAAATCAAGTGACAATAATCCTATTAATGCATATAAAATAGGATTCATAGGAGGCAACCATTGTAAAATACCAAAATGATAGCTTGTTGTCCAGAGAGTTGTTTTAAATATAAGAAACGCTAATAGAAAATTTATAGCAATGGTAGTAAATGTAAAAAAGAAATTGATACCCGCATGATGCCATTTATGATATTGAAATTGAAACAAAGGAAATGCTTTTTCAATCCACCAAAAAACCGTGATGCCAACTACTAAAATTAAACTTCTATGGGAAGAAGGGATACTCGTAAAGTAAGAAATAATTTCATGCATGATTTTTATTGTATTATTCGGAAAGTTAAATTAATTCGACCTCCAGTAATTTTAGTTGATTTGGGAATCTGATGTTTCCAAAAATGTTGTGTAGTTCCTTTCATAAGCAACAAACTTCCATTTTCTAGGAGAATGTTTTGTTTTAAATTCGGATTTGTATTGTGTTTTAATTGAAACATTCTTTCTGATCCTAAACTCAAAGAAGCGATGATGGGATTTTTGCCCAATTCCTTTTCATTATCAGCATGCCAGCCATTGCTGTCCTTACCATCACGATAGTAATTGAGAAGTACTGTTGTGAATTGAGTTTCTGCGACACTTTCAATTTGATATTTTATTTTTTGAAGAAGTAATGTCCAAGGAAGTGGGTGCATAGTAATATTGGAATACGAATAGGGTTTGCCTTCTTTTCCAAACAAAGCAGTCAATCGAGGTTGCGCGTGCACTTTTCCATATACTTTAATAGAATCTTGTTGCCAAGGTATTCCATGAAGCAAATCTTGGTAAAGTGTATCGGCTATTTTACTTTCAAAAAAGGAGGGATAATAGACGATGTCAGCATCTGGAAGTAATAATTTAATTGGTTCTGTAGTAAAAAGTGAATTCATATTGTAAAAATAAAGAGAAAAAAGAAGTAATAGAAATTCTTTTTTCTCTTTATAACTTTTTTATTATATAAAATTATACTTCTGAATGATCTTGAAGTAGATTTTTATAAATAAAGCCCGCAGCAATAGCACCTAAAATTGGAGCGGCCCAAAATAACCAAACTTGTGATATTGCTTCCCCTTGAACAAATAGTGCTTGCGAAAGCGAACGTGCTGGATTAACGGAGGTATTGGTAATAGGAATACTTATCAAATGTATTAATGTCAAACCCAATCCGATAGCAATTCCAGCGAATTTGCCATTTGCGAATTTATCTGTTGCTCCTAAAATAATTAGCAAAAAGAACATAGTTAATACAAATTCAGCAATAAATGCCGATTGCATTGAATAGCCATCGGGAGAAAAAGCACCATATCCATTGGATGCAAAAGCACCAGCTTTGGAATTGTCAATCATAAATCCTGCTTTACCAGAACAAATTAGAAATAAAGTTCCCGCCGCCGCAATCGCACCAACGCATTGAGCTACAATATAAGGTAACAATTCTTTTGCAGAAAAACGCCCGCTTGCCCATAATCCAATGGAGACGGCTGGATTAAAGTGACCTCCTGAAATATGGCCAACCGCATATGCCATGGTTAATACTGTCAAACCGAAAGCAAGAGAAACTCCCACAAATCCAATTCCCAAATCAGGGATACCTGCAGCAAAGAGTGCGCTTCCGCAACCTCCAAAAACTAACCAATACGTTCCGAAAAATTCTGCTAATAGTTTTCTCATAATTCAAATTTTAGTTAATAATTATTATTTAAGAACAGTTAATTAAATTCTAAGGAATAATTGAATCTTTCGACAGATTCAAAATAGAATAAAAAATGTATTAAATGAAAAGAAAAGTGATGAAGGCTTTTGAAATTAAAAATTTCAAATAAAAGGTACAAATAGAAACGAAAGGAGAAACTCATATTCGAATTATTTTATGCTAAAGTATGTATATTTTTAACATAAAAAACAAGAAATAAATTATTTTTTTAATAAAAAAATTAGATTATTGTTGGTAATAAGTCTTTTAAGTGATGTTTTCTTCTATTTCAATCAAGTCTTTTAGATGAAGCCGCAAAGCATTGACAGAAATACTAATCTCCCAAAAAGAAATTCCTAACGATATTAACAAACTCAATAAGCTAAATCCAAATAAGTAAATTCCAACGGTTTGTAAATTCAAAAACAAATCTAACATACCAAATACGGATAGGAATAAACACAAAACTCCAAATAATTGCATATATCGAATTAATGTGAGTCGAAGGTTGAGGTTTTTAATTTCGAGTAATATACTTTTATTGTGTTCTTGATCGTACGTTTTTTTGAGGCCACGTACAATTTGTGCAATGGTTAAAAATCGATTGGTATAGGCCAATAAAATCAAAGAAGTTGCGGAGAATAGTAGTGCTGGAGTTTCTATAGATAACGTCATTGAGTAGTTTTGATGTAAATTTAAGGTTTTACTCTTTCTAAATAACTTGGAATAATAAAAACCTGCAAGCTTTCGCTCACAGGTTTTGTCTGGATCCTAATATCTTGACTCTTTTCGCTATTTAATCAACTCAAAACTACGTTTTACAAAAGCAGTCAATTCTTCACCTTTCAATAAATTTTGTGACAATTTAGCCAAATCGAGTGCTTGTTTTACCAAATTCTCTTGAACCGATTTGTCTGTTGAATTTAGTATATTGGTGGCTAATTCCGAATTGGTATTCACCACCAAATTATACATGTCAGGCATATTGCCCATTCCGAACATTCCGCCACCACCAGATTGACTCATTTCTTTCATACGTCGCATAAATTCTGGTTGTGTAATGATAAAAGGAGCTGCTGTACTGTCTAAAGCTTCTAATTGTACATTGTACTTTGGTTTTGGTACAATTTCTTCCAAAACGGTTTTCAAATTGGTTTGCTCTTCTTCCGATAATTTAGAAATACTTGTTTCTTCTTTTTTAATTAAATTATCGATATGATCCCCATCAACTCTAGTAAAAGTTAAGTTTTCATTATCAGCTTCTAATTTTTGAATTAAATGTGAGATAATCGGAGAATCCAACAGCAACACTTCGTAACCTTTCTCTTTTGCAATTTCAATATACGCGTGTTGTGCGTCTTTATTTCCAGCATATAGCACCACTAGTTTTCCATTTTTATCTGTTTGATTGGCTTTGAGATTTTCTTTTAATTCTTCTAAAGTGAAGTATTTTCCGTCAACCGTTGGATACAAAACAAAAGCACCAGCTTTTTCATAGAATTTGTCTTCCGATAACATTCCATATTCTAAAACAATTTTTATATCATTCCATTTTTTCTCGAAATCTTCACGGTTTTCAGTGAACAACGCTTTCAATTTATCCGCAACTTTCCGTGTAATGTAATTGGATATTTTTTTCACAGCTCCATCCGCTTGAAGATACGAACGAGAAACATTTAGAGGAATATCTGGTGAATCAATAACTCCTTTCAACATCGTTAAAAACTCAGGAACAATTCCTTCGACATTATCCGTCACGTATACCTGATTTTGGTACAATTGAATTTTATCCTTTTGAATTTGCATATCCGAACCTAATTTAGGGAAATACAATATCCCAGTTAAGTTGAATGGGTAATCGACATTTAAATGAATGTTGAACAAAGGCTCTTCGAATTGCATTGGATACAATTCATGATAAAAATTCTTATAATCTTCCTCGGACAATTCTGTAGGTTGCTTTGTCCAAGCGGGAGTTGGATTGTTGATGATGTTGTCTACTTCAATCGTTTCTGCTTTGTAATCTTCAGGAGCATCTTCAGGTTTAGCTCCGCTCTGTTCTCCTTCGGCTCGGGTTGGAAGCGTTTCTGATTTTGTTCCAAATTTAATTGGAATAGGCATAAACTTATTGTATTTGTTCAATAAGCTTTTAATGCGAGATTCTTCTAAAAATTCTAAGGAATCCTCAGCGATGTGTAAGATGATTTCTGTACCACGTGAAGTTTTGTCAGCCGGTTCTAAAGTAAATTCGGGGCTGCCATCACAAATCCAATGGGCAGCAGGCTCATCTTTGTATGATTTGGTGATGATTTCAACTTTTTCGGCCACCATAAAGGCAGAATAGAATCCTAAACCGAAATGTCCGATAATTCCTGAATCTTTGGCAGAATCTTTATATTTATCTAGAAATTCTTCAGCTCCAGAGAATGCAACTTGATTGATGTATTTCTCTACTTCTTCCGCTGTCATACCCAATCCTTGATCGATAATGTATAATTTCTTGGCTTCTTTATCAATTTTGATTTCAATCATTGGGTTGCCATATTCTACTTTGGCTTCTCCAATACTGGTTAAATGTTTTAATTTAAGTGTTGCATCAGTCCCATTGGAAACCAATTCACGTAAGAAAATTTCGTGATCGCTGTATAAGAATTTTTTAATTAAGGGAAAGATGTTTTCTACTGATACATTAATTTTTCCTGTTGTCATAATTCGATTTTTTATTTTTTTAAAGAATTTTCACTTTTTCAAATAGAATACCAACTTCAAATGAAATGACAAATTGTCTTAAATTAAATAGCCTGTTTTTACTATTTTACTTTTTGTCATCGTATATTTGCAATCTAATTGAATAACTTATGAAAAAAATAATTTTATTGATTGTAATTGCGTTAGCAATAATTTCTTGTAAATCGACTTCGGCAACAAGTACGAAAATAGATTCAAAATCACAATATGCTTTGAAAGGGAATTGGAGAATTTCTTCCGTATCTTACCTTGGTTCAGAATATATAAAAGTAAATTCGTTTCAAATCGCTGATTCAAAATGTTTCGAAGGAAGTACTTGGAAATTTGTTTCCAATAATAATTCTGGACAAATGACAATTGAAAGTGCCAATTGTCCTTCTATGAGTTCTCCAATAACATGGTTTATCAATAAAGAGGGTCAGTTTGTATTAAAGATTTTAAATGCAGGAGAAAAAGCAAAAAAAGTAAAAGAAGGATATGTTCTTTCAATGGGTGAAAAATCGGAGGATTCCTTTCAATTGATTGATAGAATTGATGTCGGAGGGAAATTAACTGATGTGGTTTACCAATTTCAAAAAATATCTAAATAATTAAGTATAAAGCTATGAAAAAAATAACTGTAATTGCATTGGCATTAGTAGTAATGACGAGTTCATTATTTGTTGGTTGTGAAGCGGCAAAGAATACAAATAAAACACAAAGAGGAGCTGCCATTGGAGCAGTTGGAGGAGCCATTTTAGGAGGTGTTTTGGGGAACAATATTGGGAAAGGCGGTAATGGCGCATTAGGAGCGGTACTAGGAGGTGTTATAGGTGGAGTTGCGGGTGGTGTCATAGGTAACAAAATGGATAAACAAGCTCGAGAAATTGATACGGCTCTTCCTGGTGCAGATGTTGTGCGAGTAGGAGAGGGAATCAAATTAGTTTTAGGTGAAAATGCAGTACGTTTTGATTTTAATAAATCTACTTTAACAGCACAAGCCAAAGCAAATTTAGATAAATTGGTAAAAGTTTTTACCGATTATCCTGACACTAATATTGTTATTTATGGATATACGGATAATAAGGGAGCTGTTGATTACAATTTAAAATTGTCTCAAGACAGAGCCAATGCAGTGAAAAACTATTTGGCAAAAAAAGGATTAGTGAGTACTCGATTCACTACAACTGGAATGGGAATCGCCGATCCGATTGAAACGAATGATACTGATGCTGGAAGAAGTAAAAACAGACGTGTTGAGTTTGCGATTACGGCCAATGAAAAAATGATAAAAGAAGCAGAAGGAAAATAGTAATTTCTTTAATTCGATTTCAAAAACTGCTCTATTTTAGAGCAGTTTTTTTTTACCATAAACTTTAACAGAATATTTTGTTTATAAATTTGCTTGATACATTAAACAAAATATATCTTTACATTCAGAAATTAAAGCTACGAATTATGGCAACTACAAAAAAAACTGCGGCAAAATCTAAACAAATAGATGATAATAAGATTATCGAATTATATATGGATGCTGTTCTTTCAAATAATGCTTCTCCAAAAAATGTTTATTTGTTTTGTAAAGAAAATGAAATTCAAGAATCTGATTTTTATTCCTTTTTCGGTTCGTTTGAAAATATTAGGCAAGTTATATGGGTCAAGTTTTTTGAAAATGCGGTTATGACTATCAATAAAGAAGAAGCTTATGCAACCTATTCCGACAAAAATAAACTCCTAACTTTATTTTATACTTTATTTGAAATATTGACTTTAAACAGAAGTTATGTCATGTTCTCCATGCATGAGAATAAAAATAATTTGAAAAACCTCAAGGATCTTACCTTACTTAGAAAAGAATTTAAAGAATTTGTAACCAATATTATTGATGAGAATGAAAATGTGGGGGTTGCCAATTTGGATAAAATCACTAAGCCAGTTTTTTCTGAAGGAGCTTGGATTCAGTTTCTTTTGATTTTAAAATTTTGGATGGACGATACCTCGAAAGGATTTGAAAAGACAGATATGATTATTGAAAAGTCTGTCAATACTGCTGTAGATATCTTCAATACTAAACCATTAGAAAGTCTCCTTGATTTGGGTAAATTTCTTTGGAAAGAAAACTCAATGAAATAATATATTCAAGTAAAAAACTTACAAAGACAATAGATGAAGACAATAGATAAAATTCCAACCAATAAAATTGAACGTGCTGGTCAATTGGTCAAAACTGGTTTTAAAGTGGGGGGAAATTATATTGCGTATTATGGTGAAAAAATTGTAAATCCTACTTTAACGAAAGAGAAACTTAATGAGAATAATGCAGAAGATATTTATGATGGACTACAAAATATGAAGGGAAGTGCATTAAAAGTTGCTCAAATGTTGAGCATGGACAAAAGCATCATGCCTCAAGCCTATGTTGATAGGTTCTCTTTGTCGCAATTTTCTGTACCGCCTTTATCAGCGCCATTAGTACGAAAGACTTTTAAAAAATATTTAGGAAAATTCCCAGAAGAAATATACGATTCGTTTACACCAGATGCCTTAAATGCAGCTAGTATCGGTCAGGTACACTGCGCAACCAAAGATGGGAAGAAACTTGCTGTGAAAATCCAATACCCTGGTGTAGCGAATAGTATTAGTTCAGATTTAGCATTGGTGAAACCTTTTGCCACAAGAATGTTTAATCTGAAAGGCAAAGATTCTGAGAAATATTTCCTAGAGGTTGAAAATAAATTATTAGAAGAGACCGACTATATTTTAGAACTAAATCAGAGTATCGAAATGGCTGAAGCCTGCAAACACATACCAAATTTGCGTTTTCCAACCTATTATCCGGAATTATCTTCAGAGAAAATTCTGACCATGGATTGGATGGAAGGGTTACATTTATCAGAGTTTACAGCTCTGAATGCCGACATTGACAAAGGTGATACAATCGGGCAAACGTTATGGGATTTCTATATGTATCAAATGCATCATCTTCGGCAAGTGCATGCTGATCCACATCCTGGTAATTTCTTAATTGATAAGAGTGCAAATTTAATTGCTATTGATTTTGGATGCATTAAGAAAGTACCTAATGAATTTTACGTGCCTTATTTTGAATTGGCGGATCCAAAAACGATAAATAATCCCATTTTATTTAAAGAGAAGTTGTATCAATTGGAAATTTTAAGAGCTGACGATACTCCAGAAGAGATTACTTATTTCACAGCTATTTTTCATCGTTTATTGAGTTTGTTTACACTGCCTTTTCATTCAGATACCTTTGATTTCTCTGATGAAGAATTCTTCGGAGAAATTGCGGCAATGGGAGAGGAGTTTACCAAAGATACTCAGTTGAGAAAAATGAATGGAAACCGAGGTTCTAAACATTTTTTATACATAAACAGAACCTTTTTTGGTTTGTATAATTTGATGCACGATTTGAAGGCTAGAATCACCACTAAAACATTTGAAAAATATATTTTTTAATGGGGAAATGAATCATGTTTATCTTCCAATAACAAGCCAGTCAGTCCCGTCACTTTGAACCATTAAGCGTTCGCCACCAGCTATAGTAATAATTGTAGTATTGGTCACATCATCATATACTATTCCTCCTAGAGTTGAAAGTATTTTAGAAGTTATTCCATTACTACCTATTAGGATATACACTTTACCAGTATTGGTTGTTGCGTTTGGCAATGTTACTTCTGAAACACTATTAAAAATGCGCACAGTATATTCTGTTAAGGAAACACTATAAATTCCAATAGCAGCACCTGTTGAGACAAATGGTTTTACTGTATTAACAGGAATTGGTGCCCAACTTCCATTTCCAGTTGCGTCACTTTGTAAAAAATAAGTTGCAGTTGCACCCGTTGTCATTTGGAAATTGGTAGTTTTAGTATTTCCAGCGACATCTAATTTATTTCCTACAGATGGAGCTATTCCAATTCCCACATTGGTTCCGTCATCGGTTACAACCCCATCAACTAAAGCTGTTCCGTTCCATTTTGGAATACTGTTGATAGTAGCAGAAGAAACTTGTGGATCCGATTCAGTAGTTGAAGTCGAAACCCAACTAGTACCACCAACACCATCAGTTCGAAGAATTTGATTTGCTGTTCCTCTTAAAATTGGTAAAGCATATCCATTAACTCCTGCCGGATCTCCAATTTGTAAAGTACCATTAGTTCGTAATATAAGAGCAGGACTAAATTCACCATAAATTAGTGAAGTTGTAGCTGATGTATTTGAGTTTGAAACGTACAATTTATTAGAACCTAATTCTAAAGCTCCTGCTTGATTTCCTATTGCCACATTTCCAGTACCTGTTATATTTGTAACTAATGAATTGAAACCAATTGCCGTATTGTTTGTTGCGGTGTTTGCTACAAGGGCACTATTTCCAACAGCGACACTATTACCTGAAGCTCCAGTCGCGGCTAATGCATTATTTCCTAATGCTGTATTATTTGCACCAGTTGTTCCTTGACCAGCTTGAAAACCTACAAAAGTACTTGCACCAGTTGCGTTACTAGCATTTCTTCCCGCAAAATACCCAATTAAAGTATTACCAGATCCTAAAGCATTAAAACCAGCTTCTCCACCAACAGCTGTGTTGTTGTCTCCTAAAGTATTATTATTCAATGCGCTAAACCCAAAACCAGTATTGTTTGTACCTCCACCAATTTGACCCTGAAGTGCGTTGTAGCCAACAGCAGTAGAATTTCCAGCAGTATTTTGAAATAATGCATGATATCCTATAGCAGTAGTATTACTAATATTTCCAGCTCCTGTCATTGCCTCAAATCCTATAGCTGTATTGTTTTGAGAGGCAGCATTATTGATTCCTCGTAACGCACTTGTTCCGACAGCTGTATTCCATTGTGCCGTTGAAGCCGAATTTAACAAGGCGTTCTGACCAACAGCAACATTATTACTTCCAGTACTAACTGATAAAGCATTATTTCCAATCGCAGTACTATTGGTAGCTGCTCCAGCTGTCAAGGCACCTACTCCAAAGGAAGTACTCGTAGTTCCTATTTTTCCAGCGGCTGCATTATTTCTTCTAAAAGCAACATCAACGTTTGTTGCAGCGGCAGTTCCTATATAATTTGTTCCGTCTACAATTCCTGTATTTCCTGTTGTTAGCCAAGCATTAGCACCTGTTGCTATTCTAAGCCAACTCGTACCATTCCAATAGTAATAACCAGGGGTTACATCGGCAATTGTAGCGGTGTTATAAACCAATTCAGAGGTTGTTGGTAAAGTCAAAGGCAAAGCACTCGTGGTGATTGTCAAAGCTACTCTTGGAATTACTATACCATCGGTCGTTGAAGAAACATCTAAAGCTCCTAATGGTCCTACTGTTCCTATTCCAACACTGGTTCCGTTATCTGTTATTAATCCATCTACAAGTGTTGTTCCGTTCCATTTGGGAATGGTATTGTTTGTTGCAGAAGAAACTTGTGGATCGGTTTCAGTAATAGTTAATGTATTTGCATTAACCCATGAAGCATTTCCTGTAGCATCACTTTGTAACACGAAATTGGCTGCAGCGCCGGATGTCATTTGAAGATTTGTGGTTGAAGTTGTTCCTGCCACAGAAACACTTGTTCCGTTATCCGTCATAATTCCATCCACAAGCGATGTTCCGTTCCATTTTGGAATGGTGTTGTTTGTTGCGGATGAAACTTGTGGATCGGTTTCAGTAACACTTAATGCAGATGGATTCACCCAACTCATAACTCCAACACCGTCCGTTTGAAGAATTTGATTAACAGTTCCTCGCGCTGTTGGAAAAACATAACCAGTTCCTGCTGGATCTCCAATTTGAAAAGTACCATTAGTTCTTAGTATTCGTGATGGAGCAAACTCTCCATAAATTAATGAAGTTGTAGCTGTTGTATTTGCATTAGATACATATAATTTATTAGAGCCAGTTTCTAAAGAACCAGCTTGATTTCCAATCGCTACATTTCCTGTACCAGTTACGTTTGTAGACAAAGCACTAAATCCTACGGCGGTATTGCTCGCTGCAGTATTTGCTGTTAAAGCATTAAACCCAATGGCAACACTATTAGCAGAAGCACCATTTGCTTTTAGAGTATTAGAACCGACAGCTGTATTATTCGCTCCAGTTGAAAATTGACCTGCTGTATAACCAATAAGCGTATTATTTGATAGTGTAATACCAAATCCAGCTTGATTTCCTAATGCTGTATTGTTTGCTCCAGTAGCGTTATTGTTTAAAACACTAAACCCAACTCCTGTATTGCCAATACCCGTTGCATTATTATTTAAAGCTTGGTATCCAACTGCAGTGCTTTCATTTACAGTATTACTAAATAAAGCATGCCAACCAACAGCGGTAGTATTGCTAAATGTACCACTAGCAAAAGCTGACTCAAAACCAATTGACGTATTTCGGCTTCCAATAACTCTACCTAAAACACTATGACCTAAAGCAGTATTGTCAGAACCAATTGTATTAAGTTGTAAAGCAGCGAGTCCAAGAGACGTGTTGTTATTTCCACTTGAATTTGTATAGGATGCCAGATGACCTACAGCTGTGTTCGAACTGCCTAATGTGTTGAGTGACAATGCTTGAAATCCAACTCCAGTATTGTTGCTTGCGGTGTTATTTCTTAAGGCTTGAAAACCTACTGCTGTCAAATTACTTCCAGTTAAATTACCTCTTAAAGCTTCAAATCCTACTGCTGTGCCATTAATTCCTGTTGTATTTGTTCTTAAAGCATCTTGTCCAACTGCAGTTGAAGCGTTTCCTGTGTTACTTAATAATGCGTTATGTCCAACCCCTGTGTTTTGAATTCCTGTTAGATTAGCAGCTAGTGTTCCAGTTCCTACAGCCACATTATTTGAACCGCTTGTATTAGATGCTAAGGATCCATTTCCAACAGCTACATTATTTGCGCCCGTATTAATAGATAATGCATTTGTTCCAAAAGCCGAACTATTACTAGCAGCTCCAGCCGTTAATGCCCCCACACCAAAGGAGGTACTTGTTAATCCTATCTTTCCGGCGGCAAAGTTATTTCTTCTAAAAGCGACATCTACATTGGTTGCAGCAGCTGTACCAATAAAATTGGTTCCATCTACTATTCCAGTATTTCCTGTAATACTCCAGTCATTAGTTGCTGTACCAGATGCAAGTCTAACCCATATAGTTCCATTCCAATAATAATATCCCGGAGTTACGTCAGCAATTGTTGCTGTATTGTAAACTAACTCAGAAACTGTTGGTGCTGTTAAAGGCAATGCGCTTGTGCTTATTGTTAATGCTACTCTTGGGATTAGCAATCCATCTGAGGTGGAGGTAACATCTAGAGCGCCGTCAGGTGCGGTTGTTCCGATTCCAATTTGACTGTAGCTATTGTTAACTATAATTAGCAGGCTTGCAATGGCAATAAAGTGTTTAATTTTTTTCATAATAATTATATTCTCAATTTTTTATTTAGGAATCGCAATTGCTCGTGATTTGTATGTTGTGACAAGGTACTTAATTATTAAATTCAGCCCATATTTTTATGATTTCCAATTGAATCAGGTAGAATTGTTAATCGAAATATTTGCTTTTATTTCTCGGTAAGTTTGCGAGAATTTTTTGTAAATAACTCAATTTTGGGGAGTGGTAAAGTACAATTCTACTTTTATTTTATTTCTAAACGCCAGTATATATTAACTATACAGTTTTATGTTTTTTGTATTTGAAGATGAGTAGTTGTAGATTCTTGTATTTATTAGCCTAGCGTGTATATTTTGATTTAGTTTAAGTAGGTTAAAATGCAATGTTGTATAGTTGATGTAGAGTCATTTTAGTCCTTCAGAGGATGTTTCAAATTGCATTTAGATAATAATTGTGATGAATTTATCTTCATTTTATAGACGAATCTTAAATTTATTGCTTGAATTTTATTTTTACAGCAAATTTTTAATAGGTGTGATGTGATTTTTTGAAATTTTTAATAAAAAGAATTTGTAGCGTGTTTTTTCCCAATTTATCGCACTGCGATTGTTCTTTTATGTTGCAGATCCATAGTGGAGAAAAAATATTGTGCCTTGCACCGTATTTGTATTCTTATAAAAATGGATATGGATTTTTAGAGAAAATTAAATATCTTTAAATTTCAAAAATCCATTTATTATGGCTAAAGTATTCGCCCCTTTCAAAATTGTTGGAACGCTAGATGACCTTAATTTTTATGTTGATCAAAACAACGAAAATATCGTCAGAAGAAAAGGTAAGACTGGCGTGACTAGTGAAGAATTCAAAAGAAACCCCGTTTTCGCCAACGTAAGAAACCATGGAAAAGAATTTGGTCGCGCAGTAAAAAAAGCGCAGCGTTTTAGAAGGATTGCTCATTATTTTAACAACAGAGCCAAAGACGGTAGTTTTGCCGGACGCGCCAATAAACTAATGCTTGAGATCATTCAAGAAGACACCAGCAATATGAGCGGAGAACGGACGTTTGAAAACGGTATACTCGTGCCAGATGCTATTACTTATTTTATTGGTTTTGAAGGAAATAAAACACGTCCACTCCACAAAGTTTTGAATGTGCCATGGGATTGGAGTGAGGCAATGAGCCAATTAACTCTAAGCAATTTCAATCCAAAAACGAACATTGACTGGCCGGACCAAGCCCAACAGGTTCACTTAGGTATAGCACACGCGCATTGGAATTATGAAGCCGGTAGCTTTGATACCCACTACAGTCGGGAAGTAGTTCTGCAAAAGGAAGAAGTAACAAAAACTATAAAACTCACTACGGACTACCTGGCCTCAGATGTGCAGAACAGTATCCAGCTCGTATTTCTTTTTATTGGCTTTTCTATTCAAGAGTGCAAGAAAACAAAAGAATTGAAACGCATTAACAACACCGTTTCTATCATTTGGTCGAAGTAAACGAAAGTCAATTACCTGTTTTTTAAACTTTGGGTCTGTCGTCAATTCCTAGATTTTCAGAAAAAAAAACCGCTTCGTTTCCGAAGCGGTTTCTATTTAATTAAGACAATCTAATTATCTTTTGATAACTCTCAATGTTTTCACATTACTTCCTTGAGTTACAATAATGTTGTAAACTCCAGAAGGATATTGTGATCCGATTTCTAAGTTAGTGATAGCAGCAACAGATGCTTGACGTGCTTCAACCTGACGGCCTAACATATCATACACTTGTACTCC
>JAYVZG010000097.1:0-22055 GCA_043783565.1 Flavobacterium sp. | reverse complement strand
TCGAATTCAAATTTATAAAATTAATCGTTCGTAATATAAAAAGTCAAGAAAAATTCTAAATTTTATATAAAAATATAGAAATTCATTACATTTGTAAGTATTAATTATGAAGCTTGAAACCAATGAACCAATTTTTTAAATCGGTAAAGGGCATTATACATTTAATGTTTAAAATTTAAAAAAATGAAAATTGAAAGTAAAAAGTTTGCTATTAATCAATAATTTCAAGAAATATTACAATGATTTCAATAAAAAAGTAAGAGTTTACAAATAAATATTGATGATTTTATACAACCAAATTCTAGCTTCAAAGAAAGCCAAAAAAAAATTATTGGCCATTTTAATAGATCCTGATAAAATAGAAATTTCGACGATTGGTTTAGTTTCAAAAAAAATCAATCAATCACCTGCGACACATATTTTTATTGGCGGAAGTACATTTATCGGAAATCAACTCGACGAAATTATTTTAAAATTAAAATCAAATATATCATTACCAATTATATTATTTCCAGGTAATTTGAGTCAAATTTCTGATAAAGCTGATGGCATTTTGTTTTTAAGTTTAATTTCTGGTAGAAATTCTGATTATTTAATAGACCATCACGTTAATGCTGTGCCAATCCTAAAAAAAACCAATCTCGAAGTAATTTCAACAGGATATTTACTCATAGAAAGTGGCAAACAAACAGCTGTAGAGCATGTAAGTCAAACAAAACCATTGTCAAGATCAAATCCAAATTATATATTACAAACTGCACAAGCAGGCGAAATGTTAGGCAATAAACTTATTTATCTTGAAGCTGGCAGCGGTGCCGATTTGCCAATTCCTGAAGAAATAATAACTTTATTGTCAGAAAATATCGAGATTCCGTTAATCGTTGGTGGCGGCATTCAATCATTATTAGAAATAGAAAAAGCATTTAAAGCTGGAGCCGATATAATAGTTATTGGTACCGCTTTTGAAAATAATATTAATTTTTTTGAATCTTAAATCAAGTGATAGACTTTTTTTTTAATGCTTATAAACAAGCTTCTTATTTTCAAATAATTTTAGAGTTTATTGCTTTTGTATTCGGAATTGCAAGTGTTTGGCTGGCAAAAAAAGAAAATATTTGGGTTTATCCCACCGGATTGGTTTCGACAATTATTACAGTTTATTTGTTATATCAAGCACAATATTTTGGAGATATGACTATGAATTTTTATTATTCGATAATGAGTATTTATGGATGGATAATGTGGAGAAAAAACAACAATCAACTCGATCTGGCAATTACAAGAACCAGCAATAAAGAAAAATTTATTGGGTTTGGAATGTTTTTAATAACAATGATAATTACCTATTTTGTATACGAATTTTTCGAATATAAATTAGAAATTCCCAATTATATTGATATTTTTACATCGGGAATATTTTTTACTGCAATGTGGTACATGGCATTAAAAAAAATCGAGAATTGGACACTTTGGATTATTGGCGATTGCATTGCAGTCCCTCTATTTGCTTATCGTGGACTAGGCATGTTAGCTTTGCAGTATTTTATTTTTACAATTTTAGCGATTTTAGCTTATTTAGAATGGAAGAAAACCTTAAACAACAACATTCAACAGTACTAAAAATAGCTTTATTTGGTCCTGAATCTACTGGGAAAACCACATTGTCTCAACAATTGGCTTCGCATTTTCAAACCAATTGGGCACCTGAATTTGCGCGGAATTATTTACTTAATAAATTAGATGAAACAGGCCAAATTTGCGAGCCGGAGGATTTATTGCCTATCGCTATTGGGCAAACTAAACTTGAGAACGATGCTTTGTTGACTTCCAATCAATTTTTGTTTTGTGATACTTGTTTGTTGGTTACTAAAGTATTTTCCGAATTGTACTATAATTTCTGTGACCCAATTTTAGAAAAAGCGGCACGAAAACATAAATACGATTTGTTTTTCCTTACAGATATAGATGTTCCATGGGAAGAGGACCAACTTCGAGATAGCCCAAATGATAGAATTGAAACTTTTCAGGTTTTTAAAAAAGCATTAATTGATAATGACAAACCTTACATACGATTGTCTGGAAATGCAGAAGAAAGATTGCAAAAAGCAATACAAATTGTTGAAAATCTTGTCATAGCAAAATCAATGGGATTTAACTCCTATGACTTTATTCAAATCTATCAAAAAGGAATTTATTTAGATATTATAAAAAATCATTTAAATCTTTTTAAAAATGGAATTGCAAAAGCAATATTAGTTAAACCTGCTTCTATAAATGATGGAATTCTTAAATTAAATGAAAATCAATTTCAGGATTTCGCTGATTATTTTGATTCAATTAAAGAGAATTTAAAACTAATAAAATTTGTTCCCGCTTCAGGAGCAGCAAGTAGAATGTTTAAGTTTTTAAATGAGTTTTTAAATGAATTTCAAATCGAGAACGAATCGATTAATAGTTATATTAACAAAAAAAACTCAACAAGTCTTACTGTCTTTCTAGCAGGAATTGACAAATTTCCTTTTTATGATACTATTTATACTATTGTAAAGGAATTGCATCCTGATTACGGATCTTTAAGTAGTGATGAAAAGTATTATCTTTTTATCAAAATGCTTTTAGAGGCAGAAAATTTCAATTTTAGTAACAAACCCAAAGCTATTTTACCGTTTCATAGATATGCTACTCATACGGCAACTCCTATAGAAGAGCATCTAAAAGAATGTGCCTTATATGCTTCTTCAAAAGGGGAATCGTACTTGCATTTCACTATTTCAGAAATACATAAATCACAATTTGAAAAAATTATTGAAAATGAAATAAAGAAAGTAGAAAACAAGTTTGACACTAAGATCAATATTGAGTTTTCATTTCAAAATGCTTCAACAGATACACTTGCAGTTTCTTTAGATAATTTACCTTTCCGAAACGAATTCGGTAAACTTGTATTTCGTCCTGCAGGTCACGGAGCGTTATTAAACAACTTAAATCTCATTGATGCAGATGTTATTTTTATAAAAAACATTGATAATGTTATCCAAAATCATATTGAAACAATAACATTATATAAAAAAGCATTAGCAGGAATTTTATTAGATAAGCAGAAAAAAATATTTAAGATTTTACGTCACATACATTCTTATAAAGAAAGTGAACTTTCTGAATTAATTTTATTTCTTCAAAAAGAATTAAACATTACAATTATAGAAGATTTCTATAAATATACTCTTGAAAACAAAATAATGCATATTCAAAATATTTTGAATCGACCTATTAGAGTTTGCGGGATGGTAATTAACGAAGGAGAACCGGGTGGAGGACCTTTTTGGGTTCAAGACAAAAAAGGAAATGTCTCTTTGCAAATTGTTGAAAGTTCTCAAATCGATTTGCAAAATTCTATACAAGAAAGTATCTTTTCAAAATCTACACATTTTAATCCAGTAGACATTGTATGTTCTATAAAAGATTTTAATGGAGATAAATTTGATTTAAACCAATTTGTAGACCAACAAAGTGGATTTATTGTTTCTAAAAACAAAAACGGGAAAGATATAAAAGCATATGAATTGCCTGGGTTATGGAATGGCGCTATGGCTAAATGGATTACAATTTTCGTTGAAATTCCTTTAATTACTTTCAATCCAGTAAAGACCGTCAATGACTTATTAAAACCTCCGCACCAACCTCAATAATGGATTTAGAAAAAGTCAAATCAGAAATTAATTTTAAAGCAGTTCGGAGTTCTGGGGCTGGTGGTCAAAATGTAAATAAAGTAGCTTCAAAAGTAGTATTAACATTTGCACTTAATAATTCTCAGGGTCTGTCGGAAGAAGAAAAAGAACTGCTGAAAATTAAATTGGCATCTCGATTATCCTCAGATTTTACGTTGATTTTAAACTGTGATGAAGATCGAAGTCAGCTTAAAAATAAAACGCTTATTACCAAACGATTTTTTGAGCTGCTAAAAGCGGCACTTATTGTTCCCAAAGCTAGGAAAGCAACTAAAATACCTCGTTCCGTTATTGAAAAAAGAATCAAAGCCAAAAGGAATATTTCTTTAATCAAGCTGAATAGAAGAAAACCTGAATTTTGATTTTAATTACAATTCATTTGGAATTTTAATTAAAAAAATTACTTTTGTACTGTCTCAAAGGGGTGCTCTAAATAACGAGCTGAGATTATACCCAACGAACCTGAACAGGTAATGCTGTTAAGGGAAAAATGACAAATAAATAGAGTATATACACTATATTTTGTCAAAGGAAACAATCAATTTTAATTTAAAAAAAGAATAATTCCCCCTTTTATTCGTATTCAATTACGAATGAAAACTTTAATTCTACCTTATCTAATGCGATCAAAAATAATAGTCGCATGCTACTTTTTATCTTTTTCAATGTATGCTCAAAATCAACAAAAAGATTCTACCGATGTAAATACTTTAAAAGAAGTATTGGTTTCAGCAATTAGAGGAACAGCCTTGACTCCAATAAGTTTTAGCAATTTGAACAAAAAAGATATTGCCCCAAGAAATCTAGGACAAGACGTTCCAATTTTAATGAATTTTTTACCTTCAGTTGTTACCACTTCAGACGCAGGAAACGGGATCGGATATACTGCCATTAGAGTTCGTGGTAGTGATGCAACTCGAGTCAATGTTACTATTAATGGCATTCCGTATAACGATTCAGAAAGCCAAGGCACTTTTTGGGTAAACATGCCCGATTTCGCCTCTTCTGTAGAAAGTCTCCAATTGCAGCGTGGTGTTGGAACTTCAACAAATGGAGCAGGAGCTTTTGGAGCTAGTCTGAATTTGGTAACAGATACGTTTTCAAAAGAAAACAGTGGTGAAATTTCTAATTCATTCGGCAGTTTCTCCACCAGAAAGCACACCTTAAAATTTAGTTCGGGCTTACTTAATAACAATTTTGAATTAGCTGGAAGGGTTTCGAATATTGCTTCACAAGGCTATGTAGATCGTGCCTTATCGGATTTAAAATCGTATTTCTTGCAAGGAACTTATGTCGGGAAAACAACATTGATAAAAGCTTTAGTTTTTGGTGGAACTGAAAAAACATACCAATCTTGGTATGGCATCGATGCCGAAACTTTGAAAAATGACAGAACGTATAATTTTGCTGGAATGTATACGGACGAATTAGGAAATATTCATTTTTATGACAATCAAACGGATAATTATCAACAACATCATTTTCAATTGCATTGGAATGAGAAAATAAATTCAAATTGGTCTACTAATGTAGCTTTACACTATACAAAAGGGAAAGGATTTTATGAAGAATATGTAGAAGATCAATCTTTTTCAGAATATGGTTTAATGCCATTCGGAAATGTTGACGTTACTGATTTAGTTCGACAAAAATGGTTGGATAATGATTTTTACGGTACAACCTTTTCTTTAAATTTCAAGACCCAAAAATGGGAAGCACTTTATGGAGGAAGTTGGAATCGGTATGAAGGAGATCATTTTGGGAAAGTAATTTGGACACAGCTTACATCACAAACAGAATTGAGGAATAAGTATTATGAAGACAATTCAACTAAAAACGACGGCACGACTTTTCTAAAAGTAAATTACCAATTGTTTTCAAAATGGAATTTATTTGCGGATATTCAATATAGAAGAGTGAATTATAATGCAAATGGAGTGCAACCTAAATTAGTAGATGATGTTTTTTCATTTCTAAATCCAAAAGCAGGAATTACGTTTACGTCCAATAAAAACAACACCTTTTATTTTTCTTACGCAAAAGCCAATAGAGAACCCAACCGAACCGATTATGAAAACGGGGCTCCCAATCCAGAAAGCTTGGATGATTATGAATTAGGTTGGCGTCATGATAGAAAAAAAATAAAATGGAATACGAATATTTATTTCATGAATTATAAAAATCAACTCATTCTTACAGGAGAGTTAGATGATGTGGGAAATCCCATCCGATCAAATACAGATAAAAGCTATCGATTAGGGTGTGAAATGGAGTTTGGGTATCAAATAACCAGTAATATTCATTACCAAGGGAATCTTACATTTAGTGCCAATACTATCAAAGGAGATAAAGAGGAGAGTGATAAAAAAATTGCATTTTCACCTTCAATAATATCGAGTAGTATGTTAAGTTTTCAGCCAATAAAAAGTATAAAAATAGTTTGGCTGCAGAAATATGTCGGAGAGCAATATTTAAATAACGCGGAATTAGAATCCTCTAAATTATCAAGTTATGTGACTCATGATCTGAATTTTTCCTATGAAATTCTTCCTAAAAAAGTTTTCAAATCAATACAATTAAATGGTTTGGTAAATAACATCATGAATAAAGAGTATGTTTCAAACGGAGCAGATTATGGAGGTGGAGCTATATATTATTATCCACAAGCGGGTATTAACTTCCTGATTGGTTTGACTCTTAATTTTTAAACGCTCTAATTGTAAACTCTAATTTGACTATTTCCTAATACTTCAACACTATAGTTAACCATAGGATAAGGAGCTGTTTGACTTTGACCACTATTCAAACTATAAGTGTAATCTTCACACGTACATTTAGAATTTAAGCCAGATATTATAAGTTTAGAACAAGAAGATAACGAATGGCTCGGACAATTGCCATTCCAAGCAACATAATTACCTTCCGAAACTTTCATAACGATAATGTCTATATCGTTGTCTATAGTTAAAGTTAATGGATTTGAAACGAAATTTAAATTACTATAAAGCGGTAAACTTAAATTGATTAGAGTCGAAAAATTATAATTCGGCAAATAAGGATTGTTGCTTCTCCTTTGTGTTTCTTTTTCACAATTAACAAATAGTACTAAAATAAGAATGACTAAAATTTTATTTTTCATGTATAAAAAAGTATGAAATTATGATGCTAACAAATATAATTTATTTAAATTTGGCTTAGTATTGATTAACATATAATTATTAACTAATAAGAATTATAGTATCTTTGCCCGCTAGGAATCCCGTCGTGATGGGATTTTTTCTATTTATATAAATGACAGAAATTATGAGTGCAATATCGTATTACACAGCTGAAGGATTAAAAAAATTAAGAGAAGAATTAGACTATTTAAAAAGTGTGTCGCGTCCAAAAGCATCACAAGATATAGCTGATGCAAGAGATAAAGGTGATTTGTCTGAAAATGCAGAATATGATGCTGCTAAAGAAGCACAAGGTTTATTGGAATTACGTATTTCTAAATTAGAAGAAGTACATTCCAATGCAAGATTAATCGACGAATCGCAATTGGATGTGTCTAAAGCTTTGGTTTTATCTAATGTAAAAATTAAGAATCAAGCTAATGGATTGGAAATGAAATATACTTTAGTAGCCGAAAGTGAAGCCGACTTAAAAACAGGTAAAATCTCAGTTACTTCTCCTATAGGTAGAGGATTGTTAGGAAAATCTGTTGGGGATTTAGCGGAAATAACAGTTCCTAATGGTGTGCTTAAATTCCAAGTGTTAGAAATTTCTAGAGATTAATAAAGTATGTCAACCCTTTTTACCAAAATTGTCAACGGAGAAATTCCTGCTTATAAAATAACGGAAGACGAAAATTTTTTAGCTTTTTTGGATGTCAACCCAAATGCGAAAGGACATACATTATGCATTCCTAAAAAAGAAACGAACAAAATTTTCGATATTGAGGATGAAGAATACTTGGGATTGATGCAATTTGCAAAAAAAGTAGCTGTTGCTTTAGAAAAAACGATTCCTTGCAAAAGAATCGGAATGGCAGTTATCGGTTTGGAAGTTCCTCATGCGCATGTTCACTTAATCCCTCTTAACGAAATGGACGAAATGCGTTTTCAAAATAAAGTTAAATTAGAAAAAGAAGAATTTGAAGCTTTAGTAAAAAGTATTCAAACTAACCTATAAAAATCAACACGGATTTCATGGATTGTCACGGATAAAAAATCTGTGTAAATCTATGAAATCCGAGTTAGTTTTTTCAAAATCGTGTTAAACGACTTTTTCAAAACTCACCTGCATCGTCGTGCCTTTGTTCACTTCCGAACTCAATACTTTGATTTTACCTTTGTGATATTCTTCTACTATGCGTTTAGTCAATGACAAACCCAAACCCCAACCACGTTTTTTAGTAGTAAAACCAGGTTCGAAAACACTTTTGTACTGATTTTTTGGGATGCCTTTCCCTGAATCGGTCACTTTTATTTTTACAAATTTTCCGTCATCTTCAATTACCACAGCCAATTTCCCCTTGCCTTTCATGGCATCAATCGCATTTTTAACCAAATTCTCAATGGTCCAACTATGCAGCGCTGGATTCATCAAAACCAAGATGGGTTTTTTGGGGGCTTTGAAGGAAAAAATAACTTGTTTGGAAAACCGAGATTGCAAATAGTCATAAGAATCTAAGGTTTCTTGAATGATATCTTTAGTTTCTAATATAGGTTCTGAACCTATTTTTGAAAACCGATCGGTGATGGTCTGCAAACGAGAAATGTCTTTTTCTATTTCTGAAATAGTAGTCGCATCAACATTATCCGCTTTCATAATTTCTAACCAACCAATTAATGAGGACAACGGCGTGCCTATTTGATGTGCTGTTTCTTTTGCCATTCCAGCCCACAACTTATTCTGAGTAGCCATTTTGGTGCTTTTGTAAAAATTATATACCAAGGCTCCAAATAAAACAATAATCAAAATTAGCGCTATCGGATAGTATTTTAATTTATTCAATAAAGAGGAATCACCATAATAGAGATATTGAAATTTTCCTGGCACATATTCTATCGCAATCGGATCATTTTGGTTTTTAAGTTTAGCTAGCATTTCAACTGATTTTGAGTTATCGTTAACAATTCCGTCCTCAATGTTTTTAGTACTGAGTATTTTATTATTTTCAGTTAAAATAATTGGGATTCTAGCATTTCGAATAATTTTTAAAGGCAATTCAATATCAGTATCAACCCCAGCATTATTCAATGTTTTTTGTGCTTCTGCCCAATGCTCCATTTTGACTCTTTCCTCGTCCTTAAAGATTTGAAAGAAAGTATATGTATTCCATAGAATTAAAGTGATAATCACAAAAGAAGCAGCGATTAATACCCAACGGGTTGTGTTTTTATGATTAGAAAATTGCATAGAATTATTTTGTGGGAATAAATATAAAGAAATATTTCTGTTAAGATTGAAAATTACTCAGGCAAAAAAAATGGCTTAAACATTACTACTGTTTAAGCCATTGAAGAGAAAGTTGATAGTTACTTATTTTTTAATAATTCTTCTAATTTCATGTTGACCATTTTCAAATGTCAGTTTCAAAAAGTAAAGCCCAGATTTTAAATTTCGAACATCGATTGCATTTTCAATCCCATTGCCCTCAATTACTACAGATCCTTGAATATTTATAATAGAGTATTTAAGAATTTTAGATTCTGAACTTATTTGAAAAAAGTCATCAATCGGATTGGGATATATAATTGCTGAATTCAATTTAGATGCTTCTCCATCAATCAGTCTTGCTGCGGCTCCCCATGTATAGGAGTATCCATTTGTTTTATTCAACAAATCAGCAGTTTGATTGCCGCTACCGCTACTACCGTTATTGAAAACAATATTCACAGAAGTGGGACCAACAATAGTGTATTTATAGAATCCATTTACATCAGCAACCATTGTCATTCCTGGCCAAGTGGTATTAGCAACACTCCCCGTTGGTACAGCATTCCAATAATGAATTTTGGGAGCAGACGTCCATGATGTTGGAGGTTTAAAATAAACAGTCATCGCAGTCGGGCAACGATTCGTTGGTTCTGCACCTAGCCATCCATTGTCGTAATATTTTACTCCGGCAGTTGCATTTAAATCAGTTGTTTGCAACGTCCCATCATTAAAAATTAAATTAGCGGCACTAACAGTTGATGGAAATGTATATTTATACCAACTTCCACAATCTAAAGTCATCGCAACGCCCGGCCAAGTAACCGTTGCAGCAGTTCCTGTTGTTCCCCAATAATAAATTTTTATTGCCGAATTCCAATTGGATGGTTTTTTAAAATATACCGTAAAAGTAGTCGGACTTGAAAAAGTATAGACTTCTGTTTTTACAACTGAACTAACACCAGCAGTATTGCGGACAAAAGCTTTTAAAGTCGTCGTGCTCGTAATTGCCAATGATTTTGTTCCAATTGCAGATGAAGATGCAGTTGTAGGCGTTGAACCATTCAAAGTGTAATAAATTGTTGAAGTAGCATTGTTTGCTGTCAGCACTACATTTACTGTAGATCCCGATACAAAACTCCCACCGGTTGGTGCAATAACTAAACTCGGAATATCAGCAATTATTTCTCTTTCCCATATGGCATAGTCAGTTCCAGAAGTTTTTAAAATCCATCCTGTTCCTGGATTCCACATTCCAGGGCCAATTTTCACAACAACTTTGTTGTCAATTGTAGCAGAATAGAAAGAACTTGCATTGGTAACAACAACCGAACTATAAGCATTGATTCCGTTTGATTTTCGAATCGCCAATATAGCGTTGATGGCCAATTGATTGGCTGGATAATTAACTGTTACGCCATCCTTACTATAACTACCTCCGAAATAGTGAGGAAAGAAAACACATGGGATTCCAGGATGTGTAAGAATATAGGCATATCCTTTCATAATATTTGCACCCGTTACAAAACTACCAGGCTTCACAAAAGTATCATGATTGTCTATAAAAGTTACTGCTTTATCCGCATACCCATATTGCCCCGCTAAACCTGGGTTTCCTGACATTGCTGCATAATTACCATTATTAATTGCTGGTTGCAAAGCATTATAATATAGAGCAAAATCAAAGGCAGCAGATCTTCCGCCAGTTCCATTAATCCAAGTTTTTAAAGTTGCTGAATTTCCATCCCAATATTCCCCAACAGAAGCATATGGAGAGGATGAGTTGATATAATCTCCAAAATAACTTGCTGAAAATCCTTTTGCAACATCCCAACGCCAACTATCAAAACCTAATGCTTTTAATCGTGTTAAGTATTCTTTTACTCCTAATTGGACTTGTATATTCGTATGATCTAAATCACGTCCACCATTAAAATCTTCTCCTGTATCTGGAGTTCCACAAGGCCTAACACCCGTGATTGTTCCAAAATTAGCTTCGTCATTACTTGTAATCGATCGACAATCCCAAGTTGGATTCGTAAAATCTGTCCAATTCGTACTTCCTCCTCTATGATTGACAACAATATCTGCCATTGGATGAATTCTAGGAGTACTTGTATTAAATGCGGTTAATAATGCTCGCAATTGCGCTTCCGAACCATAAACTGTTTGAGAAAAATTGAATAATTCAGTTGGAATATATCCAACACCGCCTGTAGACTTACTCGGTGGAGGTAACCAAATTACATTAAAACCTGCTGTCACAAAACTACCTGAACGGTTTTTTAAATAATTATAAAGTCCGCCTTCAGAAGAAACAGAAGATTGCGTATGCACATCCCAGCCAAAAGCCTGCAACATAACATCATTTACATTGGCAGCAGATTGAGCACTCAATCTAGATGTCAATGCAATACAAAAAAACACCATCAAAAATGCAATTTTTCTTATCGTTAACTTTGTTTTCATTTTAGAAATCGGTTTGGTTAATTTTTTATGAAATTAATAATAAAATTCAATTATATTTTAAAATCTGAATTTTTAATATATAAAATAGCAACGAAAACGTTATAGTTTAATAAATTGTTGACAAATTATTAATGCAAACATCAAAGTAAGAGTCTATTTTTTAGGAGCTAGATCCTGCTGTTCGTTCCTATCTTTTGTGCCAACAGTGTGAAGTGAACCTACGAAATATACAACAGCACAAAAGGATATCCACTGCCATCAGGGCTAGGACATTTAGCACATTTAGACGAATACTTTTCAACAAATGAGCATCTTATCAACAGCTATCACTATTGCGTATTCCTATTTGCTATTTTTGTCAAAATCGATGAACTAAATGCTAAGCCTAGAACCGAAAGATCTTTCTCCAGCCCAATTGCAAGGCTATCTGCAAAGTGCTGTTGCACCGCGTCCAATTGCTTTTGCAAGTACGTTAAGCGCTAGCGGGAAACCGAATTTATCCCCTTTTAGTTTCTTCAATGTGTTTAGCTCTAACCCACCGATTCTGATTTTTTCTCCGGCAAGACGGGTACGTGATAATACGATAAAACATACTTTAATTAATGCAGAAGCTACTAGAGAAGTAGTTATAAATGTTATCAATTTTGATATCGTACAACAAGCATCTTTATCCAGTACGGAATATGCTGATGGAGTTAACGAGTTTTTAAAATCGGGATTGACTCAAATTCCGTCGGATATCGTCAAGCCCTATCGCGTAAAAGAATCTCCGGTGCAGTTTGAATGCAAAATCAATCAAATTATTGCATTAGGCACAGGCGGCGGAGCAGGAAATCTAATCATTTGTGAAGTGCTAAAAATCCACATCGACGAAACAATATTAGACGAAAATGGAGCAATCGACCAACACAAAATAGATTTAGTTTCTCGATTAGGGAATAATTGGTATTCTCGCTCCAATAAAGGGTTGTTTGAAGTACCAAAACCTATTGCAAATCTAGGAATTGGTGTCGATGCTATTCCAAATTTTATAAAAAAAAGCACTATTTTCAATGGCAATGATTTAGGAATGTTGGGCAATGTAGATGCCTTGCCTACCCAAGAAGAAGTTACTATATTTGTAAAGGAAAATTTTGTTGTCAAAGGTATTTTAAGTGCAGATGACGACTTAAAAATACATCAAAAAGCAAAAGAATATATTAATAATAATGAAGTGCTTTCGGCTTGGAAAGTACTATTAGCAAAACGATAATTATGGAAGTAGTAGGAAAAATTAAAATGATTGGAGCTGAACAACAAGTAAGCCCAACATTTAAAAAAAGAGAATTAGTGGTTACAACAGATGAGCAGTATCCACAAAGTATCATGATTGAATTTGTTCAAGATAAAATTGATTTGTTAAATAATCTAGCAGTTGGTGAAAATGTAAAAGTTTCAATCAATTTAGGTGGAAGAGAATGGGTTAACCCACAAGGAGAAACCAAATATTTTAATTCAATAAAAGGGTGGAGAATTGAAAAAATGCAATCAGAATTAACACAAAGTACCGCTCCGCCAATGCCTGCGGCAGAAGCTTTCGAACCTGCAGCAAGTTTTACAGAAGAAGAGCATGATGATTTGCCTTTTTAAGAAAAAAAGAGGATAGAAGTACGAATAAAAATTTTATCAAAATCAGAGATTAGAAGTGTATTCTAGTTTCTGATTTTTTGTTATTAAATAAAAACAAAATTAGTTTTCAGATGTATTGTTTAACCGATGAGCTTTATTTTCCGCCAGTAGAAACCGCTTCACCGGAAGGGATTCTTGCCATTGGAGGTGATCTTTCTTCAGAACGATTGCTGTTGGCCTATCAAAATGGTATATTCCCTTGGTTTAATAGCGATGAACCCATTATTTGGTGGTCACCTGATTCGAGAATGGTGTTGTTTTTTGATGAATTGAAAATCACTAAAAGCATGAGAAATATATTGAATCGAAATGTTTTTAAAGTGACTTTTAATCAAGATTTTTCAGCAGTTATTAGAAATTGTCAGAAGGCAAATCGGTTTGAACAAGACGGAACTTGGATTTCAGATCAGATGATTCTTGCATACGAAAAACTACATGAACTCGGAAAAGCAAAATCAGTTGAGGTATGGCAAGAAGAGGAACTTGTAGGAGGTTTATACGGTGTTGATTTAGGGCATGTATTCTGTGGAGAAAGTATGTTTTCAAAAGTGTCGAATGCTTCCAAAGTTGCCTTTATTTCATTAGTAAATCAATTAAAGGCAAACCAATACCAATTATTGGATTGCCAAGTTTATAATGAGCATTTGGAAAGTTTGGGATGTCGTGAAATAGAAAGAGACGAATTCATGGTTATAATAAAATCAAAAAAGATCAATTAGTTCTTTTCCAACAAGTCGCTACATGGTCATTGACCATTCCTGTTGCTTGCATATGAGCATAAACAACAGTCGGACCCACAAACTTAAACCCTCGTTTTTTTAAATCCTTACTTAATATATCTGAAATTTCAGTTGTAGCTTTAATTTCAGCCATTGAATTTAGGTTATTTACAATCGGTTTGTGATTTACAAATCCCCATATATATGTTGAGAAACTTCCAAATTCTTCTTGTACTTTCATAAATGCAATGGCGTTAGCAATAGTACCGCGGATTTTCAGATTATTTCTAATAATACCAGCATCAAGCAACAATTCTTGAATTTTATCTTCTTTATATAGAGCTATATTTTTATAATCAAATTGATCAAAGGCTTTGCGAAAATTTTCTCTTTTATTCAAAATAGTATACCAACTAAGCCCCGCTTGAAAAGTTTCAAGTATTAAGAATTCAAAAATGGTAGCATCTTCATATACCGGATTTCCCCATTCATTATCATGGTAATTTCTGTATAAATCGTCTTTTTCGCACCAAGAGCATCTGATTTTTGGTTCCATATTTATTCGTTTTGAATGTATTTATCGATGATATAATGTCCGAGATAAATTAAAGGAGTGAGTAAGATGGCGATAATTAATTTCACAAAGTACCCTGTAAATGCGGAAAGAATAAATACTTCGGTTGTCATTTTACCAGTCATCCAAAAAGCTATCCCTAGAACAATAAAACTATCGAAGAGCTGAGAGATTACTGTCGATCCGGTACTACGCAACCAAATCATCTTATTACCAGTTCTGTTTTTTACAAAATGAAATAGTGTAACATCTATTAATTGTGAAACTAAAAAGGCGGTAATACTTCCAACGATAATCCACATACTCTGACCAAATACGCCATTGAATTGGGCATCTGTAATTAGATTCTCACCTTTCACCGCTGGAATTTTCAAAGCGATGTAGAGCAATATGAAGCAGTAAGCAATTAAACTAGCAGTTATTAAAGAAAGTTTCTTGACGCCTTTTTCTCCAAAGTATTCATTGATTAAATCAGTTGTGATAAATACGATTGGCCAAGGCAAAATACCGATACTCATCACCGCAGAGCCGACATAAATAAGTTTGCCTCCAATCAATTCAGCGACAATCGCATTGGTAATAAAAATACCTGCAAGTACAACATAAACTGTGTCTTTTTTGGATTTAAACATAGGAAATAAAATATTTCATAAGAATCAAATATACTGAATTAAAAAAATAAGACCTCAATTCACAATGAAATTGAGGTCTTAAAAAGAATAAAAAATTTGTTTTTAACTACCAAATACTTTTGTAAACAACAGTTTTTGGTTGACCTTTTCCGTACGCAACACCAACATCTCTCCACGCCTTAATGGCATCTCTTTTTAGGTTTATATCTCTTTCCATAACGTAGTTCCATTCACGTTTGTCAATCTCGATAACACGTTTTCCAATCCTGTCATTAAGTGCTTTGGCATCTTTATAGCAAGATGCTTCTGGATCAATAGATCCCAAAATCCCAGCAACTTCATTGGCAGTTTCAAACGATTGATTAGCACTCCACTTGCTATTAGCATCGGCCATTTTTAATTTACACTCTCTTTCGATATGTTTTTTGAACATAGGTCCAGCAGCAGCTTGTGCTTTGTTGAAACATTCTACACATTCTTCAGGAATTGAATTTAATTTATCTAGAGCTGCACCAAAGTTAGATTGTCCTGCCAATGCATTAGCCTCGTTAATGATTTGAGAACATCTAGCATTGTAGTAATCGATAATTTTAGTTTTTCCTTTTGCAATAAAACTTTGAATACCAGCATCATTTGGTTTAATGTTTTTAATCGCATCCATATAGGCTTTCGTTTCATTAGTACCAACTCCTTTTACGGTAAGTGTTTGACTAGCAAATTGTTTTCCTTCAAAGCCATCTCCAATATACAAATTAACATTTAAAGTTAAAGCAATCATAGTTGGTGCTGTACCTAAAATATCTTTCGTTGCAACATCAATATTAGGAGAAATAATAAATCTTGTATTATTTACTTCTCCAGACATGCCATTAGCAGAAACAATTTGTTTTAGTTTATTATTCAACATATTATCAGCACCTGCTGGCAATCCTTCAATTTGTTCAGGAATGTATGGAGCAATTGCTATTCTGCCTAAAGCACCAGCGCTTGTAGAAGACTCTTGAGCAAATGTTAAAGCTGTAAATCCAAATACTGCAATAAAGCAGTAAGTGATTTTTGTGATTATATTTTTCATATTTTTCATATTTTATTTTTCACCTAGAACAATAACTGCTTGCCCTAAGCCTTTCATCATTAATTTGTTAGGAATGCTGTAAGGAGCATTTTTCAGAAAAGTTTGAAGCCCTTTTAAGAAACCTCTTGCATCAGTAGCTTTACCAGAAGCATCATAAAGTGGAATTCTAACTTGCTCGTACAATTGCATTCCTTCTGTAGAATCACTTAAACTGTATCTCCCTTTAACGGTGTTAGCAGTCATCCAATCTTCAATAACAGAACCCAACTCTTTTCCGTCAAATTCTTTTTCTAAATCATCAGCCCAAGAGTCGAATTTTTTGATTCGAACGATGATTTCTCTACCGTTTTCGAACATATCATTGAAATGATTTTGAAGTTGCCCATTAAAGTTATCTATATGTGCCAAAACAGCTTCTTCTAGAAGTACAGGTAATTCAGCAGAGAACGATGGTGCTCCTGTTCCTGTAGCACTAGCCACTTGTTTGTCGGTATATGCATCCAAACCTTTCAAAGTAAAAGAGACTGATTTTTTTGGCCCTGTAGTATTAACAGTCCAAGTTAATTCAATAATTATATCCGCTTTAGCAACCTTTTTCAATTTGTCAATTGGTGTTTCAGCAACACCTGCGCCTGATTTAGAACTTAACATGGCATTTTCAGCACTTTCTGACTCTAAAGTTTTCATTGCAGCAGACATATCTTTTAGAGGGAATCCTCTGTCAGCCATTAAACCATTAATTTTTGTAATCACTTGTAATAATTCGGCATTTTCTTGAAATGCTTTTTTATAATCAGGTACCTTAACTTCTGTACCTTGATTGTTAAACTTTGTCATGTAATTATTAGTGTTGCACCAAACATCACTTGGGATAACCATAATTGTTGGTTTTTTTGCTTGCCCAAAAGCGAGACTTACGAATAGAAAGGCCAATACGACGAATCTATTTTTTGTATATACTTTTTTCATTATACTAATTTCTATATTATTTTGGTAAAATTCCATCGGCAATTAATTTTTGTTTCAATTCAGAACGAAGTACACGAACGATAAAACCATTGGTAACACTACCGCGCCCCTTTTTTTTATCACGACTAAACTTATCTCCAATTCTTTCATCTTTTAGTGAAATGAAATTTCTGAATTCACCGCCATCAGCAAAAAATTTATTGAAGTAATCTTCGTATTTTTCTTGAGCATTAACTTCAAAAATTAAAGGTTTTTGTTGACAATCTTGTTTTCCTTCAACTAAACCAAAAAACAGTATATCTCTTACTGCATTTTTTTTAGCTTGTTCTACAGCATCAGATCTGTTTCTTCCATTTCCCCATGCTTTTACAGTTTGGGAACCATCCATTTCAACTCCCATGCATTCAGTTTTGTATCCATAATTACCTGCAATTTTCTTTTGGGCAGATAGTAAAGAAATGGAAGCTATCAAAACTAGTAACGTTATTTTTAGTTTCATTGTTTGTATCTTTTAAATTAAAATCCTGAAGACAATCCTTTGATAATTCCAGCCGCTTCTAAATCTTTTCGCAATGCGTCTTTAGACACTGAAACTAAAACTCCAATTTTATATTCTTTTCCAACTTTTACTCTATCACCAGCATCTACATTACCGTCACCAGATTCTGATACATACTTCATAAACTTACCTCCTTCTTCAAAGAAAGGGTCAAAGAAATCTGCTTTTTCTTCTTCAATATTTGGATTAGAAGCTAAGGCTCTTTGAGAAGTACACCCTTGACCACCTCCAGAAAAACCTTTAAAAATAACACCATGTATAGCATTTTTCTTTGCTTGCGTAGTGGCTACTTTAGGGTTTTTCGAATAAGACCAAACTTTTATTAGGTATGTTCCATCTTTTCCAATTCCAGCACATTCTATTTCATAGCGCCATTCTCTTGTTGCTTTATCTGCTTTTTTTTGTCTTCCTGCAGATTGTGCGAAATTCATAACACTAAAAAAAAGTAGCATTAAAGTAATTACATTTCTTGTTTTCATTTTTATTTAAATATTAAATTATTATTTTCCTTTCTTTTGAACGATTAGCATTCCTGCATAAAACTCTTTACCACTTGTTTTCTTAAAATACGTTTTGCCATCTGCATTTGCTGGGTTTTCTTCATCAGCGCCGTAACGATTGTCCCAAATTGGAAAACTTGTGTCTACTTTCAACGAACCTACAACAACATATTCTGTTTTGCCATTCTTATCTTGTTGTTGTTCTAAAACATCAAATTTTGATTTATCAGACAAGCCTTCTTTCAAACCAATTTTAGCAGTAATAGGCTCTCCACTATATAATGGAGTTTTAGTTTTGAACTCATCATGATTTTTCTGAAGTTTAATAATAACAGCATCAACTGCTTTTATGGTTGCTTTTTCGATAAGTTCTTCTTCTGTTTTTTTAGTTAAAGTAGTTGCTTGAACATCCGCCCACGAATTATCCGACCCTATAAGTTCTAATTTGAAAATTTTAGAATCTTCGAACGCTTTCTTTTTTTCTGGAGTGATAGTTTTATCATCTGCCCAATAGTCATTATAGAAAATAGCTGCGGTTTCTTCATCCCATTTTAAACGAAATAAAAAGGCAGTAGTTTTCACCACATATCCTTTTCCAAGAAAAGCCACTCCATCTTGAGCAGCCACTAGATCAGAACTTCCGGTTGCAGAAGCAACTACATCAAGCCATTTATTGACTTTTTTCGCTACTTCTTCTTTAGAAACATAGTTATAATCATTGACCAAAATAAAGGTGTTTTTGATTAATTCTTCTCCAGCATCTGCTAATGCATTTAAACCTCTTTCACTAGCTTTAGCTTTGGCAATATCTAAAGCTCCTGCATCATATGATCCTCTTTTAGCAATTAGATCCATATTAAAGCCACCTTTTTCGGAACGGCTAAACCATTTGGCAACAATATCTCTAGCTACATTATTAGCTTCTAAAAATGTAGTAATATTTTCCGTTTCATCTTTTACGTTCGCCGCAGGAAGTGTTCTTGATCCTAAATTGTGGTCGTTGAATTTTTCCGGAATAGGTCCTTTTTCAAAGGATGCTTTAATTACATTGGCATAAGGTCTAGAAGAATCATCTAACATTAAAGTGTATAAAGAACTCCTTCTATATTTAACATTGGGAGCGATTGCAGTTTGTGCAGAAATTGATAAAGTAGTTACTACAATAACAATAAGACTAAGTGTTTTTTTGTTCATAATTGTTATTAAAATTGTTTACCAACAGAAAATTGAATTACTGAATTACTAGCTCTATTGTTATCACCAGCTAACCCAGTGTCTGTTAATCCTATGTTATATCTTGCTTGAAAAAAAACTCCGTTATTTAATTCGTATTCTAAACCTGCATCTAAACCAAAATCAATTGTTTTTACACCTTCGATTTTTTCATTAGAATCATTGGTTTTGTATTTACCAGAAATTAGGAAACCAACTTGTGGACCTGCTTCTAAACTTAAGCTTTTTGCAATAGGGAATTTTGCTAAAACAGGAAGTGTTAAATAATCTAACTTAATTCTTCCTCCTCCGTCACTAGTAACAGTTGCTCCTTGTCCAGAATACAATAATTCGGGTTGAATAGAAAATTTGTCGGAAACAATAATTTCCGCTACTAAACCTGCGTGAATACTGGTTCTGATAGCGACATCTTTTACATCTCCCATTAAATTAGAAACGTTTAATCCGCCTTTAATTCCTAGTTTAATTCCTTCGTCTTGTTTTGATTTTTGTGCATTTGCGAATGCTGAAATGCTGATTGCAATGATTACAATAAGTGATTTTTTCATAAATTAAATTTAAATTAAATAAATAAAGGAAAAGTGTTTTTTAGAATGAGGGAATACAAGTTTATAACTTTTTTATATTAAAAACAAAAAAAAAGAGTTGTTAAGTAATAACACCTCTTTTTTTAAAGAATTTATCTATTATTTACCCTAAAGCAGCTCTTTTAAAACCTGTTACTGTCAAGTTAGCATCAACAGATTTGATGTAATTTGCAACACTCATGGAGCTGTCTTTAATATAATCTTGATTTACTAAAGTATTGTCTTTGAAGAAACGACCTAATTTTCCTTTAGCGATATTTTCGATCATTGCTTCCGGTTTTCCTTCTTGACGTAACATGTCTTTTGCAATTTCTATTTCTTTTGCAATCGTATTAGCATCAACTCCAGCTTCATCTAAAGCAATTGGATTCATAGCAGCAGCTTGCATAGCAACATTTCTTGCGGCTTCTTCTGAACCAGAAACGTTAGCAGAAAGAGAAACTAATGTTGCAATTTTATTTCCAGCGTGTATGTAAGATCCAACAAATGCACCAGACAATCTTTCGAAAGAAGCAATTTCTATTTTTTCTCCAATAACTCCAGTTTGCTCAATTAATTTTTCAGCAACAGTAATTCCGTTGAAATCAGCTGCTAAAAATGCTTCCTTAGTGTCAAAATTCATAGCCAATGCTGCGAAATCTTGCGCTAATTTTACAAATGCTTCATTTTTACCTACGAAGTCAGTTTCACAATTTAATGAAACTACAACGCCAGCGGTTTTGTCTGCATTTACAACAGCAATAACAGCACCTTCCGTTGATTCTCTGTCTGAACGGTTAGCGGCCACTTTTTGTCCTTTTTTACGAAGGTTTTCAATCGCTAAATCGAAATCTCCATCTGATTCTACTAATGCTTTCTTGCAGTCCATCATTCCAGCACCAGTAATAGTTCTTAATTTATTTACATCTGCAGCAGTAATTGTTGCCATTTTTTCCATGATTTAAAGATTAAAAGATTGAAAAATTTAAATAATTGAAGGGATTACTAATTCTAAAATCAATAATTTTTCAATTGTTAAATCTTTCAATCTTTAAATTTGTTTTTGATTTATTCTTCTGTTTTTTCTGCTTCTTCAGTTTCAGCAGCAACTTCTGCTACTTCTTCAACGGCAGCAACTTCTGCAACCACTTCAACAGCAGCTTCAGCAACTACTTCTTCAGCAGTAACAGTTTCTTCAGTAGCTTCTTCTGGCATTGCATCAGCAGTTCTGTTAGAAAGGCCGTCAATAACTGCAGCAGTTACTAAAGATAAAATTTTATCGATTGATTTAGAAGCATCATCGTTTGCTGGAATAACATACTCCACTTCACGAGGATCAGAGTTAGTATCAACCATTGCGAAAACTGGAATGTTTAATTTTTGAGCTTCTTTTATTGCGATATGTTCTGCTTTTATATCTACTACGAACAATGCAGCTGGTAGTCTAGACATATCAGCGATTGAACCTAGGTTTTTTTCTAATTTAGCACGAAGACGATCTACTTGCAAACGCTCTTTTTTAGACAACGTCATGAATGTTCCGTCTTTCTTCATTTTATCAATAGTAGCCATTTTTTTAACGGCTTTACGAATAGTTACGAAGTTGGTCAACATTCCGCCAGGCCATCTTTCTGTGATGTAAGGCATGTTTGCAGCTTTTGCTTTTTCAGCAACGATGTCTTTTGCTTGTTTTTTGGTAGCAACAAATAATATTTTTCTACCTGATGCAGCGATTTTTTTCAAAGCGTCATTCGCTTCTTCAATTTTTGCTGCAGTTTTATATAGATTGATAATGTGAATACCATTACGCTCCATATAAATGTAAGGAGCCATGTTGGGATCCCATTTTCTAGTCATGTGTCCGAAGTGAACACCTGCTTCTAGTAATTCTTTTACTTCTACTTTGTTTGACATTTTTTCTTAGTTTACGTTCTGTTGA
>JAYVZG010000096.1:0-2869 GCA_043783565.1 Flavobacterium sp. | reverse complement strand
CATCGATGGTGCGAATACTTGGGTCAATGTATCTAAATCTTTGGTTACAGCATATACACCGGATGCTGTTACTGCAAATGTTGGGATAAATGCGCTAGCGGTACATCCCACTAATCCGGACATTGTTTATATAGGTTCTGGCAGGGAAGTCTTTAAAACTATTGATGGCGGGATAAATTGGGTTGCAATATTTGACAGTCAAGCGCAACTTGGGGGTTATTTTGAAGATCCTTCCGAAATATTTATACATCCAACAAATCCAGAAATTGTTATGGTTGCCACACAAGAAGGTATCTTCCGAACTTCTAACGATGGTAACACTTGGAATCAAGTACTTACTAATGACTGTTTTGATATAAAAGCCAAACCAGACAACCCGAATATTTTATATACCATACGAAATAATGAAGTTACGGGTACTCATCAATTTCTTATTTCAAATAATGCGGGTGTAACTTGGACTCCTCAAACTACAGGATGGTACACTTCTACAAATGCGAACAGAACCGTTGGAGGAGCAAGAATTGCAGTTACTGCGGCAGACCCTAACCGAGTTTATGCCTTTTTGATAGGCGATTCTAAAGCTGGTGATAATGGATTTATTGGAGTTTATCGCAGTAATGATGGTGGAGTTTCTTGGGTAAATACCATGGGTTTTGATGGAGCACCATACACTGCTGATGTACATCCAAATTTAATATCATCAAATCCAGTCACTGATCCAAATTTTGGTTTTAATCAAGGTTTTTATAATTGTGCTATTATGGCTTCCAATACCAATGCTGACGAAATATTAGTAGGTGGAATTGGAATGTGGCGGTCAATTAATGGCGGTCAATCTTTTCAATGCAAGTACAATTATGTTTGCGGAAGTTTTAATCTAATGCACGTTGACCAGCAAGATTATAGAGCTTTTGGCAATGAGTATTGGGCAACTACTGACGGTGGCGTTTATAAATCAAATGACATGTTTGCTACCCAACCAGAATTTAAAATGGATGGGGTTCGTGCAGTAGATTTTTGGGGATTTGGACAAGGTTGGAACCGAGATATTTTGGTTGGTGGCACTTTTCACAATGGTGTTGATGCTTATGCTGAAGGTTTCCCTGATGGTGATTTTTTAAATTTAATTGGTGGCGAACCTGCATCGGGTTATGTAAATCCTAGCGATCAATCAAGAGTATATTCGTCAGGATTGGGAAGCAGGATTTTGCCTCAAACAATTACTGGCGAGGTACTTACTGCCCCGTTTGAAGTATATGCAAACGGACAATCCTTAAACGAAGATGCTTGGTATGCCGAATCGTCCGAATTAGAGTTTCATCCTAGTTGCAACAATCACATGTACAAAGGTTATCAAAATAAACTATTTAAAAGTACCGACGGAGGTGCCAGTTTTAATTCAGTTTATACTTCAAATGTAACTACTCAACAGGTATTAGGAATTGAAATTTCACGACAACACACCAATACGATGTACATTGTGGTTTGGCCATCAACTAATTTAGATGGAAATAGCTATATAGTAAAAACAACTAACGATTGGGTTACAAGTTCAATAATAACATTGCCAGTTCCGCAGAAGCTTTCTATTATTAGTATAGATCCCGAAAACGACCAAATAATTTGGTTGGCTTATCCCCGTGGCGTCGATGGGAATAAAGTTTTTAAATCTATAAATGGGGGAGTAACTTGGAGCAATCAATCATCGCCTGAATTAGACGCACAAAATATTCAAGCCATGACCACTATTGGCGGCACCAATGGTGGTGTTTATATTGCTACTAATGCAACGGTTTATTATAAAAACAATACTATGACTAACTGGACTATTGATAATGTTAATTTACCAACAACTATTGGCACCATTGGTATGAAGCCTTTTTATCGTGATGGAAAAATAAGAATTGCAAGTTTAGGAAAAGGCATTTGGGAAAGTAAATTGTATGAAGAGCCAACTCGACCAGTTGCAAAAATAATGGTTGATAAATTAACTGCTGATTTGACTTGTAATAATATTTTTTCTTTTGATGATTATTCTATGCTAAATCATACTAATGCAACTTGGGCGTGGACTTTTCAAGACGGAACTACTACTACCTCGTCACTTCGCAACCCACAGGTTACTTTCAATACACTAGGAAATCATATTGTTACACTTACTGTTACCAGTGCAAGTGGAGTTTCTTCAACTGACACGCTAACAGTTACTACTACTAATGTTTCAAATAGTGCTACACTAAATCAAAATTTTGAACTAGGATTATTACCTAATGAATGGTATCAAGAATTTACAAATAGTTACAATTGGACATATAACAATACAGTTGGAGGTTTCGGACAAAGCACCAATTGTATGACAGTCGATAACTTTAATATTAGTCGACCCGGTTTATTTGCAGATATGGTGGCACCAATAAATATGTCAACAACAAGCGCAGCAAATGCTTCTCTTACTTTTGATGTTGCTTATTCCCTATACAGCACCGCTTATCAAGATGCTTTACAAGTTTTAGTTTCAACAGATTGTGGTGCTAATTACACAACTGTATACAATAAAGTTGGACAACAACTAGCCACAGCTCCATCAATAACCACACAATTTGTACCAACTGCCTCCCAATGGCGAAAAGAAACTATTGATTTATCCTCATATATTGGGTCGCCAAAGGTTTTAATAAAATTTAGAAATATTAATCAATTCGGTCAATCCTTATATGTAGATAATATTAAACTTAATACCAATGCGTTAGCAACCAATGAATTTGATTTAACGGCACCACTAGTATTTCCAAACCCAATAACTCGTAGCGGTTTTATATCAGTAAAAGGAAATGACAACAGCCAAATTAAATTTAATTTATTTAGT